>JAZDHD010000217.1:0-5335 GCA_043806215.1 Pseudomonadota bacterium | reverse complement strand
CTTCTGAACGGTTTGGATGTTGTCCAGATTCACCGCACACGTAGTGAACATGCCGTCCGCCTGAGACAGGGGCACCTCCGATGGGATAGCCCGTATCGTGGTGGTGATGGGAGCCACGGTGACGGACGTCAGAAAGGAAATGGCGGAGTCCCGTGTCGGAACAAGGACGGGGCGACGTTTGTCCGGCTTCTTGAACGTATACCAGTATACGTCTCCTTGATTCACGGCTGCCCCCACGCTTGCTCCTCGTCCCAGTCGTCGAACTCATCCGGAGCGACCGGCAGACGCGCATAGCCCCGAGCGTGCTGTTCCTCAAGGTTCGCGATGAAATGCCGCCTGAGCGCAAGTTGGAGGGCGGACCGAATAAATGCGGATCGGGTGGTCTTTAGCTCCTGGGTCACTCGATCCACTTCCGTCAGCAGAGATTCGTCGATGGTCATCTGAATGGTCTTCATACGGCGTCCCCCTTGTGGATACCGATCCACAGATTAGTCCACAATCGCTGCATCGTCAATGCGGGAACTCCGGCTACATATCACAGGTATTTACTGTGGCCCTTTCGCACCCCCTCAGGCGGCCTCATGCTCAGGTTCCGAACGGCCGGGGAACACGATGGGCGATGGATCGGCTGTGGAATCCGAGTCGAGGCGGTACGGGGGATGCGCACGTGCGACATTCGGAAAGGATCGGAGGATAAACATGCGCATATCGCTGAAAGATCTGTCGGCCATCCAGAAAAAGCCATTGAGGAAGGAATCCCATGCCAAACCCTGTTTTCGAGCATCCTCCACAAGTACATATCCGGTCGTCCGGCCGAAGGGAAAGATGATCCGAGATGACTTCAATGAAGAGCAGGGACTTCAAGCCGTTGATAATGTGGTTCTTTCCGAGGCAGGCTTGATAGCTTGACACTTGTAGAAAGGAGGCGGCCCCCATCCGCCGGTCGGGCGGTCAATCGTCCGCGCAAACGCGCGGAAACTAAACCCCCGTCTCGCGGCAGAGCTTGAGACGGTAGGAGCATACCTGACAGGAAGACCAATATGTCAAGCCTGCCGAGTGTGGGCGAGTGATGTGACACCGCCCACCAGCCTTCCAATCTAACTCCCCATTCCATACACTGCCTTCGTACGTTCCCGTCTTAGAGCATCATCACGCTCCTTAATTGCCCAAGAGCGGCCCGCTTCACCGATTTCTTGGATACGCGGGTCGAGATGAGACAGGACGCTTTCAAAACGTTCTAACCATTTGGACCAGTGGGCCGACCACGGGCCGGCACAAGACATTCCTCCGCCGCGTCGCTGCACGGAACTCTCTGCAATATATTGGGGGCTGTAACCTGTATCGTACGCCAGGATCGCTTTTTCAAACCAATCACCCTCGGGGACCCCAGACAAAGGAACAGAGTGGTAGTGTCGAAGTCGGTGGTTCTGCAGGAGTGCCTGATAGAGGTTAGAGTTGGCACCCACTAGACTTGCGACAAGTATACTGAAATCGTATAGGTCAGGAATCTGTTCGATCAAATAGCGTCGCTGGTCTACGGTCAAGACCCCTACTGCAGACTTGATCGCTTCCTCGTAAGACGGGTCAAAAATGTGAAATCTCTCATCGGCAAGCTGATTCTGAATCCAACGGTAAGCCAGATCCGGGGTCGCGCGAAAAACCTCCGTCAACCAATAGTCCGAAGAACTATGGACGAAGGCCTTTTCCCAATCTTCCCGAAGGCTTTCACGTACAGTTCCTTGTGGTTCGGCTTCCCATTCACCTTTGGTTGCGGCACTCGCGATCGCAGCGTTGGGATGGCGAAATAAGAGGTGCAGACGATCTTCAGGGATCCTTCCTAATGAGCATAACGAGGTTACATGGCTATCGGAGTTTTCCAAATGCTGCAATGCACGTTCAAGTAGCTCGTCTGGAACATGAGGTAGGGTCAAAGCTAATTCAACGGCTACGCTTCGTAGCTCAGGCAAACGGAGGCATTCTAAAGCGAGGCTCAGCCAATTCTCCTCTTCTGTCTCAGCTCCCCGCCGAAGGAAAGGAAGAATCAGATAATAGGAAAGCTTGGCGTTTATAAAGTGGCGTACCCAAACCACGCGTGAAGAGACCTGATCAGCTATCGCATTACACAGATAAGGAGGCCATCGCGGCCAATTGAGCCCGGCCGAATTTGCCTCGGCCTGAATTCGGGCTATTCTTCCAGCGATTTCTTCGGGGTCCTCACGACTCCAACGGACAGCTAGGGCATCTACGGCAGCACGTTCACGTTCTTCAACCTCTCTAGAGTACTGTCCATGTTCGCGTGACGGATAGAGGATTTCAAAATCCGGATCCAGCTCGATACTGATATCAACGCCAAGCCTTTGAGCAACTCTGCGGGCCCAACGCAACGTAGCCGGATGTTGTCGAGCCAATGAGACCACATCTTGAAGCATTTGGCCTGCGAAGGCGTCCATGATTTGTCTGATTTCGGCAGGGAGATCCGATTTGACCCGTCTGCCGTAATCCCATGCTTCTATCGTGCGGTGAATAATGGACCAGTCAGTGATATCAATGCTACCTATCAGATTCAACACTCGGTGCCAGAGGCCTCGCACTTGGGACAGTTCATACGGCAGAAGTGGACGGGATGCAAATTTCATGTAAAATCCTTGTCCTGGGTCTACAGAGCGATATTCGAAGTTTGGTGACAACACCAGTTTTAGAGCATATCCGCCTATTCTCCAGTCGCTATGATCGGATAGCCAGTTTTCCGTCGCGTCCAAAAGAAGTTGTCGGCGCCGAAACGCTTCCCCCCCACCAGGGGACGCGGATTCGATCCAGGACTCAATGAGCCGAAGAGGGTGATCCGGGTATTTGTTGAGCGGGCGAAGGTCACCAACTGCTTTTGTGAGGAGCGGTGGCAGAAAAGTTTCCGGAGCATTGAATAGACCCGGTTTCGCAATGACGGGCACCATGTCTGGATGGTCCCGAAATATCCACTCAGCTTCCTGACGCCCGAGCCAAGCGTAGGCTTTCCAGACTTCCCATACTTTGGAAGAAGAGGATTCGGTCACAAGACGGTGAAGCAGTTGGTTGGGTACGGCTGCGCTACGCTCTCGAGCTCCGATAAGCACGAGAGCCGCTTCGGATCGTGTGGGGACCCGGTCGAGAAATCGGTCTATTGGCAATGGCACGCCTTGAAAAAATACATTCCTCACGAGTATATATCGCAACACAGGAGGACGCACTGTCAGCCTATCTCCATCTACAACCATCACAACGCCGCTTGCCGTAAGTTGGTTGAGCACACGATGCACTTGGATTTCGGGAGAACCTGTAAGTTCCGCGACAGTCAAGAGTGAAAGGCCAGCTTTGCCTGAAAGAGCTATTATGGCCAAGATTGGGGCCGCTTCCTTGTTGACGAACTTTTCGGCGAAGTCCACCATAGTACTGTACAGCCTATCACCGAAAACCACTTCTCGGCGCCCTCCTTGCAACCAAAGTAAGGCCAGAGTCACTGCTAGACCAGGCCTGCCCTCCGCTTGGTCTATTATCTCGCCTACGAGCTCGTCCGGGCTTCGTACGCCCACATGGTAGATGACCTCCTTAATCTCGTCCCGAGTGAGTGGTTCGAGTCGATGAACACGGTGGGCCGGGATGTTCATAGTCTCAACGAGCGCCGTTTCATTCCCCGGCCAGCCGGTTACGATGATATGGAAAACCGCCCCTATTTCGCTCCGCATTTGGATTAGACTACCAAGAAGGTCATGGTCGGCTCCTACGTCGTCTACGAAGACCGCTGTTGGTTGTTGGGAGCGAATCCCTACGGCAATCTCGCCCCGGTCGCCGGTAACGAGAAACAAGCCTCCGTCCTCTTGGGCAATCTTCTGCAGCAGGAATGTCTTGCCGGACGCCGGCTGACCAATCAAAACGCTATCATCGGTAGTTTGACGCAGCCAGTCGAGGGAAGAGTTGCGTCCGATAAGGGGTGCATCATATAGAGGGCGGCGAGTCTTAGGAATTCTTGAAAGGGGGGGTGGATCGCTTGGCAAATTGAGCAGTTCCAGGCACCACTTTGGGTCTCTATAAAGTAACCCAGCGATTGCGGCTTGGGCGTGGATATTAACGAGTTCAAAGCCAAGTTCACGGGCTCGCCCATAGAGGTTGTCTTTTCTCTTGGTCGTGAGTGATCGCGACGTCGCTAGAACGACCTTGCGACGCTTGCCACCATCCTGCAAATAGGTTGTCAGATTGCGCGTGAGGTTGCCAATGACGTCTTTGGCAGTTGTTGTTACAAGGGGGAAGGGTTCCGCTAAGCCATCACCGATCGCTCCGTCCATTCCTGAATCCGTGCCACCTGGCATAGGAGTGAGACCGGGGTAGATATCTCGCAAGAGATCGGCCGCACACTGTTCAAAAAGGTCCGGATCAAGCGTACCATTAAGTCTGTCAACGATTTGACCATAAATAGGGTCGCGGTTCATACCTACCCTCCTAAGACCCTCCCTTCTGTCTCTTCGATTTTAATGACAGAGCTGTGTCCTAACGTTGGACAGAAGCTTTGGGATGGGGTTCAGGCTACTATCCTACTGTGATCTGGTAATACCGTCAATGACCTTTTCCCCGTTTTTGATGGGGACTCTTAGCATGGTGAAGTTACTTGCACCCACATTTTACGAGGCTTTCCCGCAGATCACTATGACAATTCAACTGCGCATCGCCTTCCTGCTGGAAAACTTCACCGACCTTTGACCTGTAGACAACTCGTCGGTCAGATCTCCTGAGACCGCATCATGGGGCACCATACAGGATCTGAGATGACTCTATTCTACCTGCCCTGAATGTGCACGAGATGGACCTTGTTGCTGATCAGCTCAATGCTGCGCCGTGAACATAGAATCGCTTGACTCCTTCTTCCAACAGATCGTCGAAACGGAGGCGGTCCGAATCGTCAAAGTAGTATCCCGTCCGCCGTTCTGGAGGAGCTTAACCTTAAACGCAGCGCCGGGACAGTGAATGCGTGCTGCCCGTGCCATGGGACTACTATGCACTCAAATACCAATATACGGCGCCTGAGTGGTTAAAGGAAAGCAAGAGTCTACCGGCTATTGAGGACATCATTTTAGGTAATATGACCTGAGGATGACAGTCCTTGGCTCACTCTTGACGGCTTCTACAGATGACAACAGCCCACACCAGTGGGCTAAGATCGATAGTCTTCAGTCGATACGTGGTGGCTTGGGCCGTTTCGATAACCATGGAGGCGGACTTCTGCATCGAGACGCTCCAAAGAGCCCTGGAAGGGAGAAAGCCGGAGATCTTCAATTCCGACCAAGGCTCTCAGTTCACGTGCACGGGA
>JAZDHD010000216.1:0-32576 GCA_043806215.1 Pseudomonadota bacterium | reverse complement strand
TCGATGACGCGCCGTACCATCCCGAACAATTCCTTGGCCTGGAAAGGCTTTGCAATAGTCGCTTTCGCGTGTTGTTGAAGAAACTCCGCGGTCCCTCGATCCATAGGGTAGCCGCTGCTCACGATGGCCTTGACATTGGGGTTAATCCGGCGGAGTTCTTGAAGGCAGTGCTTGCCCCCCATTTCAGGCATGACGAGGTCAAGTATCACCAGGGAGACCTCATCGCATCGTTCGCTGTATACCTGCAAGGCATCCCGGCCGTTCGCCGCTTCGACCACCGTGTATCCGGCACCTGCGAGGATCTCCTTTGCCCATGCCCTCACCAACCCCTCATCGTCGACAAAGAGAATGGTCTCCGTCCCGAATGCAGGCATTTCCCCCGTTGCTTCCAACCGCCGTCCGACTTGCAGCCCGATGGCCGGCAGATAGATCCGGATATCCGTGCCCTTGCCGGGCGCACTTTCGCACGTGATGTGGCCGCCGTGTATCTTGACGAGTCCGAACACCGTGGAGAGCCCGAGACCGGTTCCGTCGCCGGGCCTCTTCGTCGTAAAAAACGGCTCGAATATGTGCGCCAGGACGTCCCGTTCCATGCCGTGGCCGGTGTCGGAGACCGCGAGGCACACGTAATCGCCGGGCCTCATTTCCGGGGAACGGCTGCAATGTGTTTGGTCAAACGACACATTTCCGGTCTCAATGGTCAGTCTTCCTCCCTCGGGCATGGCGTCTTTCGCGTTGACGGCCAGGTTGAGGACGATCTGTTCGATCTGAACGGGATCCGCACTGACGGTGTGAAGACTCTCTTCCAAATTGAGGCGGATGCCGATCATCTTGGGCACGGTCCTTTCCAGCAACCGGGATGACTTGAGCACCTCATGGTTAAGATCCAGCGGACGGAAATTGCTCTCCACCTTGCGGCTGAACGCGAGGATCTGCTTCACCAGATCCGAACCTCTCCGGGCGGTGTCCCGGATTGTCCGCAGCCCTTGATAGCCGGGGGATTCCTTCTTCAGCTTCATCATGACGAGTTCGGCGTAGCCGTGGATGATCTGGAGAAGGTTGTTGAAGTCATGAGCCACCCCTCCGGCAAGAGTCCCCAAGGCCTCCATCTTCTGGGATTCCCTGAGTTGTTTCTCCAGCAACAATTCGTTGGTGACGTCCCGGACGGTGAGGAGGCCTACGGCGCCCCAAGCGGGGTCTTCCACCGTGACCCCGTCGATCAACGCCTCCATCGGGACGCAATTCTTCTTCAGACACCCTGCCGGACAGTCCCGGATCTCCCCCGTGTTCCATAACCTGTTTAGAGTGTGCAGGAATGTCTCCCTGTTCCCGTCGTTCAACAGCACGGAGACGTTCCGGTCGGCAAGTTCCCCGGGTGAATAGCCCAGATCCTGAAGGCACTTCGCGTTGACGCTCCGGATTGTCCCGTCCCGGTCAAGAGAGAGCATCATCAGCGGAGCTCCGTCATATAGTCGGCGAAACCTTGCCTCGCTGCACTTGAGAGCCTCTTCCGACAGTTTCCGTTCCGCGATCTCTTTGCGAAGGGCTTCTTGGTGTTTTTCGTTAAGGATGAGTTGCTCGGTTTCACGGGTGAGGTTTTCGATCAGTACGAGGACGAACCTTTCCGACATGATCCTGATGGACCGGAGCGTGGCACGCCCCCAAATCATTTTACCGGAAATGGCAAGCATTCCGAAGAAGACCCTGGGCCTGCGGTCGGCAAACACCGACTGGATGACCGAACGGGCCTTGCTCTTTTCGGACCCGGTGGGGTAAAGGCCCACGAACGGTTTGCCCAGGATGTCGCCGTAACCGGGCGAAATGCCCCTGCACGCCTCATTGGCGGCCGTAACCGAAAGACCCTCATCAACGAGCAGTGCAACAATGGGAAGGGCTTGAATCACCCGTCCGAAGGTGGTTTTCCAGATCTCTCCCCGGATGTCGAAGCTGCCCGAATCGGTGATGTCCTTCTTGAACAACGTATTGAGGTCTATGGTTTCCGTGGACGGACCATCGGCGGGCAGGCAAACCGGCAGGTCGGAATCGTCGAGGAACGTGGGGTCGTTCTCCACCTGCCCGACATGCCCGGGCCCGATGCTTCCTTCCGGCGGCGACCCTCCTCGATCCGCTCCTTGCTTGGCCTCGGCGGACTCCGTGCCGGAAGTCCCGTGTTTGGTCCTTTTTTCGTCAGCCATGATTCCTCGGAATCTTCCTCATGTGCCCATCGAGTCGGTCGTCAATACCCGGCTGGGGCATACTATCACACCCGAGAATAGATATCTATAGATTTCAATGTGTTCTGGTGTCGCACCAAGAGAGGGCTGCAATAGGAGCCGGAACATCCTGGCGCTCCATGGCGCAGGTACAGTCGCACAACCTGAGCCACGGAAGATGACGGGCATCCCGCGCAGAACGCGGGAGTCCCACGATGTACGCCGGGCTTGGCCTCTGTGTTTCGTAGCCCGGGCCTCCGTGCCCGGATATTATTCTTGCCGGCGCGCAGCATCGCAGCGAGACGAAAACATGTAACCGAACTTATGAAATGCCGCACCTAGCGCAGCCTTCGGCCGTAACCGAGAGAGAATCACCCCGGAGGCACGGCGAACACCGAGAATGCCGATCGGAATTCCCCGGGGGATCGCGGGACTGCAACCCTGCTCCGAACTGACCCCGACATCTTTGCCAAGAAGCCGATATGCTGGTAGAGTCGGTGAAGCGGCCCGCCGGTACATCCGCGTCACGAGCTTTTCCAAGGAGCGGCACACGATGGCACCTGATTTCAGACTCCCCACCAAGATCGTCGATGTGGAGGCAAGTATTGCCGAGGCAGTCCGCGCCATACTGTCGATTGCCAGGACCACTCTTTTGGAGCACGGCATGCATCTTCCAACCGCGATCCTTCATACGTTGGAGGGGCTTTTTCCCATTGTTCTTCCCTTCAAGAACGACGAGCAAAAGAGAGGACTCGTCGACTATGTGAAGACACAAGCCTTGAACCGGCACGCATATGCCGTCACCGCCGTGACCTGCGCGTTGATAGTCGATTCCAGGACGGGGAAAGAGGAAGAGGCGCTCGTGGTCGCCACGACGATCCAAGGCGGCCTTCCCTTCGTCACGATTCAAAAGTTTTCGCGTAATGCAGGAGGGGCTCCGGCCGGGTTTGGCGACATTGTGGAAGGTGAAGACGCCGTGATGCCGGGCCAAATGCTCATATACCCTGATTGGGAGGAGGAAGTCCGCCACTGATGAGCATCGGGAGATGTTCGCGTTCATTTAATCCGGACTGCCGGTTCCTGCCGTGCCGGCGGCCTCACGCTATCATTCCCGGAGGGCAGGGCATCGTCGCGTTTGAGGTTGCGCCCCGGGGCTCTTCGGTATATAAAGCTTCATCATAATCAGGCCTTTCTCGATAACCGATTGGAACTCGAACTCAGGTCGTGAGACGTATCATGGCAGTAAATGAGAAGTTGTTGGAAATTCTGGTATGTCCGAAATGCAAAGGGGATCTCGTTCTCACCGGAACCAGTGACGGGTTGATCTGTCATGCCTGCCGGTTGAAGTACGAAATCAAGGACGACATACCCATTATGCTCATCGATGAAGCGGTCCCCCTTGGACCGGAAGGCGATGAGGAGTCTTGACGGCGGAAGCCGTGATGCCGGTTGTCCGCTTCGCTTCCCGATGTTGCCGAGGGTCGTGGTATGGACCGAGGAGTCCGACGGAGCATCACTCCCGACGTAAAGATCTATGTGGAATACTTGGTCTATTTGTTTTTCCGGGTCTTCGAGGCGGCGATCGAAGCGGCTTGCCGTTCCATCACGGATTGTCGTGCGGGGCACCAACTGGGTCGGCGACACCGTGATCAGTTTGCCCGCGGCGAAGGAACTGAGGCGGATCTTTCCCCTAGCTCATCTCACCTTCTGGATCCCTCGGGGGCTCAGTGAGCTGGTAAAGGCAAGCGGCATACCCGATGATGTGATCTGCTTCGACAAGAATTCCGGGGGGCCTCTGCTGAGACCTTTTCGAATGCGGAGGAGGCTCGCCGGAGGCCGATTCGACATGGCCGTTCTCTTCCAAAATGCCTTCGAGAGCGCATTTACCTCGGCGTTGGCCCGAATTCCGGTCCGGGCCGCCTTTCCGACCGACCTGCGCGGGCCTTTGCTCAACATCAGGGTACCTCTCCGGAAAGACTTGAGGTCAAGACATCAGGTATTCTACTATCTGGCCATAACGGATTTTCTCGAAGATTGTTTCGGGAGACCCAAACCGTGCACCAACGCGCCCCCGGACTGTTCCATACGGATCGGGGGACGGATTCTCGAACGGGCACGGGAAATCCTGCGGTCCTCGGGTGCGGATTTGGAGCGGCCGATCTTTTGCCTGTGTCCCGGATCGGTCAATTCCGAGGCCAAGAGATGGCCGGGAGACTACTTCGCCAAACTGGGAGACCTTCTCATTGACAACGTCGGAGCCGGGGCGGTCTTCCTCGGCGCTCCGGAAGAATCGGATCTCATTGACGGAATCATCTCCATGATGCACGCTCCCGCCGCGGTGAATCTTGCGGGAAAGGCGGACATCATCACCTCCATGGGCGTGATGAAGCAATCGAAGATGGTGATTTCCAACGATACCGGCAGCGCACACCTTGCAGTGGCGGCTTCTTCGACGGTGCTGACCGTTTTCGGCCCGACATCGGCCGGGGCGACGGCTCCGTACGGTCCCAACGCGTACATCGTTCAGGGAAAGGCACCGTGTGCGCCGTGCCGTCATTTCCGATGCCCTCTTCCGAATCACCAGTGCATGAGAGGCCTCGCTCCTGAAGCGGTTCTCGGCCGCGTGCAAGAGATCCTTTCAAGTCAAAGACGATGCAGCCTGCGGTAAGCGTAATCATTCCGACGTATAATAGACTCGAACTGCTCAAAGAGACCGTTGAGTCCGTGAGGGCGCAGGTGTTTCGAGATTTCGAGATCATCGTCGTGGACGACGGCTCCTCCGACGGTACTGCGGAATGGCTGGAAGGCCGGGACGACATCCGATCCGTCGGTCAGGCCAACGCGGGAATCGCGACGTCACGGAATAACGGCGCTGCAATGGCGCGGGGAAGGTGGCTCGCGTTTCTCGATCATGACGACCTATGGGCGACGGACAAGCTCAAGGATCAGATGGATTTCCTATCCAATAATCCGGACACGGCTTTGGCTGCGGCGCGACATGTGCGCCTCGGGAAGCCTTTCCGCACTCCGCGGCATCCCAAATGGATCAAAGGCGACCTCTTGGTAAAGGCATATTCCGAGAGCTTCATCCACACGTCTTCCGTGATGATCCGCAAGGACGTATTCGACAAGATCGGCGGCTTCCCGCCCCGGTACCGTTTTGCCGACGAGTTCGACGTATGGCTGACCATTGCTCGGGACTTCCCCATAGCCTACTTCGATAAACCCCTCGTGTTCATACGTTTCTATGAATCCAATACCAGCCACAACCGGATCGGCGTGCGGACCGACACCTATGACATCCTTCAGAAACACTATGATCCCCGTCGTATTCCCAGGTCGATCTACCTGAGAACACTCTCCGACCACGACATCTCTTTCGGCCGCGCTTACCTGGGAGCCGATAATCCTGCCGAAGCACTGAAATGGTTCCGGGAATCGGTCCGGAGAACACCGTTCCGGCCCCGGAGTTGGCGTTATTACCTCCGGTACGGGATCGCGTTTGCATTGCAAAGGAAGGCCGCGGATGAACCGCAAGCATGATGTGCCCCGGCACTTGGAGAAGCCGCCGGCACTCGATGAACCGGACACATCCGTACAGGTCCATGAGCAGGCCGGGCGTATCCTGAACCTGGATGCTGCCGCGGTGCCGGGTTTCATACAACTGTGCCTGCAGGAACACCACAGGCTCGTTTCAAGTCACAGCGGTCTTGTCAGAAAGGATGCCCCGGAAAGTGCCGTTTCCGTGGTGTATCTGCCCGGCATGCCCAAGGCCTGCGTCAAAGAAATCCGCCGGCGAGGAATTGGACATGGGCTTAAGTCGCTCTTTCGGCCCACTCAGGGCCTCCGCGCATACCGAAACGGCTGGAAGCTCAATGAGGCCGGCTTTGGCGCGGCTTCACCGCTGGCACTGGTGAGAAAGAAAAAGAGGGGGCTCATCCGGGCCGAATGGATCGTCATGGAGGTGATTCCGGGTTCTCTCGAGTTGGACCGGTACCTGGTCCATCGAATCAGGCAGCATTGGACTGCCGAAGAAAAGAGAGGCATGGCGCGCTTGTTGGGGCGGTTCATCGGTTCCATGCATGCCAATGGGATATTTCATTCAGACTTGAAGACATGCAATATCGTTGTCTCGGAGGATGATCCCTCTGCCGAAGACCTCACACAGTCCGGCCAGTGGCGCCCGATCAACCCATGCAGGCCCATACGGTTCTCGCTTCTGGATTACGACGACGTTGCGTTCGCAGCGGAAGTGCCCGACAGGAAGCGTGTCAAGAATCTCGTCCAGATATTCCTGTCCATGCCCTCCGCCGTCAATGGAGGCGACAGGCTGCGCTTTCTCAATGAATACGCGTTGCATGCCGGCTTGAACGGCCCTCACAAGCGGCGAATAGCGCTGCAAGTTCTTCGGGAGGTCCGGGGAAAAGACATTCTCTATGTCGGATTTGATGGGGATGTCATCGAAAAATGGGACGCCGGTGATTCGGAACCTTGATTCACCGATGCAGAGAGCCGTCCGATCCTAGACCAAGTGTTCTGTGGCGTAAATACGGTCACGGATTTTTCGCGCCCAGATTGCTTTCCCGCGTTCTGCGCGGGACTGCGCTCCTCGCAATGACATCCCGCAATTTGTCATTGCGAGCCCGAGGCTTTGGGAGGGCGTGGCAATCTCAAGAGGTCAAGAATGTGCGACCGTACTTTTGCCATGGGGCACTAAGAAACTAGCCGACGCACCACATACCGCGTTACCTCGCCTGCGACTGACAGACATTCGCTTGTGGGGTCCAGGAATCTCACCAGGGGAGCGGTTGTCTCCTGCGCGACGCACGTGAGGATATCGAGGTTCGTTCTGAGAAGATCCGTTCCCGTGCGATAAGCGGTATCGTCAATTCCCCGGTTAGAGAAAAGGGCGACCAGCGCAGAATCGATCTTGGACGCAAGACGCGCTGCGGTTTCCGACGCCGTCCGGATCACCCGGTCGAGTTCCGTGGGTGATGAACCCGGGACAAACGCGGCGGAAGGGGCTCCCCGGCTTTGCAAGGCCGACAGGAAGGGATGATCGAATCGCTTCTTCACCGCTTCGTTGAGCATCAGGTGTACCATGCCCTCGAAGAGGACATGGTGAGTCTTGAGGATATGTTGGATCTTTTCATGGAGACTTCGCCGAATCCCCATACGGACGAGAGTTGCGATTGCGGGAATGAGAGGCGGAGGAAACGGGCGCGCATGATAGGGCGTGGTCAAGTCCTGAAGGTAGTGCATGGCCCACGCGGTGAAGCGCCATCCCCAGTAATCGCATTCCTTTGCAAAAGCGAGCCCGGCCAACGCGAAGAAGACCCGCACACGTTCCGGCAGGAAGCACTTGGCGAGCACCGGGAATATCCTCATGAGCAAAGGGCTCTCATGCAGGAATGCCATGTGAAAAGGAACCTGGGAGCCGATACCGTCGGTAAGGCCAAAAGGCGCGGCACCATAGGGGTGGTTCTCGAGACGGAAGAGGTCTTGATCCATGCCCCAGTCCGGTTCATCGGAATAGGTGAAGAGGACCTGATGTGCCGTCACGGCGGTCCCGACAGGGGAATCAAGGTAAGACGCTCCGGGCGGTCCGTCCCTGGACGGGTCATGCGGGCTGTGGGGATCGACTTCCGCCGGAGCGCTCAGCCTGACGTATTCCAAGGTGGTGTTGGGGCTGAGCTTAAGTGCGGAGAGGAAATCGCCCTTTGTTTGCACGTTCCCGGGCGGGGGTTCGCTGCGTGACGGCGAGCCCGCTCTCTTGGCCAGGAGACTCCAATACCAGACGATGAGCGCGTTCAACTCGGGTTTTGCCCGTTGCAGGAAGTCTTCGAGACCGGTAACGACAACAGGCTCTTCGAGCCGGGGCCAAGGTAAGGATTTCAGCGCGGCGTGGGTGATGAGCGCGTGCGTATTCCACGATGCGGCGGAAGGATCACCGAGGTTGCCCGCGTCCCGGCCGGTCATCGTACGGCCTCGTCGAGATATGCACCGAGATCCTCATCGGACTGCATACGTATGCCGAGCGCAGCTTCCCAAACCGACGGAGATTCCATACAGAGATAGATGTGCGCATCGGGAGCGTGCCGCCGGATCCTGTCGGCCAGCAGACGGTAAATGCCGATGCGTCGGGTCACATGGAGGCGGCTCTTGCCGTCGAGGCCTCTTATAAAAGCGTCGTGAAACGATGGGATGGGGCCGAAACGTGAGGTGACGACCTCCTTGAGCCGGGGCACGAACCGAAGGACTCCCAGGGAAATCCAGGCAACCCCTGAAGGATCAACCTGACGGAATATCTCATCTATCGTGGAAGCGTACTCCTCCTCCCATCCGGGAAGCGGGATAATGGGATCGAAATGAAACCCGACCATGTATCCTTTTGTCCGGGCCCGAGCCGCAGCGTGAATCCTCGCAAACAGAGGGGCGGCACGGCGCTCTTCGGTCTTGGAAACCGACGGGGCGTTCACGGAAAAGCTCAGGACCACCCGCCCTCGGCATGCCGTTGCGAGGAGGGGATCAACGAGATCCGTTTTGGTCTTGATCTCCAGGGAGGCGTTTTTCACGTCGGCAAAGAAGCCCGTAAGCCGCACGGAAAGGTTGGTCAGAGGGTCTAGGGCGAGGGAGTCCGTGAATTCGCCGGTGCAGATCCGGTGAAACCGCGAAGGGTTGGAGTCGAGAAACTGTCTGAGCTGAGAAAGCATCTCCTCAATGTTCACGAACACTTCCATGACGGGCCTGTTGAAGTATACCTGGAGTGCGCAATAGCGGCAGTCCATTGGACACCCTTGACCTATGTGAAGGATCTTCAGCCCGCAACACACGTACTCGGGCGTGCCCGGGCACGGCTTCACAAACGCACCTCTGTGTTTCATCAATCTGACGATCTTCTTGCCCCGGGCCAATGGATCGGACGAGAGATCCAGATTACGCCGGGGCTCGGCAAACTCTCGTCCTATGAGAACCCGGGCATGGGGGAGCTTCTTGATGATCTCGCCGGTCAAGGGCTCGGCAAGCGTGTCTTCGTCGATCCACAACTCATCGGTCTTGAATTTCATCGAAAGCAGGTCCTCGGGAAGTTTCCGGTGCCGTGGTTACTGTTGCAGTGAAGCGAACCTGAAATCTCCCTCTTGCGATTATGGGACATCTTCACCGATCCTAAGCGCCCTATGGCGAAAACACGGTCTCGAATTCCCGCGCACTGAGATTGCTTTCCCGCGGTGCGCGGGACTGCGCTCCTCGCAATGACATCCCGTGGTTGCACGTGATTTCGGTCACGGCACCACGCTGAACCATGTCATTGCGAGCCCGAGGCTTTGGGAGGGCGTGGCAATCTCAAGAGGTTAAGAATATGCGACCGTATTTGTGCCGTAGAACACAAAGTGTTTCATGGCATATATACGGTCGCACAAGCTTAACCGTGTTCCCGGCGTAGGCCGGGACCCAGTGGTTTTTTCCTGGACCCCGGCCTGCGCCGGGGAGACGGCGGGCAGCGCCCGCCCTTGAAGATGACGGGCACAGAGGCCCGTCCCACGAAACAGGTCTAAGGCTTCATGACAGTCCTTCGTAGCCCGCGCCCTCCGTGCCCGGAAATTCTTCTCGCAGGCTCCCAACATGCCTACGAGACGAAAATGAGCAACACCGTACTTGCGCCAAGGCGCACTAAACCAGCTCGATGATCTCCATGCGGTCGGTGCCTCCGCTGTGCCGGACTGTTCCTTCCGTGAGCACCACGGGTCCGTCGGGAATGGGCAGTCTCACGGCCTTGGTTCGAACGTAGGTCGACCAGCTGTCCGGAGGGTTGGGCTCCAGGAGAGGATACACCCCGAACGAGAACTGAAGCGCTTGGCAGGTGGACTCGTTGGGGCTGATCGCCACCACCCAGACGGGGAGACGGAATCTTGCCACCCGGCGGGCTGTGGACCCGGTCTCCGTCGGCGTAACCACGGCAACGGGCAACAGACGCCTCACGGTATGGTAGACACTAAGTGAGATCAACTCCTCGACGCGCTGTTTTCGGGAAGCTACGGACGCTTCAATGGTCTCGACAACCGCGTGAACTCTTATGTGACCTTCAACGGCCTCGGCAATACGGGCAAGCATCTGCACGGCCGGAATTGGGTAATCGCCTATGGCGGACTCTTCTGAGAGCATCACGCAATCCGTGCCGTCCAGAATGGCGTTGGCGACATCGGTGGCTTCCGCCCGCGTCGGGCGCGGGACGGCAACCATGGACTCCAGCATTTGAGTGGCGGTTATCACCGGCTTTCCGTGCACATTGGCCGTGAGAATGATCCTCTTCTGGGTCATGGCAATCTGCTCGATGGGGATCTCGACCCCCAGATCGCCCCGGGCCACCATAATGCCGTCCGCGGCCGCTAGGATGGAGTCAATGTCTTCGAGGGCTCGGGACCGCTCGATCTTTGCGATGATGAATGGGTTATAGCCAAGGGATCGCGTGAAGTCGCGAAGATCCGAGATATCCCGCTTGCCTTGGACAAACGATACTCCCAGAGCGTCCACCCCTTGCTCCAACGCAAACTTCACGCATTCTCGGTCGTACTGGGTGACCGCACTGATCCCGAGTTCGATCCCGGGAATGTTGACTCCCTTGTGGGAACGCAACTCGCCGCCGGCAATCACCGTGCAGTGAATCCGGCAACCTTCGACCCGTTTGACGACCAACTGAATCAGCCCGTCGTTCAGGAATATCTTGTCGCCCGGTTTCACCGCGTCTCCCAGACATTGGAGCGAGACCGAGGCTGCGTGCTCGTCGCCGATGATTCTTTCGTCCGTGTTCAGGAGAAAAGGTTGGCCCTGCATCAGGTTGACCTTCTCCGCAGCCAGTTCTCCGATCCGAATCTTGGGTCCCGGCAGATCGGCAAGTATTGCCGTGCGTTTGCCGACATTCCGCGCTGCGGTACGGATGTTCTCGATGACTTCTTTGTGTGCGGAGAACTCCCCGTGGGAAAAATTCACTCGAGCCACATCCATCCCGCTTCTTATCATGGCCTCCAGCACCTCGACGGACTGGGAAGCCGGCCCGATGGTGCATACGATCTTCGTTTTCTTGGACGGCAATTCCATGGTACCGATTCTCCTGTACTCTTGACGACCCTATCTCTTAGTGTTCTGTGGCGTAAATACGGTCACGGATTCCGTAAACGCGCGGTAGCGTCCCGGCGTCCCTGCCGGGCGAGAGATAGTACGCTGTTTCTACTAAAGAATACCCCGCGGAACGC
Organism: Pseudomonadota bacterium; assembly: GCA_043806215.1. Lineage (GTDB taxonomy): Bacteria > Desulfobacterota > Desulfomonilia > Desulfomonilales > Desulfomonilaceae > JAVHLK01. Next base: position 21,112 of record JAZDHD010000216.1, on the reverse strand, counting down.
GGGGAGGCCGGCGCTACCAAATCAGGGATAATTGCCACAAATGTGACACCGTGCTTCTGCCACGGAGCACTTGCGGCATTTCATAAGCCGGGTCACACATTTTCGTCTCGCTGCCGGCTCGGGTGCCGGCAAGAACAAGATCCGGGCAAGGAGACGTTTTCATATCCTTGTTAATGTCTCGTGCGAGATTCTCTTCAGATCCGGTTAATTGCGGCAGCGCTCTCACCAACCCGTCAAAGTGAGGCATCCCCGTAACCGCGGCCTGATCCGGATTCTCCCGATACCTGCCCGGCAACGACATGGAGTAATCTCACCTTGGTTCCGACACGCCCTGAATCCTTTTCCCACAGAGCGCATCTCTATGGACATACTATCACGGATTTCCGGTGATGCCGGATAATAACGAATACAACCCGGCCCCGTGGACCGAGTGTTGCGATAAGAGGTGAAGATCATGGCAGAAGATCTTAAGGTGCGAGAAGGACATTTCGAGGAGTTCGGCGTGGAATCGGTTGCTCCCGACGACGATTTTGCCTATTGGGTCACCCTGAAAAGGGCGGAAAAGGAAAGGCTGAGACGCGAACGCTTCGTCGGCGGGCATCAACGCGGATGAAAGGTCCGTATCGGAGAATTGTATGCGGAGAATGCGCCCCCGCAGCGGTCGGGGGCGTACGTATATTCGCACCGTGAGGGTCCCCGGGCATACGGGGAACCGGCGCCTCCACAAGACGCCTTAGTGTCTGTCCCGAAACAAATCGTGCATGGCAATCGGGGGACACGATTCCGAGTTTCGCTAGGTCGCATAGCGCCACTCGCGAAATCGGATCATGTCCCCCGATTGCCGGAAGCCCCCATGACTACACCATTCGCCCGAGAAGCCCTCGATGTGATAGGTTTATTTTGGGACAAGCCCTTACGTCAAGAAGTGTCGGTCCTCGCCGCAAATCCCTTGACGACGGCCGCGTGCCCTGCTATCCTCAAGTCCATTATGTACGATTGACGTCGGGGGTGTGGCTTGACGAAACTGATCGTCAGAGTTGTTGTTATTGTACTGGCTCTCTCGCTTCCCGTGATGTGCCCGGCAGGTGGCCCGGACAACCGCCGCATGCCTCCATTGGACCCTGCACTCATGGGTTTTCTCGAACAAGGCGTGTGGTATTTCCCCTGCACGGCCCCTGAGTATCGCTACCGGATTGCACCGCGTTTCCAAACCTACGGCCCCCCGCCGCCGCCTTGCTGCCCGGTTCCGTGTGCTCCCACTCAGCCGCCGCTTCCGTTGAAGCGGTAAGCTCGTCCCCGGGGACAAGGCGCACTCGGTTCTACAGTTCTTGGGGCCGCGTCCGAACGGGATACGGCAGACTTTGGATGTCAGCGGAAAGTAACCATGAAAATCAAGATACTGGTCGTCATATTGGCCGTCTCAATGTTCTGTCCCTCTTTTTCGCACGGATTCGGGCTGCTTCGCTATCTGTTCGACGGCATCTCCAATCAACTCGGGCTCGACCGCGGCCCCATACCGAAGGCTCCTCCCGAACCAAGGATCCCGCCGTGCGGTCCCAATGGTCAGCCGCTCGGAAAGCATGCCGACCCCGGGAGAATCTATATTCAGGCGGAAGGGTTCTGAAGACGGATTCCCCTTCTAGTCAAAAAATTCCTTTATTTTTGAAACGATATAGATCTTCTGCTGTTCCGTGAGTTCCGGAAAGATGGGAAGCGCCAGTACCGTTCTCGCCGCTTCGTCGCTGACGGGAAAGGAAGCGTGCGCATCGACGAGGTCCGTGACGCATTCCTGCCGGTTCAGCGGCTGGGGATAGTAAATCTCCGTGTCGATTCCGTTCCGAGAGAGAAAATCCCTGAGGCCGTCGCGATCCTGCGTCCGGATCACATACTGGTTGAATATGTGGCGCTCACGGCGAATGGAGGGCGGTACGACTCTTGGCTTTTCGGGCCACATCTCACGGAATTTGCTCGTGTAGAATGCCGCATTGGCATGCCTCATATCCGACCACCCGTCGAGGTACTTGAGTTTCACCCTCAGCACTGCGGCCTGAAGGGCGTCAAGACGGAAATTTCCTCCGATCACCTTGTGGTAATACTTGGGTTCCGCTCCCTGGTTCCTCAATATCTTTATCTTTTCGGCCAGATCCGCGTCATTGGTGGTGACCATGCCGCCATCCCCGAACGCACCCAGGTTTTTGGACGGAAAGAACGAAAAGCAGCCCGCTATGCCCATGCTCCCTGCTCTTCTACCTTTGTATTCCGATCCGACGGCCTGTGCCGCGTCCTCAATGATGTGCAGCCCATGTTTTGCGGCAATTTCCATCAAGGGATCCATGTCCGCACATTGGCCGAAGAGGTGGACGGGCATCAGGGCCTTGGTCCGAGGTCCAACCGCCCTCGGAACAAGATCGGGGTTCACGTTGAAGGTGTCCGGGTCTATGTCGACGAAAACCGGTGTTGCCCCCACACGCAGGACCGCCCCGGCGGTGGCGAAGAACGAAAACGGCGTGGTGATCACTTCATCGCCTTCGCCGATTCCCAGGGCCATAAGCGAAACCAGAAGAGCATCCGTTCCGGAAGAAACTCCCACGGCATGCCGACAACCTGCGTAGTCCGCAATTTCTCTCTCCAATGCCTCCACTTCCGGCCCCAGGATAAACCTTTGGCTATCGAGGACCCGATCGACGGCTTCCTTGATCTCATCCTTGATCTGCGCGTACTGGATCCGAAGATCCAGTAGAGGTACTCGATTAATGTCTTCCCCTTTGGTCCGGTCTTGTACGGATCCCTTCCCGGCTTCACCCTGACCGACTTTCACTTGGCTTCCTCCGTTAACATTCAGGTCCGGATCTGTGCACCCACTTGTTAGCATTGTCCGAAAGGATTTCAAAGAAAAAAGCAGAGGGAGCAATCGGGGACACGATTCCGAGTTTTGCGAGGTCGCATGGCGCCAGTCGCAAAATCGGATCATGTCCCCGATTGCCGGCGGCCCGATCAACGGGCTCCGCAGAAATTCCCGACGGGGCCGCTTTTCCGCAGCACCTGTTCGATCACCTCCGGGAGCAGATCAAGATACCGTAAGTCCGCGTCCTTGATCACGAAGTCGATGGCCCCCAGCTTAACCGCTTCCGCTGCAATGTCTTCGTTGCCCGCCGCGGTGATCATGATGGTGGGAAGCAGGGTTCCCCTCGCAGCCAACGCCTGAATGACTTCGAGACCGGTGCGTCTCGGCATCTTGTGGTCCACGGCCAGGAAATCGTAGTCGCGGTCATTGAGCATGGCGAGGCCTTGCTCACCGTCGTGTGCCACGTCCACTTCATAACCGTGCCTGTGCATGTGTCTCTGAAAGAGCCGGGCCAGGCCTTTGTCGTCTTCCAGGTATGCGATCCTGATCCGTCTTGACAATTTCATACCATGCTCTCAACAATAAGTAGTTGCCCGGATGCGAAGAGACCCCATCCGGCCTGAACCGATCACGTCCGTGTCAATAATACGCAATTTCTCGAGGGCGCTCTCGCGAATCAATGCTCCCCCCGATGCGGGAAACGACCTCTCCCGTTATCAACCGCATTATGGACCACTAGATGTCCCTCACCAGCGTTTCATTATCTCAGTTCTCTCCGTCTTTTTCAACGACGCAACGCGGAGTTTTCCCCAACACCGGCCGGTCCGCCGAAAAGCTTGGCCATGTCCGGTCCCGCGGACTGTGCCAGGTCGCGAGCGGTCAGTCCTTCCCGGTCTTCAGCCACTGCGGTGGCTCTCGCGCCCAAGAGGAGCTTCGCGACTTCGGTGTGGTTGTTCTTCACTGCCAGTATCAATGCCGTCGCTCCATCCTGATCCGGAACGTCCACCTTTGCCCGCTTTGCGAGAAGCTTTGCCGCAATTCCCGCATGTCCTGCCGCAGATGCCCACATGAGCGCATTTCGTCCTTCTTGGTCGCGGGCATGCACGCCCGCTCCTCTGGAAAGAAGTATTTCTACCGTCTTGGAATGGCCGTTCTTAGCCGCAAGCATCAAAGCGGTCGTGCCGGAGTCCGATGCGGCATTGACATAGGCCCCCAGTTTGAGCAGATCAGCGACGGTCTTGGTGTGACCGTATTCCGCTGCGAGGATCAGTGCCGTATTGCCGCTGTTGGATCTGGCGTGTATATCGGCATCGCGGCCTACCAGAAGCCCGACAATCTCGCGGTGTCCGTTCTGTGAAGCGTAAATCAGCGGAGTGGCCCCACCCTTGTCCCGGACGTTGACCCGGGCCCCTCGGTCGAGGAGAAGGCGTACCGTATCGGTAAACCCGTTCATGGCCGCCCATTTCAGCGGGGTGGACTTGTAACCGGCCGCCTTGTTGACGTCGGCGCCCGAATCCAGCAGGACCTTTACCACGTCGGCATACCCGAGACCCGCAGCGAGAGTCAGGGGCTCGTCTCCTGCCCCTGTCGCGGCTTTCAAAACCGCTCCCCCTTTGAGAAGTTTTCGGGTCTTCTCCGCGTCGCCGTTCAAAACCGTGCGTAGGAAATGGCGGTCCGCAGTCGAGTCCGACGCGCGGGCATCCGATTCCTCGAATTCCACTCGTGCTCCGTGGCCCAAAAGGAGTTTAACGATTTCCGCGTGGCCGAACCGGGCAGCCAGGCTCAAAGCGGATCGGTGCATCTTGTCCACGGCATTGGGATCCGAACCGTGCTGCAAAAGAAGCTTTACCATGGGAGTGTGCCCGAATCGCGAGGCGAGGATCAGTGGCGTGCTCCGGAGGTCATTGCGCGCCTTGACATTGGCCTTGGCGGCCATAAGCCTTTCCGCGACATCCGTATGGCCGTTTCGGGCAGCGAGGGTGAGGGCTTTTTCACCGTTCCTGTTCTGCTTATTGACGGAGGCCTCGTTGTTCAGCAGCCGATCCACCGTTGCACAGTGACCGTTCTCGGCCGCGGCCATCACCGCAGTGTTCCCCTCGCTGTTGGCTTCATTCACCTTGGCTCCCTTCTTGATGAGCGTCTCCACAACGTTGATCCGCCCGTACCTTGCGGCCAGAATCAGGGGCGTGTCGTTGGTCGAGTCATCGCGGCAGTTGACATAGGCACGGTCTTCAAGCAACCCCATGACCATTTTGAGGTTGCCCGATTTCGCCGCCAGGAGCAAGAGCCTCTCCAAATCTCCTTCAATATCTTGTCCCTCGGTCACGGCTATGGGGAAAGACCCGACGATCCGGGGAGCCCTGCCATAGGGTTCCTGTGTTCCGTTTGTCCGTTCCTTGGTCAGACGCCAGGCGTACTGATAGGCCTCATAGAAGGTCACTATGCCGTCTCCGTTCACATCGGCCTTTCCCTTGAGCCCCTTAAGCAAATAATGGGTGAATACGCTGTTCCTCATGGGAGGAAGGTGCCAGGATGTCTGATCGGGCTTGGATGAAAAGAGTGCCGCGACTCCTGCGGATGCTTCCATTTCTTCGATGAATCTCGTCAGCGCCAATGTGCGGGACCCATGTGATTTAGCCTGTGGTCCGCTCATTTCAGAGAGGAATCCCCCTGAATGACAGGAGTCCGCTATCAACAGGACGCGTTTGGCTCTATATTGGTTTACGAGATTGAGAAAACCGCTCATCCGCACGGCGGTTTGAGCAGGATGCTGCGGCCGTACGTCCCAGGGAAGAAAGTAGAATGCGTTCTCCGAGTGGAGATCGGGTTCTCCGTGGCCGCTGAGGAAGATCACGATGGTGTCCGACTCCTTTGCTTCTTTGAGCCATGACTGGAGCAGGATGTCGATTTCCATCTTAGTGGCCTTGTCGTCGGTCAGCAGCTTGACGTGTTGCTCTTTGAAGACCTTCTTCTGCCCCTGCAAAAATTCCGCGAAGTCCCGGGCGTCCACCGACGCACTGCCTATTCTGTTAATGCTCTTGTCTTTGTAGTCTGAAATCCCCACCACGACGGCGTAGAGATCGCCGACTCTCAGGTCTGCTTTCGATGGAGTCGGCGCGGAGTCCGCGGATACCGAATTCTCTTTGGAAACCGCCCATGAAACGTCGGCGACCGCCGGCCCTGAAACAACCAGCGTCAGTAACGCGAACAAGACGAGCGCTGAGGCGGGCTCGCGCTGCTTCAATGATCTACGTCCATTTCCAAGTCCCATGTGCCTTCCTTAATACTACGGTGACGTATCCGTACAGCAAATCCCCTTAAATCACCGGCATTGAGGGTCCCGGAACTACCGGTGAATAGGTGAACCGAGCGGCATTACCGGTCGTGCGGAATTGTCGTCCCCGCCTTCTCCTCCCAACGCCCCGAAAGGGGCGGCCAGCATCAGGGTTGCCAGCGTAACAAGTACCAGTATCCTAATCTTCATCGTTTATTCTCCCAATCGATCCCCCCTGCACCTTCGCGTTAAGCTCATAGGGTCGGCTCGATTACGGCCGTTCGACATGTACAAGTTGACCTGCAACTTCCCATTATGTTCCCTCCGGTGGTTCAAGGAAAGACCTCCGTGATTGCCCGAGTCGCATTATCCCAGCGTCAACAAGCGGATCAGATCCCGGAGGCGAACCAGCGATTCTCTCGATATGGAGGTAATCTGATATCCGCTTACCAACTGCCCCGCTTGCCGTTTCGCATCAACCCAGAGGCACTCCGCCCGGAAGGTGATCCGGTCGGCCCTGATGAACTCCCTGCACGGGATTACAAGAGACTTCTCTTCCCCAATTCTCGCTTGGATACCGATTACGGTCAACCCTCTTTCAGTGATCTCATGAAGTCTGCCTTGGATCTCCGGCTTGCCCGCCTCGTAGACCGGCGCCGTAACAGTGAGAAAATGCTTCTGAAGCAGCGTCATATCGTCGATTATGACGGTATCGTCATCAGGGGATCTCGGTTGACCGTACACCTCCTCCACAGTGAGAATGCGGTTGTTGATGAGTTTTGTAAAGGCGCTTTCGAGACCTTTTGACGACAGACAGTACTTGGTCATGAGTTGCTTGTCGCTCATGCCGGCACGTATGTCGTCAACAATGTCCTTTGCATTCACTACTCTCTTGGCGGACATGTGGGCATCCTCCACGAGATCGCCGGTCGTACCGCGTCACACGGTGTGCAACGCATCATGGCAGGATCCGGAACAATAACCCTTGTAAAGGACGGATCGCTTGGACATTCACTGCACCATAGAATAGGACCCCGTAGATTGGACCGGCCAACCCCAGAACAAGTGTAACAGCGGCGAGACATCCGATCAAGACGGTCGCTCCCCGGAGCCGCCGCGCCAACCGGACCGCCCCCAAATAGCCCATCAGGGCGGCAAAGGGGACGAAATCGTAATAGTACCTCAGAGTGGTAATGGGAACCAGCGAAACGACCGCGACCTGAAGTGCGAAGAGTCCGAAGAGGATCCAGTAGCCGGTTGGGATCTGTTCAGGGGAACCGTAAAGCCGGAACAACACCGGGACGGACATGCACGTAAGTATCGGCATGAGAACGAACACGGAAACGGACAGTTCGTTCCTGTACAACAGGTGATAGGGAGAAAACTGGACCGAATCGACATTTACCGTATACGCGGGGAGTGCGATAAAGGGAAAATCCATGACGAGAATGGGCATTTTGAAGAAGAAGGACCAAAGATTGAAGGGGATGTGCTCGTACCGGAGAGAACCGTATTCCCGATGATATTCGCCGAAGAGGTTGGAGACCAGATGGTTCATCCCAGTATCAAAGCACGAACCATAGCGCACGTAATTGTGGAGAAGCAGTAGGATGAGGGCCGTTCCCGTGATTGCCCCCACGATGGCCAACGACTTCAGCGGCCCGGTCTTGTGCTCGGATCTCCACGTACGGATGGCACCCCCCGTGAGCACCATACCGAGAAAAGCCGCAGCCGGGCCATACGAGAGCCTGGTTCCCAATGCCGAAGCCAATGCCGTTCCGAGGAGAACCGCCGTCCAGTGGGAAGGACTGTAACCGCTTTCTCTGGTCCGGAAGAACAAATAGACCGCAGCCATGAGGAAGAACATGCCCGATGCCCGAGTTTCATGGTGGAAAGACGGTACGCTTACCATGAACAGGCTGACCCCGTTGAAGATCATCACGACGACAAAGAGTGCGGCTATCGGCGATTTGAAGGAAGTCGAATCCGGCTCGCCGATTAAGGGCAACGTCATTATGAAGAGCACGTTGACGCCTGCGCAAAACAGCACAACCATGAGCCCGGTAGGCACCTCCCGGTTGAGGAGCAGCAGTACGGGAAGCCTGAGAAGAGCGGGGACGGGGCCGGTTACCATGTAGGCTTTGCCGTTGACGAGAGCGTAGTCTTCCGAACCCGTCTCATCGAGGTGGATCTGGCCCTTGGCGTACGCTCGTGCCGGCATGTTGTGATTGGGCCAACCCTTGCATTCGGCAAACCTGAACGTGGCGCCGGTCATCCAGAACGCATAGAAGAAACTCAAGAGCACAAAAGCAAAGAGGAGTCTTAACCAGTTAGGCACTCAATGTTTCCCCTGGACAACGCTCGGATCGATGCCCCTTTCGCACGGGGGCGGCACGGGCCTGTCCTTACGGTCTCCCTTCCGGGCTGAAATATCGGACCAGCGCGTCGATGACGCCGTCGATGGTATACTCCGAAGCCTCCACGTGGACGGTCAAACCCGTCTCTCTTGCGGTCCGGGAGGTCACCGGCCCGATGGAGGCCACGGTAACGCCGCTCAGCAAGGACAAGACATCCGCGGCTCCCAGCATCTCCACGAAATGGGTGACCGTGGAGGAGGACGTGAAAGTCACTGCATCCACTTCCTTTTCTTCCAGCATGCCGCGGACCTGTTCAACCGCGGAATCGGCCGGCATGCCGGTCCGGTACACCGGCACCACCCGCACCTCCCCGCCCATTTCCGTTATGCCCCGGGGGAGTATGTCCCTCGCCTTCTCGGCCCTCGGGATAAGAAACCGCTTGCCGCGCACCTCTTCGGACGACAACCCGGCGAGCAATCCCTCGGCAACAAACTCCTTTGCAAGGACGTCCACCCTGATCCCGCGGTTGCGAATGGAGGAAGCGGTGACCGGGCCGATTGCTCCGATGCGGGGTCCGGCCATGTCGCGGATATCGTCCCGTATCTCGAAGAAGCGTTGGAAGAACCGCTCCACTCCATTGACCGAGGTGAAGATCACCCAATCAAATTCACGGATTCGTCCAATGCTCTCGTCCAGATCACGGAGATCGGCCGGCGGGAGGATCTCGATGGTGGGGAAGAGGATCGGGACTCCGCCGTGTTTGGAGATCCCCTCGGCCATCCTCTTTGATTGAGCACGGCTCCGGGTGACGAGTATCTTCCTTCCCAAGAGCGGCTTGTTTTCGAACCATGCCAGCCTGTCGTGCAGAGAAGCCACCGAGCCCACAACCAGGACCGCCGGGGCCTTGAACCCTCTTCGTCCGGCTTCCGTAGGAATGTCCGCGAGGGTTGAAACCAGCGACATCTGCTGCGGCGTGGTTCCCCATCGTATCAGGGCTGCCGGAGTGTCCGCCGATTTACCGCATTCAATGAGAGAGCGGGATATGTTGGGGAGATTCTTCACACCCATGAGGAACACCAGAGTGCCCGGGTTCCGTGCCAGGATGTCCCAGTCGATGGCGGATTCGTCCTTGTCCGGGTTCTCATGTCCGGTGATAAAGGTCACCATGGATGCGTGATCTCTGTGCGTTACAGGGATCCCCGCATAGGCGGGAGCTGCGATCGCCGAGGTTACTCCGGGCACCACTTCAAAGGGGATGCCCGCATCGACCAGATCTTCGGCCTCTTCCCCTCCCCTACCGAACACGTACGGGTCACCGCCCTTCAATCGTGCGACATTCTTGCCTTCCCGCGCCTTTTCCACGAGCAGTGCATTGATGTCGGTCTGTTCCAGAGTGTGGTCCCGACCCTTTTTCCCCACATAGATCAGCTCCGCATCCAATCGTGCCTCTTCGGCAAATCGGCTGCCGGCGAGGTAGTCGTATACGATGACATCCGCGGTACGGATGATTTCCAGTGCCCGTAAGGTCAGCAGGCCGGGGTCTCCGGGGCCGGCTCCCACAAGGAATACCGTACCGGGACCGGGATTGTCGTTTTCTTGTTCCGTCTCGCCCGGAGGCATTCGTCCATCCTTCGCCATAGTGTCTCCTTCCCGGGGTCTGCCTGAGAACGAGAGGAACATCATTCTCCCTCGGTCGCCTCTCCCGGCATCCAATCGGCTCCGAGAACCGACTTGAGAATCTCGCCTGCGCCCTTCGCGATCAATGTGTCCGCCAGTCGAGTCCCCACCGACGGATCTCCATCCGGACCTTGGTACCTTTCCGATACCATGGGAGAACCGGCGGGTTGTACAACCGCGGCAATCACGTCAACCGAGTCTCCCACGGCAACACAATGGGCCGCCATGGGGACCTGACACCCCCCGCCCATACGTCGCAAAAAAGCCCGTTCCAACGCAACACATCGCGCCGTCCGTTCATGATTGAGATGAGCAATAACCGCGTGCGTACCGGGATCGTTCACCCGCGTCTCAATTGCAAGGGCTCCCTGGCCGATTGCCGGTATCATTGCCTGCGGTTCCAGATAAGAGGTGATGCGGTCGCGGAACCCCATCCTGATAATGCCCGCGGCGGCCAGGATCGCACCCGAAAGGCCTTCCGTCCCGATCTTCCGCAGACGGGTGTCCACGTTTCCTCGAATGGAGACCACCTCGAGGTGAGGATACCGATTGAGGAGGAACGCCCTCCGCCGCAGGCTCGATGTCCCGATTCGAGCCCCTGCATCCAGTTCATCCAAGGTTCTTCCATCACGGGAAATGAACACGTCCCTGGGGTCTTCCCGTCTCATGGTCGCGGCCAGGTGCAGTCCCTCGGGTAGTTCGGTGGGCAGATCCTTCATTGAATGGACCGCAAGGTCCACCTTGCCCTCGAGAAGTGCGTCCTCTATCTCCTTGGTAAAAAGACCCTTGGTACCGATTACGGCCAGGGGCGTATCGAGAATCTTGTCTCCGCGGGTCTTGATCGTGACGAGTTCAACGTGCGTGCCCGGCCGGTTCTTCTCTATCTCGGCCGCGACGTAGCGGGCCTGCCACAACGCCAACGGGCTTCCTCTCGTGCCTATGGTTACTTTCATATGAAAGATCTCCAATCAGCGACCTCGTTCGGGTACTCGATGGGGGGGCTTGGGGGGGAGCGTACTGGTTGAACTGCCGAGAGACTTCCCAAAGTATATTGCAGAAGCGAGTCTCGGAGCCTCAGACACCGTGCGTGGTGATTCGACCTTTCGGCGACAATTACGCTGCTCCGCAGCCCCCCCAATAATGGCGCATGGTGCGCTCTTCATGTCCGATCTCCGAGGCGGAGCCCCGGAGTGCCCCTCAGCGTCGAGGACTTTCATGATTCGTTGTCGCTTGTTGACAGATCCAAGCCATGAACTTTCATGTTTCCGGAGATTCTCCGCCCAATGTTTCATCATCGGCTCTGAGCCCGTTAATGTTGAACAGCCTCTGGGCGATGTCGAGATAGGTCTTGCCCTTGGATCTCGTTCCCGCCTTCTTCAGGAACGAGATCGGATCGTGGGCTATCTTGTTGATAATGGACCGGGTTATCATTTCCACTGCTTCGCGTTCGGCAGGCGTCAGTTCCGAAAGCTTGCCGTTGATTCGTGCCAGTTCGGCCGTACGGATTGCCTCGAGTTTTTCCCGAAGCGCTATGATCACGGGCGCGGAATCCAGCGTCCTTGTCCAGTCCAGGAACTTCTTCACCTCTTCGGCCACGATGGTCTCGGCGCGCATTGCCTCCCGGCGGCGCCCGCCCACATTTTCCTCCACCACGGACTGCAAGTCGTCGATGTTGTAGAGGTACACGCCGTCAATGTCGTTCACTCCGGGTTCGATGTCCCGCGGGATGGCGATGTCGATCAAGAAGATGGGCCTGTACCGCCTCACTTTCATGACCCGCTTCATTTGTTGAGGCGTGATCAATGCATCACAACTCCCGGTGGAGGTTATGACCACGTCTGCATCGGCCAGGCCGTCCTCCAGCCGGTCCATTCCCGCCGCGCTCCCTTTGAACCGGCCGGCGAGGCTGCACGCGGTTTCCAAGGTGCGGTTGACCACGAGGAGGGGTTTCTCCACATGGCTCACAAGATGACGGGCGGCAAGTTCCGCCATCTCGCCTGCTCCGATCAAGAGAACCGACTTGTCCTTGAGATCTCCCAGTATCTTCTCGGCCAACTCCACGGCCACATAGGCAACCGAAACCGCGGCCATTCCCACGCCGGTCTCGTTGCGCACCCGTTTTGCGGTGAAGAACGCCCGGTGCATCAGGCGATTGAGTATGGGCCCCGTGGCGTTCACGTTGGCGGCACGGCGGTATCCCTCCTTCACCTGTCCCAGGATCTGGGGTTCCCCGACTACCATGGAATCCAGGCTCGACGAGACCCGGAAGACGTGGCGCACCGCTTCACCGCCTTGTTCGATGTACAGATAATCCTGAAAGAACCGGCGTTCCACGCCATGTATTTCTCCCACCGCGGCAACAAGGCGCTCCACCGCAGACGCGGCATCGTTGGTTACGGCAATGATCTCCGCACGGTTGCAGGTGGAGACGATAACCGCCTCCTCAACTCCTTCGATGCGGGTCAAGCACCGCGTGACCTCACCGTCTTGGTCGCCGGGGAACGTGATCTTCTCTCGGATTTCCACCGGAGCGGTAACGTGATTGAGTCCCACAACGAGTACCGTGGAGTTCATACGATAGACCTCCAACAGGAGACCTGGTCGGGTACTCGATGGCGGGGGTTGGGGGGGAGATGGTCTCCCCCCCAATTATGGCGCATCGTGAGCTCTTCGTACCCCATCTCCGAGGCGAAGCCCCGGAGTGCCCGGCAGTGCCGAGGGCTATCATGATTCATTGCGGCTTGTGAAAAGCCCCAGCCATGAGTACTCATGTGCGGCCGGCCCCCGTGCGTACGCCTTCAAATGCGTGATGTCCTCCCATGAGGGCGTTAACCCCCAGGAACGTGAACATGACGAGACAGAATCCGAAGAGCGCCAGCACGGCCGCGCGCTTTCCCCGCCACCCCAAGGCGACTCTCTGGTGAACCATCCCAGCGTACACGAACCACGTTATCAGGCTCCAGGTCTCCTTTGGGTCCCAGCTCCAGTAGTTGCCCCATGCGCTGCCTGCCCATAGGGCCCCTGAAATGATCCCGAGAGTAAGAAGGAAGAACCCGAGCGGCAAACCCTTTCTGTTGATTGCGTCCAGCGTTTCCAGGGACGGGAGGAGCTTGTAGAACCTGCCGATCCGCTTGGTCTTGATCAATCGCTCCTGGAGAATGTACATCAAACCGCCGATGGCCATCATCGTGAATACGGCATTTCCTGCGATTGCCAGGACCACGTGTATGGGAAGCCACCAACTCCGAAGCACCGGCACCAGCGGTTCCTTGATTTGGTACGACAGGGTGCTGCCCACAAGCATCATTACGGCGGCCATGGGAATGCCGATTGCGCCGAACATGGGGCTGGAATACCGGAACCTTACGATGATGAACAAACCCACGATCAACCATGCGAAAAACGAAAGGGCATCGAACGTGGTTCCAAGAGGAACGAAACCGGAGAAGATTGCCCGATGAAGTATGGACAGGGTGTGGGCTGCAAAGCCTGCCGCAGCGCACCAGAAGCCTAACGGGGCCTCATCGGACGCGGACCTGAGAAGGAAGATCAGATAGCCGAGCGACGCCCCCAGATAACATGCCAGGGCTATTTTGAAGAATATGAGATCCACTGCTTCATCCGTTGCATGTTCAAATCAGGCGAGATTCATCAATCGCGTTCTCCGCGTCGACCTCGTGAGGCAGTATTGCCCGGAGTATGGCCAGCGCTTTCTCCCGGTCCTTTTGACGCAATGCGGTGAGAATCTCCGAATCCACCAAATCCAGGAAGACTTTCTTGTTCTCATCCGACGTGTTGCCGGTCTCGAGGATACGTTTCCTCAGGTCTCCGAGAAGCTGAGTCATTGCGGCATATTCCGGCCCATAACGCGTCTCCAGGTCCTCCCGGATCCGACGGGCAAGGGCCGGTGACGATCCTCCGGTGCTCACCGCGATCATCAAATCGCCTTGCGTGATCACTGCCGGCACGATAAAGGTACAGAGATCCGGCACGTCGGCAATATTACAGGGAATCTTTCTCTTGACCGCGGCCGTGTGGATCGCCGTGTTGACTTCACGATTGTCCGTGGTGCCGAACACAAGAACCGCATCGGGGTACCGGTCGAGGAGTTCATCCCGGAACGGTTCCGGTATCCATGTCACCGGTCCCCGGCTGGCGAGATCTTCCAGTTCGGGTCCGACTTGCGGCGATATCACGACGACCTTGGCTCCGGCCGCAAGGAGGCTATTGATCTTCCTCAAGGCAACCCTGCCTCCTCCCGCTACAATAACCGGTTTTCCTTCAAGATTCATCATAACGGGATACGGCTTCACGAAAACGCCTCCTGGTAAAGTCCCAAATTCTACACTCAAAGGCATTTTCGGTCAATGCCGGTCCGGCGGCCTCAAAAAGACAAATCCCCCGGACTTCCCTGTTGTTTACCGAGGGAGTCGGGGGGATATTGATTTGGAAAGAGAGAACCAACCGGATTTCGGAGAAGATCTGCGGAAATCGCCGTAGCCCGGGCTCTGCGCAAGAACCGGGGTCCTTTGTAGAAGTGCGCCGGGCCGCGTCCTCCCTCGGGACGTCAATCTTTCTCCTTCTTGATCTGTTCCCGCAGCTCGCGCTTGAGGATCTTTCCCGAGGGGCCCTGGGGAAGGGATTCCACGAATTCCACCAAACGGGGAGCCTTGAATTTGGCTATGCGCGTCTTGACATAATCGATGATTTCCTGCTCGGTTGCAGTTTCACCTTGTTTCAGAATGATATACGCCTTGGGAACCTCGCCCTTCAGCTCGTCCGGGACGCCTATCACCGCGGCGAGCGCCACTTTGGGATAGGAATAGAGCACGTCCTCGACCTCCACCGGGTAAATATTGGTCCCGCCGGTGATAATGAGATCCTGCTTACGGTCCACAAGGAAAAGATAGCCGTGTTCGTCGAGGTATCCCAGGTCCCCGGTATGGAACCAGCCCCCGCGAAAGGCCTGCACATTCACCTCCGGACGGTTCCAGTAGCCGTGGATGGAATACGTGTCGCCCCGTTCCGCCAGCTCGCCGATTTCCCCGGCAGGAAGCTCTTCATCGTCATCGGATACGATCTTCATCCACGTATTGGAGAGCGGGGTCCCGACGGAGTTGTTCTTACGGATGCCCACAATTGGATTGAGCGCGGTATAGCCGCTGGATTCGGTTTTTCCGTATCCGCACAGATGAACGATTCCGAACGTCCGTTCTATCTCTTCGCCCAGACTCCCCGGGCAGTGGGATCCCGCCGAATTGGTGACACGGAGAGAGCTGAGATCGTCCCGGCTCTCGTCGTACTCCCTGAGCAGATAGGAGAACATGGTCGGCGTACCCCCGAAAAACGTGCATTTGTGTTCGCCGATATGATCCAAGACCATCCGGGCGTCGAAACGCGGCACCACCACCAGCGTCGCGGCCATGGCTATGGAAGACATCATAACCACATTCATGGCGTAGCTGTTGAACAGGGGCATCGCACAGAGCAGCCGGTCGTCGCGGTTGAACTTATTGGCCGAGCAGCCCCCCCACAGGTTGGTGAGAACGGTACGATGGGTCTGGGTAGCACCCTTGGGCAGTCCCGTAGTGCCTGAAGTGTAGAGGATGCACACGATGTCGTCGAGATGAGCGTCCGTCCGAGGCGCCGTGGTGATCTCAGAGAGGATGTCGGACAGCCTCACCGTACCCGGGCGCTCTTCCGTGCCGTCCACGATGACGAACTCCAGATCGGGCAGTTGTGCAATCACGTCGGCTTCCCTCAGCCAAAGGTCGGCGTCTGTGATGATCGCCCTTGCCGATGTGTCCGTGCCGATGTGCGTTATTTCATTCCGTCGATACATCGCGTTCAAGGGAACCATCGTCATCCCGGCCTTCATTATGGCAAAATATGCCGTTATGATTCCCGGGGAGTTCTGCATGAAGACCATGACCCGGTCCCCTTTGGTAAGACCTCGAGAAAGCAGGCCTTGGGCGAGTCGATTAACATCCCGGTTTAGTTCCCGGTAGGTTATCTTCCGATCCCCGAAAATGACCGCGATTCTGTCGGGCTCGTTGCGAGCCACTCCCTCCAGCATTTCGCCAACTGTTTGCATTCCAGCCTTCCCCTTCCAGGACGGGCGCACCGGTTGTCCACAGATCCGGGCGCACGGATAGATAGTAATTGCTCCCGCGGGGCGCCGTGGGCGCTGCGGAACGTATCGCAGAACCTTCTCAGCTATGCGTCTCAGTGAATGGACAGACATTGCACGGCAGGCGCCTTGCGCCAACCGGCACGCAAAAAAACCATCACCCTGCACAGGGGGAACACCCAACCTGCCTGTCTTTTCGACGCTCTTCTCTTCGGGCGGGCGCAATCCCTGCCCCGCTATTGGCCGTCCAAGCCTCTACTTCACCAGAAGTTTCGGCAGATAGAGCGTAATTTCCGGGAAAGCCACCACAATGCATAGAGCCACGATGATTGCCAGGAGAAAGGGAAACGTGCCTTTGAAAATCTGTTCGATAGGCACATCCTCGGCAATGCCCTTCACGACAAAAACATTGGCTCCAACGGGTGGGGTAATGACCCCGATCTGACTCACCAACACAACCACGACGCCGAAGAAGACCGGGTCATAATTGATCTTCAGCACGACCGGATACAGCATGGGGACGGTGAGGATGACGAGGGCCATCGCGTCGATAAAACATCCCCCGATGAAAAAGATCACGCAGAGTATGGCCATGATGACCACCGGGGGGTACGGCAGCCCGCCGATCCAGGTCGAGATTGCGGTGGGGATCGTGGACACTGCCATGAACTTGCCGAATACCGTCGCGCCGGCAATGAGAAACATAACCATGCACGCGGTCCGGAGGCCTTGCCTGGTGCATAGGATGAACTTCTCCCAGGTAAGTTCCCTGCCCAGAATGCCGATCAGCAGGGCACCTCCCGCGCCGACCCCTGCCGCCTGATTGGGGCTGAACCAACCAAGGAACAGACCGCCGATGGAAACGAAAAAGAGAATGAAGATGTCCGTCATCTTCCACAGTGCCGTAACCTTCTCCCTGAGGCTTGACGATGTGCCCGCCGGAGCCATCTCGGGGTGTCTCAGTGCGATGATCAGAACCGTGAGGAGAAACAGGCCGCACAGCATAATCCCGGGGAGAATGCCCGCGGCGAAAAGCTCGCCGATGGATTGCTCCGTCAGAATCCCATAGACGATGAAAATGGTACTGGGAGGAATCAGAATGCCGATGGAACCGGTTGCAGCGACCGCACCCGTAGCCAGACTATCGCTGTAGCCGTACCGCTTCATTTCGGACAGCGCCACCCTCCCCACCGTCGCCGCCGTAGCGGCCGTGGACCCGCAGATGGCCGCAAAACCGGTGCAGGCGAGCACCGTCGCAAAAGCCAGTCCTCCGGGAAGTCTGCCCGCAATCTTGTACGAAGAATCGTACAGTCGTCTGCTCATCCCCGATGCGAACGCGAAGGACCCCATAAGGACAAACAATACGATCACGCTCAAGGGATAGAACGAAAGCTGATCGAACATATCGTTGGCCAGCAGTGCGGCGCCCGATTCCCATCCCACGATGTAGCTGAATCCGAGGAACCCGACCAGGGCCATTGCAAAAGCAACAGGCATGTCGAGCGCGAACAATACGAGGAGCGCTACGGTCCCTACGAGACCTGCGGTTACCGGTTCCATGGCGTCACCATCTCCTTGACGGAATTGACCAGATCACACAGCATCAACAGAACCGTGGGAATCATGGCTGCGGAAAAGACATACACGAACGGTGCAATCGGCCACTTGACGGTTCCCGTCACCTCTTGAGCCAGTCTCATCTGGTTTGCGTACCGGCAGCCCTCGTAGAACAGCATCACGAAGAGGAAGAGCCCCAGAACCGCAGTCACGATCCGCGCGGCACTTTGTAACCGGGCAGGCAGACGATCCACCAACATGGTCACGCTCACGTGTCCCCCATCTCTCTGAGTGGCCGACACGACAAGGGCCATCGTGGCAACCTGAATGAGACTCACGATCTCGGTTGATCCGGGGACTGGGAGTTCCAACAGCTTCGAGCCCAGGACGTCGGCACAGATGATGCCGACCATACTCAAAATGCCCGCCAGCCCTCCGATTTCCCCGACCTTACTCAGGAAAACTGCCAATTTCCGCACTTTTTCCATACGTTGTGTACTCCGAGGGGGATGACCGATGGGACCCCGCTTCTTCCCCGGCGGGTGTCACATCGGCATGCCTGCTAGTCCGTATAAGGGGACTTGATGCCCTTCTCTTTCTGGGCTTGGGTCAGGTCCTTGACCGTCTTCCTGATCAAGGCAACCCGCTCCTTCACGGTGTCGGCTTTCATCCCTTTGGACACCATGTCCTTCTCGTAACCTTGAATTACCGGCTGGACCGCTTCAATCCACTTGGCCGCTTCATCCTTGGAAAGATTTATTACCTTGCCTCCCTTGGATGCGAAGAATTCTTTTCCTTCCTCGTCGATTTCGTTCCATGCCACGGCATGTCGTTGCACCCATTCAGCGCTCACTTCATCGAACACCTTCTTGACGTCGGGCGGCAGTTTATCGTACTTGGCCTTGTTCATCACCACGTAGAAGGTGTAGACATTTCCCACCTCCCAGCAGTTTGTGGCGAACTTGGCGACTTCTCCCGTCCTCCAGCCCTTGAGCATCTCCATGGGGCCCATTACCCCTGAGATGACGTTGCGTGAGAGAGCCTCGTACGCCTCGGGCATTGCAATCGGATGGGAGGTGGCACCCAACGCCTCAACCGTGTCCGCGATCCTGCCTGTGCCGCGGATCGTCAAGCCTTTCATGTCGCTGAGCGCTTTCACGGGAACCGAGGCTGTGTAGATGATGTTGGGTCCGCATGCGTGGAAGTACAGCGGCTGAACTTTTTCGAACCCCTTTGGTTTGGCTTCCCGGTAGAACTTGTCCACCATCTGGGTGCTGACCCAACCGCTGGGACACCCGAACGGAAGATCGCAGATTTCCATCTCGGGAAAGCGGCCGCGGGTGTAGGAAAGGTTGCTCATGCCGATGTCGGCAACCCCCTTGGCTACCCCGTCGAAAACCTGTGGAGCTTTCATGAGGGTGCCGCCCGCGTAGTAGGCGATTTTCACCTTGCCGTTCGTCCGCTTTTCGATCTCCTTGGAGAATTCCGCCCCAAGCTGGGCCATCCGGTGAGTAGGAGGGAAGTAGTTGTTGTAGGTGAGCTTGATCTCAGCGGATGCCGAATCAACCATCAATGCCGTTCCGGCTGCCCCCGCCATTGCCAATGCCACCAAGACCGCCACGAAACCTCTTTTCATACGAATCCCCTTCACTGTTGGTCGCCGGTGCCGGAACTCCACCTTGCCCGACCCGAATCCCGGGTGTCGGAACCGCACCGGCGAAGTTACAAAGATCGTTACGAAACCGGCTCATGGGCCGGTCGTTCATGCACGAGAGTCGAAGGTTTGAGGCTCGATGTAACCGAGTTCCCGGCTGATTCCCCTTGCCGCCCTACGGACGGCTTCAATCACGCGTCTTACCGCCGCTTGGTTGTGTTGGGCCGTAAGGATTGCCACACCGAGCGTCGCCACTGCCATACGGCTATAGTCTATCACCGGAGCGGCCACCCCGATGATGCCGTCGACCGTTTCCTCGTATTCGACCACGTACCCGTCCCGGGCAATCTGAGCCAACCGTTTCTTGAATTCCGCGCGATCGGTTATCGAGGCCCTGGTGTGTGCCTCGAGCGGATGCTCGTCAAGTAGGGAGTCGACGAGGCCGTCATTGAGCGACGACATCAGCACCATCCCCAGCATTCCGAAATGCGGAGCGCGGCGCCAACCGATTTCGGAACTTATGCGGATGGCTCCTTCTCCGTCACGCTTGTCCACGTACACGAGCTGCCTGTCCATGAGCGCTCCCAGAAGAACCGTTGCCGACGTCTCATGTTGCAGTTGGGTCATATGGGCGGACGCGGCCTTCCGCAGGGAGAAGGATGAAAAGACCACCGATCCCAGATCGAACAACCGCATACCAAGGGAATAGAGCCCCGATGACTCATCCAATTTGAGATATTTTCGCGCAATCAGGTTTGAAGCAAGACGCAGAGCTGTCGACTTGTTCAACCCGGTTTTCCTGCAAATCTTGGTGAGGGGAAGTTCCCGATCATGAAAATCGAAGCAGTCAAGGACATCCAAAGCTCTATCAACGGACTGAACCCGATAGACTTTGCGATCTGAACGAGGTTTCCTATTCATTTCCCGACTGCCGTTCCGTTGGACAGGTCTTATCTTCGCGGCCGGGCTTTGCGCCGCTACACCGCATCTGCACAGGCGGACGCGCGGACCTTAGGATCGGGCCGCGCCGGTTGAAGAATCTTCGGTTGCCGATGCCGTCCGTATGATCGACAAGAGTTGTATCCGTCGATCGCGGCGACTAAGTTTCATCTGGTGCAACTTGGTTTTGACTAATGAAACGGTAACATAGGTAAAAAAACCTGTCAAGAATTATCTCGCCCTGCCGGTGAGCTTGCATTTTCGCGGCGCAGGCTCTCCGGCCCGGCGTTAAGCAATATTTCAGGGTTGATGGTTTTGTGAGGCGCTTGATCAAGGCGGCGATTCAATCAATGAAAGTGGGTGCACCGAGAATGAACCGACCCCTGCCCACACAACAGGTCGGTCGCACATCCCCGGTTGGGGTATGGTGGGGCTGTTTGAGAAAGGCACACTTCGGATCATTGATACCGAGACCGGTTATAACCGGTCTCGGATATCCGCGAGTTGCGGAGGGATCCCGTGCGGACCAGTCACACCCTCACAATCCCCTGCGACACCAATGTGAAGAGAAACGATAGCGCTCTCTGCAATTCGGTGCCTTCAAACTTGGACAAGACGGATCGCAGGTTTTTCCTTCCGTCGATGTGCTTGAGCACCTGCCGCTCGATTGCGCCGACCG
>JAZDHD010000215.1:0-17877 GCA_043806215.1 Pseudomonadota bacterium | reverse complement strand
TCTCTTCAATGGTATAGCCATAGGGGCCGGCGGCAATCGGGGACATGATCCGATTTTGCGAACAGCGCCATGCGACTTCGCAAAACTCGGAATCGTGTCCCCGGATTGCCAACTTGCAAGGTTTGTTTTAGGACAGACACTAAGACGAGCCCCGGGGCTTTTCATTCCTGCCAAATATCTTCTCATGGACTCGTGGTAGAGGTTTCCGGCGGTCGAGCGTTCCTTGATGCGGCATATCCATGTGATCTGCATGGTCAAGAACACTCCCAAGATTTTCTACGAGTTTGACGGCCGGTCACTGACGCTGTCGGTGCTTTGCTATACCGGGTCGGCTAACAGCCTGTCGGCAAGGCGCGCCCCCAATTACCAGGACCAAATCCAACGAGGACTTCCCGCATTACATTATTCTAACCGCGGGATTGCGCTAAAATAAACAGCACTGCTCTGACATGAGCAGAGATCTATCCCACTCTGCCTTCGCCCGACGCTCCCTTTCCAGGGCCAGGTCGGATTCAATCTCATTCAACCGGTGCTTGAGGGCCTCAAGCAGCCCGGAGCACTCGGCAGCCGCTGCCTGCAACTTGTCATAATCAAACTGGGCCTTTGCAGCCGCCGCTTGTTTTGCCAGTAATTCCTTCTCCAACCTGGAAATCGCCTGTGAGGCCCCTTCAACCTGGACCTCAAGGCCTTTAAGCCGGCCCTGTGC
The DNA here is from genome assembly GCA_043806215.1 of Pseudomonadota bacterium. Lineage (GTDB taxonomy): Bacteria > Desulfobacterota > Desulfomonilia > Desulfomonilales > Desulfomonilaceae > JAVHLK01. The sequence continues at coordinate 17,171 of JAZDHD010000215.1, read as the reverse complement.
CTCCGTGATCTCCGCCCGGGTTGCTTCCAGTTCATCCGCCAGATCATCGGCGATCCTTGTGGCTTCCTTCGCTTCAGCCTCAATCTCTTCCCGAATCTCCGTCCATTGGGTGTCCGTAATCATCCCTTGCGGAACCGGCTCCAATTGACCCAACTGCCCAGTCCACCGACGCTGTCGCCACACGCCGAGGCCCTCGTTTATGGTAGAGTACGATCCCCCACCCGCCGCTTTTCGTACCAGAAAAAGCGTCGGCTTCTCTCCGCGCTTAGAGAGCAAATCTGCTGCCTCGACCACGTTTTCGATTGTGATCTCCATGTTGCACCTCCTTGGAAACTTGTTGTAGAAGACGTTTACAAAATATCCTGTTAAGGCTTCCACAGTCTCAGGGCCACAAAGCGGCGCTACAGGACATTACACCTCAATTGAGCTATTATCACAAATCGCCTGACGATTTCTACACCCACACAAAGGTCGGCCGCTGCGCGCTCATGTTCGCTCCTGCCTTGCTTGCGGAGTAAGCCGCCCGCATGGGCGCCTTTACATTTCAACCTCACGTACGCAAATGCCGGATGAGCCGAATAATGGGTGCATGTCCGGACGGGCCGGGTACCGCTGAATTCATCCATTGCGACGCCGGCGCCTTTCCAGGCGCGAGAAGATACCCGTCAACCGAATGTGAGCGGGTAGGATTGCTCCTCAAAATGCTTCCACGCAACTCCGAGTCTTTCCCTGAAGAGAGGCGCCAACTTCTGAAACAGCCTTGCCCAATGGGTCTTGCCCTCTGCGAGACATTCGAGGATTTCCTCGATATACTCCTTTAGTTTGGTCAGTTCGTCCTTGGGCAGAAAGGACACTGCTCCGAGTTTTATCGCGAGACTGATGCTCGCTATGTTTAGTGCATGGGCTGTGAGCATGGCAGCGGGCAGTTGACACGCCGAACAAGTGTCGAGCAGAGCGAAGCCGTTAACCCCCATAATGTCCAGGATGGCAAGGTCGAAATGGTCAGTCAATATGAGCTTGTGGGCTTCATCGAAGCTTGTGGCCGGGACCACAATGTAATCCTCCAACTCCTCTTGAATGACTTCGATGACGTCAGGCTCGTCGTCAACTACCAAAATTCTCGTCTTTTCAGAAGCTTTCGATCGAGACATTGTTATTCGACTCCTTTACAAAATATCCCGTTGAGGTTTCCACAGTCTGAGTGACACAAAAGCTTACTGTGAGGATTTCCACCTCAAGTGAGCGATTCTCACAAAGCGCGTGACGATTTCTACACCCATGCAACTGTCGGCCGCTGCGCTCGCTCCCTTTCCAGAGTTGCTTATCACAAGGGTGCTTCCAGATAGCTTCAAGGGCTTTCTCCCCAAAAGATTCATAGAGGATCTCGTCTTCCTTCCTTTCGGAAGGCTTTCTTCCAAGGAAATGGATCAGCTCGGCATTCATCTTTTCACTGAGGTACCTTTTCACCGTGTCCTGTGGCTTGTTAAATGCCATGAGTGCCAAGCTTCTCCAGTTCTGCCGTTGTGTTCCTATCCCCGTGTCCCCGTGTCTTCCGGGCTCTATGATTGCTCGGGCGGCGCAGGTGTGGGCGGCAGCGGCCAGAAATCGAAAAAGTCGGAATACACGGCCATTGCAGGAAATGTAACCGCAAGCATCATAGTGGCAAGAGTGAAGATCGAGATCGGGTACTTGGTTGCCGCATCGCCAAAGTGCCACAGCGCAAAAGCGCTGTAGCCGAAATAGCCGACGACTCCAAAACCGGCGGCCACTGCAAGGTTGACCACTCCCCAGAGCGGCTGTGGCATGACACGCCCCGGCCACATTTGGAACAGAATCATGAAGACCAGGATTCCAAATAACCAACATACGCCCATGAGCAGAAGCTTCAAGGGTTCGATGCTCAGAGAAGTAACTGCGATGGAAGTGACAATCACACTGAGTGCCAGGGAGCATACCGTCACGATGATGCCGAGCACCGGCTGGCCCATCAGCTTGGTCGCCTTGGAGAAAGGCCACATACCAAGATTTACGAACACAAAAAGCCACACCAGCGCCCAGAAGTATCCTGCAAGGGCGGTCTCCCATGGAATTGGACCCTGGGGAGCGAGACCTGCAAATGCTGCGAGCGGACCTCCTGTGGCATAGAATGGAACGGGTGGAATCGATGAGGGATTGGTCCCTGAGGGGAAAGAGAGAAGACTGAAATTGAAAAGCTTGAGTATAAGCCACGTCAACAAAAAGGCCGTGATTAAGGTGAGCCATCCGGCCAGGCCCGCAGAAAGCTTGCTATAAGGCCACAGTCCGAATGCAAGCACCAGAAAAAAGGTGGTAACAACGGTTATGATCACATAGGTGTTGATGAACGGTTGGGCCGCCCCATTCGCGAGGAAATTCCGGACCCCAAAACCTACAAGGGCGCCCAAGAGCCCGAAATAACCAAGCAGCAGGAGGCCTTTCGAGGGCTGGGGTAATCCATGTGTCGACGGATACTGCACCTTCCAGCCGGCCCCCACCATCACCAGGAAAGGCACTGTGGCCACAGAGAGCACCGTATACAAACCATTGAAAACCTCCGCACTGAAAAGCGATGTTACGGTCAAAGAAAATGCCGCTACGATCACCGTGCCGCATATGCCTCGCCACGGTTGATTCAGTTGGAAACCGGTTGTTGCAGGTGACTGTTCCACTGGTATCCCTCCTTGTGAAAGATTAAGTGAAGGTTTCTTGGTTTAATTAAGATTTCCCGATTCCAGCGTGCCAAAAGTTGGTGGAAAAGGCCCATTGCTTCACTCTGTCTACGCATCACCCCCTTCCCACGAAGACGATGGCCCGGGCGGCGTCCGGTGGCTAAGTGTTCTATGGCACAAATACGGTCGCACATTTTCGTCTCGCTGCCGGCAAGGACAAGATCCGGGCACGTAGGCCCGGGCTACGAAGGACTATCATGAAGCCTTAGGCCTGTTTCGTGGGACGGGCGTCCCTGCCCGTCATCTTCCGGGGCTCAGGTTGTGCGACCGTATTTACGCCGCGGAGCACTAAGATAAGACGACGTCTCCTCTGTGCTATTTTATGCCTGTGGCAGCTGAAGCGGCCATGATCGCGTCAACAATCTGCTGATACCCCGTGCACCGACAGAGGTTTCCCGAAATGGCCTTTCTCACCTCCATGGCCGTGGGCTTGGGATTCTTATCGAGAAATGCCTTCGCCGCCATGACCATGCCGGGCGTGCAGAAGCCGCACTGAATCCCCATATGTTTTACGAAGGCTTCCTGTAGGGGGTGGAGCGTCGTGCCTTCTGCAAGCCCCTCGATGGTCGTGATTTCCTTCCCCTGGGCGGCAACGGCGAGGACCAGGCAGGACGCCGCAGGCTCCCCGTCCAGCAGAATCGTGCAGGCGCCGCACTCACCTTCATTGCACGACTTTTTCGTGCCCGTGAAGCCGAGCGTCTCCCGAAGGACCTCTACGAGTGTTCGATGGGTCTCCACGTTGAGATTGTAGGTTCTGCCGTTTACCTTCAACACTATATCCTGCTTCATACCTAATTTCTCCTTAATGTCATTCTATTCCGAGATTCTTTGAAGCGCCCCCACAATGGCTCGTTTGGTGAGAACCTCGACCATGCTGCACCGATACTCCCGGGACGCCCTGATGTCGGTGATGGGATAGCACCGGTTGCCTGCGATCTTGGCCGCCTGATCTGCCAGGGCCTCATCGATGGTTTTGTCGGCCAATAGGTTCTCTGCCTCGGGAACCCTGATCGGGGTAGGCGCTACGGCACTGAAGGCGACGCGTGCGTCCTTGCAACGCCCTTCCTTCCCGTCGAGCTTTATGTAGGCTGCAACCCCGACAAGAGCCAGATCCATGGCCTGTCTGCGCATCAATTTCAGATAACAAGCGCCGGAAAAAGGCTCCGGCTTCGGGATGACAATGTCGACCAGAATCTCACCACTCATACAGCATGTCTGTTTCGGACCCGTGAAGAGGTTTCCGACGGGCATCGTCTGCTCCCCGCCATTACCGGCAATCGTGAGCGACGCGTTGAGGACCATGAGGGGTGGAGCGGAATCCGCCGAGGGCACGGCGGAGACAAGGTTGCCCCCGATCGTGGCCAGGCTTCTTATCTGGCTCGACGCCATCACATTAACCGCGTCCCAGAGCGCTGGGAACTGTTCTTTGACGATGTCGGAATGCTCTATCTCGGAAAGGGTCGTGAGTGCACCGACTCTCAGTTCCCCATTCCCGTTGAAGCTTATCCCTTTCATCTCGGGTATGCCCCCGAGACTGATAAGGTGCTCCGGCATGCACACCCGGTTCTTCATGTTGACGAGCAGATCCGTCCCGCCGGCAAGGAAGCAGGAGCTGCCTCCATACCGGCTCCCCAGCTCAAGGGCCTCTTTGACGGAAGACACAGTATGATATTCAAATTTGGGTAGTCTCCTGATAAACATCTACTTTCCCTCCTTTGCCCTGAGAGCTTCGAGAATCTTCTCGGGAGTAATGGGAAGATCCTTGATTCTTACCCCTACCGCATCGTATATCCCGTTTGCGATTGCGGCCAGTGTGGAACAGGAGCTGGCCTCGCCCGCGCCTTTCGCCCCGAAAGGACCGTACGGGTCGTGTGTATGAACGTGTTCGACAAAATATTCCGGGACATCAAGGGCGGTTGGTTGCTTGTAGTCACGCCACGTGTAGTTGAGGGCCACCCCTTTCTCATCGTAGAGCGACTCTTCCAGGAGGGCGTGTCCCGTCATGTGGGCGCTTCCACCGATTACCTGCCCCTCAAGCATGGCAGGATTGATGGGTTGACCAGCGTCGTCGCCGTGGACCCCGCGGAGCAGCGTGACCTTGCCCGTCTCCCGATCCACGTCGAGTTCGATGGCCGTGGCGATGAAGTCTAGGCCGTGGGCCAGATTGCCCTTGCCTGTCTTCCAGTCCACAAGGTCGATGTCCGTCGCTGCCCAGGTGCCTCTACCGTAGAGGGGCGCTCCCTTCTCGTAATAGGCTCGCCTGACGGCGCGGAGGAAGTCCATTCCTATTTCCGGGTTGTCTTTGACAAAAACGCGTGCATCCGCAAATTCGATGTCTTCGGGCTTTGCATCGAGCTCAGGGGCGATGATCTCCGCGATCTGTTTCTTGAGATCTCGTGCCGCGGCGATCGTTGCATTGCCGGTCCAGTACGTGCAGCGGTCTCCGAACATGCCGGCATCGAAAATCGTTGTATCCGAGTCGCTCACGCCTTGCATGATATCTTCGTAGGGGATTCCCAGTTCCTCGGCGGCCATCTGGCAAAAGACGGTGTTAGCCCCCTGGCCGATCTCGGTACCCCCATGCGTCACGATCACCTTCCCTTCTTCCATGAGCTTCAGCACGACCGCGGATCCGAAATGACCACCCAGCCTCGGGCCCGACGGATGTGACGCGCAAGAAAATCCGATGCCTCTTCCATCCGGACTGTTCTTCCGCGACTCCTTCCATCCGATCTTTTCGGCGCTCCTCTCGATGCACTCGGGCAGCCCTGAGACATCGCATATAATGCCGTTCGCACAGTGCCAGTTGTCCGTTACTGCGTTGATCAATCGGATTTCCACCGGATCGATGCCAAGGTCTTCACCTGCCATGTGGAGGAGCGAATCGAGGGCGAATTGAGCAAGTACGATCTCCTGGCCTCGCACGGTGCCGCAGGGAGCCCTGTTGGCGTATACGAGCTTTCCGTGGTACTCGATTGCCGGGATTTTGTAAGGGATGTTGAGGAACGCACCGAAATAGTAAATGTTGAAAGGACCAATGCCGCTGATGTGACCGCCCTCCAGGATATTCTCCGCGTACAGGGCGCTGATCTGTCCGTTCTTGCGCAGGCCTATCCGCAGCGTAGCATCCATGGCGTTGCGCTGCCTGTATGCGGCAAGGACCTCGTCATAATTGAGCACGATCCTCACAGGACGGCCCGTTACTTGGGCAAGCTTTACCGCGGCGAAATCGACGTCAAAAGGGTCGTGCTTGCCGGAGAAGGCTCCTCCCACGAAGGGGTTGACGATCCTCATTTTCCCAAGAGGGATGTCAAGGGCGCGGCACATATGACGCCACGTGATGTATGGGCTTTGCTTGGAGCCCTGAAGCAGCACCCGGCCCGAGTTATCGACTTCCGCGAGGCATGCATGGGGCTCGATGAAACCCACAGTCACACGTTGCGAACTAAAGGTCTCCTCTCGCACGTAATCCGCTTCCTTGAATCCCTTGTCCACATCTCCAAACACGAAGTCCGATGTGTAGCATATGTTGCTTTTCATGAACTCATTGACGAGAGGGGCGTCGGGCTTCAGTGCGTCCTGCCCGGTGAGGACCACGGGCAATTCCTCATACTCCACTTTGATGAGGTCGAGGGCTTCCTCTGCAGTATCCTCATCCATTGCAGCGACGGCAGCGACGCCCTCGCCGAAATGGTGGACCTTGGTAATGGGCATGGGCAACTGATCTCTCGTATCCGGCCGGGTACCGAAGGGGATTCCGGGGAAATCCTTGCCCGTAATGACTCCCATAACCCCCGGCAGAGCCTTGGCTTTGCTTGTATCTATATTGACAATCATGGCGTGGGCCACCGGACTTCTTAGGATCTTCCCATAGAGCATACCCGGGGCAATGAGATCACCCGCGTACCTGGCAGTCCCAGTGACTTTCGGTCGGGCATCGGTCCGCTCGACCGACTTACCTACCACCTTGTATTCTTTTTTCATGCTTTTCCTTCCTTCTTTCTTCCGCTCATCCTCCGCCCATCATGTTCATTCGCACCTCCAGCAGGTCGCCGGCTGCGAGAAGCGTTTCCAGTTGCGCCCGGCATTTATGGTAGGGCATGCCGTTCACATTTATTTCCCAGTCATCGGTATCGAGCTCGTCCGATCCTCTCCGGAAAAATTCGATCCTCTCTTCAGCAAAGCCTGCGAGCTTGCTGAGCATTTGTCTGAGGGTTGTCCCCTCACTCGCCTCAAGCTCTTTGCCGTCGAAACCGAGAATAAAGAAGTTTGATTCTATGCGTATTCTCATCTCTTACCCCGCAGGTTCCCCCGCCTTCCCCGCCAAAGATAGATGGTTCCTCCATCCTTGACATCATATCTAACCCCAGCCTTACGATGCCGACCAATCCCTCATGGCGAGAAACAACTCGGCCACCTTTTCAGCGAATTCTTCCGTATCGAGGTTGGCATCGACCTCAACAACCTGAACCTTCGGATCGACCGACTTTCTGAACTCCTCGATGAAAGCGCCATCTGCCTCCGGGTCATAGAGCGCCATCCCTTCTTTATCAAGCGAGGAAAATCCCTTCAGGGGGAGGACGAAGACCACGGGACCCTTGGCCATGTTCAGCTTCCTCGCCACCTCTCCGGCGACTTCCCTCATTTCCCCGGCGGTCGTTCGTGCCTGAACCCTGAACGCATCGGGGACGAACAGCTTCCTCTTCTTCAATTCTCTGGAAACCCAGAGTGGGTCCCCCCTGTCGGCGCGGTCCATGGGGCCGCAGCTAATCATGTCAAAGCCGCAGGGCGCGATGATTTGCGGGATACCCCTCTTACCGGCGGCTTCAAGCCGGTGAGGACCGGCAGCCCGGTTCCCTCCGAACATCTCTTCCGCTACGGCCGCGGGCACCATGTCGACGACGGCATCAAAAACGCCGTCCGCAAGAAGGTCCTCCATGGCTCGGTCTCCGCTGCCCTGGGCATGGAAGGGGATCACCGCGAATTCCTTTTTCGCAAGGATTTCCCTTAAATGAGCGCAACAGCGGTCGGAGAACTTGAACTCCGTCAGGCACACCGTCGCTCGCGTTTGCGATCTTTTCCATGAAGACGGTGTGCCTCCCTGCATTTCGACCATTCCTGATATGGCCCCGGCGGTCCTCTTGAACAGGTCCTCCATGAGGCTGTTCATTCCCGCCACGTCGACGACGGAGTGGAGTATGGCTATATCTTTCGTGCCGAAAAACTGGGCGGCGAGGGCGGGAACGCTCACCGAACTCGATAGCACGGCCTTGGGCATACCAAAGGGGAAGTTCTTCATCACCGAGGTCCCTACCGTCGTGTTGCTCGTCCCACCGAACGCCACGATGCCGTCCAGCTTTCCCTGCTCCGCAAGGCCCTTGAGTAACTTCGTCGCGCCCGCGATCATGCAGGCCGAGCTTCTGGCGCTGTCCTTCGTCTCCCTCAGTACGGATATGTCTTCTCCTCCTGCTGAAGCTACCTCCTTCGCGGGGTATTCCGCCTTCACGCTCGACTCTCTCCCTGTGCCGGTATCCACGAACAGGGCATGATGCCCCCTGCCCTCGATAAGGTTCCGCAGGAAAGACGCCTCCTCGCCCTTTGTATCCAGGCTGGCCAGTATGGCAATGGTTTTACCGTTCATGGCTGACCTTCCCCTTTTTCCAGCTTCTCCGCGACGATCCGCCTCAGCTCTTTTTTGTCGATCTTGCCGACATTGGTCATGGGAAAAGACGTGACCAGCTCCAGCCTCTCGGGGAGCTTGAACACGGCTATGTTCCTCTGCTCGCGCAGGAACGTATTCAAGTCTTCCATTGTCAGAGGGTGGGTGTCCTTCGTCAGCACGAAGGCACAGCCCTTTTCGCCGAGGACGCGATCCGGCATGGCGACAAAGGCGCAGTTTTCTACATCCGGGTGCGCCAGTATATGGTTCTCTACCTCTTCGGCGCTTATCTTTTCCGCGCCTCTGTTAATGGTGTCCTTTATCCTGCCTTCCACCGATACATAGCGGCCCGTGTGCAGGCGGACCACGTCACCGGTCCTGTAGAAGCCGTCGGCCGTAAATGCCTTCCTGTTATACTCGGGGGTATTGTAGTAGCCCCGGATCGTATTTGGACCGCGGACCAAAAGCTCTCCGCGCTCGCCGAAGGGGACGTCCTTCTCGTTCTCGTCGACGACCCTGATCTCGTCTTCGTCGAAGGCCGGGGCTCCCTGGGTATTGAGGAGAAGGTCCTCGCCGTCCTCCGGCCTGGTCCAGAAGCCCATGCCCTCGGCCATGCCGAGGTTCTGGAAGTAGTTGCAGCCGAGGACGGGCTTCACCTTCTTGGCCACCTCGGGGTTCAGACGGGCGCCGCCCGCAATGACCCACCGCAACGATGATATGTCATACCTCGTCAGCTCGGGGGCTTCCATCCAGCGGATCAAGAGGGCCGGCGGGGTCGGCATGATAGTGATGCGCTCCTTCTGGATCGTTTCGAGGACCGTGTCCGTCCTTGGAGTGGGGATGAGCGCCACCCGCCCGCCGTTGTACATCGTCCCCAGCACGCCGGGACAAGCGAGGGCGAAATTGTGGTTCACCGGGATTGCGATGCCCATTACGAAATCCTGCGTGACGCCCATGATCTGCGCGATGCCCCTGTAGTTAAGGCTGTAATCGTTGTGGGTGCGGGCGATGAGCTTGGGAACGCCCGTGGTCCCGCCCGAGAGTTGCAGCACGGCCGGCTCCATCGGGTCAGGACGGTAGTCCTTCAGCGCACCCACCGGCACACGGTTTTCGATCTTGTCTTCCAGGAGGGCAGATATCGATATGAATCCCTCCTCCACGGCTTTTCCCGATACGAATCCGAGCTCCAGGTTCGGGACCTTGGCGCGCGCCCGGCGGAACATCTCCTGATGGGAGAAATCCTTGAAGCTCGCCGGTATGAAGTGGGCCCTGGCCTTGGCGAACTGCGCGAAAAAGGTGATCTCCGCGTCCCTGTGGGCCGGCAGCGACATGATTGGGATGACGCCGATCTTCACGAGGGCGAAAAAGCAATAGACGAACTCCAGCTCGTTCGGAAGCTGCATGATCACCCTGTCGTAGGTGCGCAGCCCGTTCTCGACGAAGTGCAGGGCGAGCCGGTTCACCTTCTCCGCCATCTCTCCGTACGTCACATGCACGCCACCGGCCGAGAGCGCGATCCTATCCTTGTATTTTTCTACGAAATAATCGAAGTCGTCCCCCAGGGTCTTGTCCAGCCAGCAGCCTTTTTCCCTGTAACGTTTAACGAACTCCTCCGGATACGGTACAAAACCTTCTAACATGGCATTACTCCCCTCGCGATTTATCCTCTCACATCGCTTGTATTCCTAGGCCCTCACGCCTGCGACAACCCGTACTCTGCCCATCGGCCCTTCACTCTCGCGACCATGTCCGTGTCCATCTTGGTCAGCATCGGCTTTCTGTCCCAGTGAAAGGGGATGGTGGCATCCAATATCAGCTTGGAGCCGGCATCTCGTTCGGAAATGTAGACGGCCGGGTCTAAAGGACCGCCTCTCGTGTTTTGGAGGATGTGAACGCCCCTCCTCGCCTCGAGTCTGGCACTGACAGCCCAAAGGACTTTCTGGATATTATCTGCAGGAATGTCGTCGTCCACGACGATAACGTTCTTGAGCCGGTAGTGACCGCTGGTTGAGCCCGCAACGGCATGACCCACCTGAGTCGAATGACCGGGATAGCGCTGTTTGACAGATACTACGACAGTGAGACGGCCACAGCCCTCCGGCAAAGAATAAACGGATTGGATCCCTGGAATTCTCATATCCCTCAGGTCGGACCATATTGACGCGGTGACCTGAAGAGCCCCCAGCATATGAATGTCATTGATCGGCTGACCCGTTGTGGTGATCCAGAAAACCGGATTTTTTCGAACCAAAATCCGCTTCACTTCAAGAACCGGTTCCAGGTATTCCTCTCCACCCTTTGCCGAGTAGTATCCGGTGTATTCACCAAACGGGCCCTCCTGGGCATAGGAACTTTTGTCCGGATTTATTTCACCCTCGAGGACAATTTCCGCGTTGGCCGGGATCAGTAACCCTGTGAGATCACTCTTTATAACCTCGACCGGTGCGCCGCGGAGCGCGCCCGCCAGATCGTATTCACTGACCCCCCAGGGCGCCGTGGAACTGGCCAACAAGAACAGTACAGGCGCTTGTCCAATGACTGCCGCGGCCGGCATCTTTTGTCCCAATTCCCTGTACCTATCGAGCATCAGATCGCCGTGCTTTCCATGGTGAATCTGTATGGCGGACCGGGTTTTGTCGATGAGCTGCATCCGGTATGTGCCGAGATTCTGCCAGCCCGTGTCCGGGTCCTTTGTTATGACGCTGACGGCGGTCCCGATGTATCTGCCTCCATCCAAAGGAGCAAATTTAGGCGACGGCAATGAAAAAAGATCGACCTCATCGCCTTCTATAACATTCTCCAGGACTGGACCATCTTTGACTTCAACCGGCGGTATCTTCGCTTTTGATGTCAATTGGACCCATTCCTGGGCCAGTTGACACAGGCTGTAGTGCTCGGGCATCCCAAGAGCTAGAGCGAGTCTTTGCTCGGTGGTAAGGGCAGAGCTCAAAATGGAAAAACCGGGGTAATCTTTCACGTTCTCAAAAAGGAGCGCATAGCCGCCTCCCTTTTCTTCGTTCAGCTTGGAAACATGTGAAATTTCCAGGTCCCAATCGACTTCTGCCTTTACTCTTTTGAGAGCGCCACTCCGTTCACATTCATGAATAAAATCCCTCATATCGTTGACCATAGAATTCTCCTTGTATATGTCCATCAAATTACCTATATTGCCGCTGAGTCCTGCTGAGGGGGCGCAGCCGCATAGGATCCGACTTTGGTGTCACTGGTTACCGACGACAACTTTCTATTGGACATTTCCTCTTGTTCCCCCTTAGAAAAAGGCGGCTAGGGGGATTTATGGATCCGAAAAATCCCCCTGCCCCCCCTTTTTTTCCAAAGGGGGGACTTCTAAGGACCACGCCACGTGCATCTTAAGTTAGCGTTGAGGCGGCGCGGCCGGACGTTTCCCGCCACGGCTGATTCTTTAGAAATGTCAGGCCCTTGTCACGATGTGGACCATCCCTGTATCACCATCCACCTTTATCCGGTCTCCGGTCATGATGATCTTCGTTGCCGTGCCTGTTGCCACCACGGCGGGAAGCTTATATTCCCTGGCAACGATGGCGGCGTGGCCGAATACGCCTCCGATGTCGGTGACGACCCCGGACACCATGGGAAAGTAGGCACTCCACGCGGGATTGATCGACGGTGCCACGAGGATGTCACCTGTCTGGATTTTCCCAAGATCATCGACGGACAGGCACACCCGGGCCACTCCTTCCACAATCCCCGCAGAGCCGGCGTATCCCTTGATGTGAGACACCTTGCTCACGTCAATGTCCTGTGCGCCGAGCCATCTATCGATGGTGTCATTGTCAAAGCCGTACTCGTTGATCATCACGGGATTCGTGAAATCATCGGGCGCGGGTCCGAGAGCCTCGGGGGCGCGCCACTCCTTGAACTTCTCAAATATGTCCTTGCGGCGGGCAATCTTCGGCGGCCAGTATTCGCGGCCGTATGGGGCCACGCCGCAGTACCAGCTCGCGACGATGTCGTGGAGTACCTCAGGTACCTCAAAGCGATTTATGAAGTAGATGTCGTCCTTATCCTCGATCACTCCGTGCTCCACCATAATCTCCCCGAATTCCCTCCACTTCTTGTAGAAAACCGTGTGCGACCAGTTTTCTACATAGAAGTCATGGTCCTCAGTGTAGTGGGCACATTTTCTTGCCGTAGCCAGGAGGCTATCGAAAGTTTTCTTGTCCTCCTCATTTTTGATCAGGTTGCGGTATTCCTCAGTAACCCTGTCCCTCTCTGCGAGCACCTCTTGTATCGGTTTCTCGAGATTCTCGCCCTTCTGGAGCAGCCCGATGTACTGCTGAATCTGATGGAGCGGATACGAAGGGGTATCAATCCAGGATCCGTCCGTATGGTACCATCCACTGGCACACGACATGTTGAACCACGGGTCCTTAAGGGTGTTCCAGGCATCGAGCCATTTTTTTCCCGCCTCCGATTGCTGAAGGTTCTCCTCGACCCTTGTCCAATCCTTCGAGCTGAGTACCGTTCCGTCCACCTTAAGCTCTAAGGCTAGTTGCGCCAGGTCCAACAAGACCCGGAAAGCCTTGAAGAGCATGGCGTCAAAGCCGCTGAGGGTCTGGCCTATCGATTTGTCGGTAATGCCGGGGAAGAGCTTCTTGACGAACTCGATGTATTGGACGTTGACAAGAGATACGAGGTTATTGAACTCGAAGTGCCATTCCCATATTAGATGAATGTTTTCCATGAGCCTGTTCCAGGCGACGAACAAGTCATGGCCCACAGACCATTTGCCGTCGGTAATGATGCTCATCGGGTCCAGATCTGCAAGACGGGGAATGACCATCGCGTCGGTATCTCGTATAAGTTTCTCAACCTTCACAGTCCACTTCTTGAACAAATCCTTCCAGTTTGCCAGGGCAAAGCCTACCCTTTTCTGGAACTCGGGGACCCGCGCCGGTACTAATGCCGGGTCCACGTCCGTCGAGTCAATGTAGACTCGACCCATTACCATCCGGTGGTCCCTTCCCCAGTTCGTGGGGAACACGTGAATCCTGCCAACCCATGCAGAGGCCGTGTGGTGCCACATGTCATCCCAGGTTAGGTCAAGGGGACACACGGGCTCGGGATAGTGGAGTCCATCATAGAACCAGAGCATGGATTTCTCGTAACCGGCCGTTGTCGGCATGGCATCTGGGTCTGAAAATGGATAGTAGTAAGGATACATGTCGCGCCAGCCTTCGGTGCCCGGCAAATCCTTTATCTCGTGTGGATCAGTGAATCGCCTCCCCTTGTTCATAGTGCTACCTCCCTTTCTTGTTGGTTGATGATGAAGGTTAAGTCGTATTCCCCGAACATCGACTTTGTATCCACTTTCTCCTTTGGTGCCTTGCTCCATATGGTTTCCGGCCGGGCTTGCACAATGAACACATTCTCAGGGTATGGCAAAGTCCTGTCTATCGCCCATTCAACATCTTGAGGCACTCCGAAGTGCTTCTCTACCCTTTTGGCATGCTCAACTAACGCAACAATCTCCACATCGCTCAGACACGGCTTGCTCTGTAGTTCAGGGTGGATATCTATGTAAGTAATTTCACCGCATTGGGTATCAAGGACACATTCTTTGGTCTTCTCCGCCACCCCCCGTTCGATGATTTCCAGAGTCACTTTGTCCACCAACCATTGATCATTGGTCACCTCGCCGCTAACAACTGCTTCGCCCAAGCCCCAACTGCCGCCTATGGAGACCTTTGAAACATCACCATTGACCGGATTCAAAGTGAAGATCACTCCGGCTGATTTGGCGTCAACCATTTTCAGAACAGCTGTGCCGATCGGATCAGACTCAAGTGAGACGCCCGCCCTGGCCCGTGCAATCAGAGAACGGGCATTAAACGTACTTGACCAAACCCTGATGATATTCCGCAGTACCGCGGCTTCCCCGCTGATGTGAAGATATGTCTCATATTGGCCGGGGTGGCTGGATACCCCGGCAGACCTGACAGCCACAGCCGCGTTAAAGGTGCAGGTGTCCTCGCATAACTTTTTATATTGCTCAGCTATTTTATGCGCCATACCATGGGGCATTCTCTTGGACTCGACAATGTTACGGAGTGTCTTTGATATTGTGTCAAATCTAGAAATATGAGTTACATCATTCGGGTCCGCATCGAACGTTTTGAGGACATGCTCAACTTCATCTAGAGCCCCTGTCCCTTCCATGAATTTCTCATAGGCTTTCAATGATAATGCAAAACCTGGAGGTACAAGTATACCGGCTCTTCTCATTTCCCCCAAATGAGCACATTTCTTTCCTACCACGTCAGTATGCTCAACACCTACATCGTGAAATATCCACTGCTCAGACATTTCGTCTCTGCTCCTTGAAGGGTTGTGTGAAAGGTTGTGTCGAACAAATAAAGGTTAACGAAAAGAATCATCCTGTGGAAGAGTGTGAAATACGAGTTTTGACAAGTCATCTGAAATGGGGTAAGTGGACCGGGGAAAAACCATTCTGTGGGAGTGTGAAAAGGGATGAACCTGTTATCCGCAAGGAGAAATACGGTTACATCCATATCATCTTATGAGCTTACCCCATTTAATGTTTTTTCATGGTGTCATGGTAGCCATTGGAAATTGACAAGTCAATTTAATAAATTTTAATTGCAGTTAAGTTTTGTTATGGTAAGGTAAGGTAGTGACGGGGGAACAACCTTCGGGCAAGTGGCGGCCCGTGGGATAATCGAAGAGATCCCGATCACATAACCGGGTCGTTGTGGGAGCCGATAAGGGATATGACACAAAGATTTTGTCAACTACTAAGGGAGCTGCGATCGTGATTGTGAACATGAATCAACTGCGTTCCTTTTTTACGGCGGCAAAATTGAATAGCATCTCGAAAGCCGCGCAGGAACTTATGGTAACCCCACCTGCTGTTTGCATACAAGTCAAACAGCTTGAGGAAACGGTCAATGTGCGGCTTCTCGTCCGGGAAGGAAACACCATTCGGCTGACAGACGCGGGAGTGCGCGTGTTCAAAAAGGCTGAGCAAATTTTCCAGGGGGTTCACGAGTTAGAAGGCCTTCTGGGTGACTTGTCCACGGTTAAGTCGGGAGAACTGCGCCTAGGATGCCCGGAAGTACCGTTGAAATTTCTTATGCCTCTAATCATCGCTTTCCAGAAAACCTATCCAAGAATCAGGGTAATCCTTGACAGGGGGTCAAGCTCAGAAATGGTCAAGAGCGTCTTGGATCGTCGCAACGAACTCGTAGTCGTCCGATATAGACCCGGCGACAGCAGACTGAGGGTCAAGGCAATCGGAAAAGGTGAAGTAGTCCTCCTTGCCTCGCCGCAAAGTGTACACTTGCCTGTGTCGGAAATCTCGATTATGCAATTATCCGAAATTCCATTAGCTCTTAGAGAGGACGGTTCAGCGATGAGAGAGATCGTCCTTGATTATTTCCGGAAATTCAAGGTGAACCCCTCTATCGCAATGGAGTCGGCAAGCCTTTCCGTTCTCAAGGAATTCGTGCGGCAGGATAACGGGGTGGGCTTCCTGGAGGAATTTGCAGTAAACGAGGAGCTAAAGAACGGCTCCCTAAAAGCGGTAAAAATCCATGAAGGATCTCCCACAATCGAATTTGGGATCGGATATCGGAACCGAAAGTACCTCTCTCCCCCAGCATGGGCTTTCCTCAGGCTCCTCGATAAATCCAAGAATCTGCTGTCTGTGAGAAATACACCATGAGAACCTGCAAAAGCTTAAGTCGGCACTGTTAACCCAACGAGCTGTTGGACTAAGCCGCGGACGAATTCGGGAATTCGGGGGACATAATACCCATTTTGCGCATGACGCTGCGGACGATCCGCGGTTGCCGAAGGTCATTCCGGCACGTGAATGTTTTTCAGGGTGCAGATCTCCTTCAGGATCTTCGGCCAAACCGAGACGCCGACTTCCCCCGGAAGTGCCTTCGTGAGGAGCGGCATATATGTGTCCGTGACGGGCTATCCCGCCTCCGATGCTGAGCGCTCATTCGTTCCGCAAAATGGCCACGTGGTAAGGGAGCCCGGGCAATTCCCGCTTGCCCGGCCGGCAACATCGGCTTGACACGGACCGGCGCCTTATGCGAATAATGGAGATCCGGAATCTGCTCTGCCGCTCAGGCAGCGTCGGTTGCCGTGATCGAAGAACGCCGGGTCGGTCGTAATGTATGATGAGTACGTAAAACTATTCGAGATCGCTCGTCCTTTTCTGGACACGCGTGACAACGAAAATCACACACGCATAGCGTACGAGTTTGCCGTGCGTCTGCTTGACGAAGAAGGGGGCGATCCGGACGTAATTCTGCCGGCCGTCATTCTCCACGATGTCGGTTGGAAGTGCGTGCCTGAGGATCTGCAACTCACCGCCTTCGGTCCGGGAAAGATAGACGCCGCGCTCAACAGGATCCACGAGACTGAAGGGGCACGGATCGCACGCGAGCTTCTGGAAAAGGTCGATTACCCTGCTCCCCTCATAGACGAGATTGCACAAATCGTTGAAGGACATGATTCCGTTAAACAACCTCATTCGCTCAACGATGCCGTTGTCAAGGATGCGGATAAGTTGTGCCGATACACGGAGATTGGGTTCGATACCGACTCCGGACGATTCGGAATCGAAGCGTCCGATTATCTCGCGATCCTGTCGGGTCTTTTGGACGAATGGTTCCATACGCCCACGGCTAAACGCATTGCACGAGAAGAATACGGCCGCCGTGTCCGTCGGCAAGAGGGACAATGACAAT
>JAZDHD010000214.1:0-31540 GCA_043806215.1 Pseudomonadota bacterium | reverse complement strand
TCGGCTTGTGTGCCGTTTTCGCTCTTCCATCCCCTGTCGTATCCTTGAAAATTGAACACGCAGTAGTGATAGAAGCGGCAGATCTGTTCAAACGCCTGCCTCGACATTCCCGTAACCTCCAGCTCGTAGACGCGCCATCTCTGCGTGTGCTCGTCCGGATCCTCAAAATGCCTCCACCGTGCGCTCCTTCCCACCCCGGAGAGCCCCCGGCTTCTTCAAGATCTTCTATTTATTACCCCGACACAGGATGGCCTCACGAACCGGCAAGGCATTTCCGACAGAGCAACGATTCGGCGGCCTGCCGAGCCGTTGACTCTGTTCCAAGGATCATACCCGTTAGACAGGACACAGGATACGTGCCACTCATAGACAGGGGAACGGTTCACGCGGCACGGCCGGCGACAACGCACGGGGGCCAATCGAACGCCCCCCGGAGAAAAACGGAACCTTTCTCGTCGCTTGGGTCCCCGGGTTGTCCGTATTCGTCCCCGTCGCGTCCTCCGGAAAGAGGAAAACCCACCGCCCAGTCACCAAGGAAGAGAAGAAGCTATCCACAGATTTCACTGATTCACACAGATTCAAAGGCCAAGAGAAGAACAATCTAGTCCCGCTCACAGCGCGGGACGAAGACGCCACCAAGACTCCAAGACTCCAAGACACCAAGAGATCCAAGAATGCGAGGGTATTGCAGGGGGCAGGCCTCCGGCCTGCGCCGGGGACACGCCCGGCATCCCGCGCAAAACGCGGGACGGGACGCTACCGGGCCTTCACAC
The DNA here is from genome assembly GCA_043806215.1 of Pseudomonadota bacterium. Classification (GTDB taxonomy): domain Bacteria; phylum Desulfobacterota; class Desulfomonilia; order Desulfomonilales; family Desulfomonilaceae; genus JAVHLK01. Next base: position 30,767 of record JAZDHD010000214.1, on the reverse strand, counting down.
GGACACGACAACGTATTTGCTCCATGGAGCACTAAGACTGCCGAAAAGACCCCAGTACCCGCCTCCGTGAGTCTTGGACATCCCTGACGGCTCTCTTCACGGTGAGACCAGGACCTTGTATGTCCTTTTCTTGACGGGGACTTTCTCCCATGACCGTCGGTATTGCAGCACGACTTCGGTTTTGCCCTCCTTGATCGGCACGAACACGAAGACCTGCTTTCCGCCCGAACCGGGAATCGGTTCGGCGGGTCTCTCGTAGGAGGACGACTCCAGCCTGAGCCGGCTCTTGTCGAAGTCGGCCGACCAGGAGTAACCCGTGGTGGGATTGGATTCTACGACGATGGTGAATTGCTTGTTAAGGTTTGCGGAGACCGGGGCATGTCGCCCGGCAGAGTGCGCGGCACTTCCGCACGTGCAGGACAAGATCAAAGCGCCGGCCGTCAATAGACCAGCCGCCGCGACGGACCCGAAAATGTGCATGAGATACCCTCCCAAGGCTGATGTCTCTCATTATCACGCGGAGCGACCCTGAACAAGACGGAATTCACCATCCGCTTTCCACGCGGCCTGTCCGATGACGTCTCATTGCCCTTGACGTCGATTCACCGGTATGCGATGGAATTGGAAGCCCCCGGAACGGCAACCGGTTCTACCAAGACGGTTCTCGATGCCCGGCGGCGTGATGGGAATCCGGCCGGCTCGGCGGAGCGGTCCAACTTCGGCTCCGTAACGGTAATCATGCTCTTTCGTCAACACAGGGGAGGCTGTCATGGCAGGCGCATTCGAACTCAAGAAGTCAGGTTCCGAGCAGTTCATGTTCAATCTCAAGGCATCCAACGGGCAGGTAATTCTCACAAGCGAACTGTACAAGAAAAGGGCGAGCGCGGAGAACGGAATTGAATCGGTCAGGAAACATGCGGCTGTCGACGAGAATTTTGAGCGCAAGGTCTCCAAGAAGGATGAGCCGTACTTCGTTCTGAAGGCATCCAACGGGCAGATTATCGGAAAGAGCGAGATGTATTCCTCACGATCCGCCATGGAAAAGGGAATGGCCTCTGTCATGAAAAACGCCCCTGAAGCGAAGGTTGTGGATCTGACCGCGGCGTAGGATCGTCTCTGGAACGGAACTCTTCACGGAGCAATCCCGCGTGCTTGGTGCTTGGTTTCCTGAACCGCCATGGTTCGCGGATCACAACGTGCGCCGGGAAGACGTTATTCCTCCACAGTCATGCAAAACAAAAAAAGCGCCCGTCCTCTCGAACGGGCGCAGCGGTCTATTCCCTTGAGTACTTCTAGAAGAAGGAACTGATGAAGGCGAAAGGCAAACCGATGATCTCGGTGGCTACGGAGAGGATGTCATCATTTGCCTGGTCGTCTTCGGTATCGGGTCCGGATGCGGTTGCCGCAGCAGGAGCCAGCTTGATCGTGACCCCGCCATGTACGAACCGCTCTGCCGTCGGAGGCATGGCGATAGTCCTGCGGGGTTCGGACGTCATATATGGCGGCGTCATCTGCTGGTAGGCCTGATCACGGTCGCCCGCGGGATGTGCGTTGAAACGAACGTCACGGACTCCTTGGCTGCCCGCAGGGAATGCCCAAGGATTGTTCTTCGTCAACGGTCTGACCTTGCGTATGGGCTTTCCGCTCGCCTGGCGGCGGTACTCGGATGGAGACCTCTTTTTCACGGTCGGGGACGTTTTCGGCTTATCCTTGACAACCTGCTCGGTCGGAACGGCTTCACGGCTTTCCTGCTTAGCAGTCACCGGCGGCTTCTTGAACGTCGTCTCAGCATCTTCGACTTTGGCCGGCGGAGGATTCAGGACGAGATCCTTTTCCAGATCATCCCCCATATCCTGCTCCTGTTCGGATGTTTGAGCCAATGTGCCCGTTTCGGCCGCCGTGTCCGGGTCGGCTTTCGGAGGCGGCGCCATTTCGGCGTTTGAGCGTTCTCTGAAGGCGACCGCAGGCCTTGGCTTTACCTTGGGATCCTTCTGTGCGGCAACCTTTTCCGGAAAGAGGCTGTCGGCTTCGGAATCAAGGTCTGATGTCGTCTTGAGATTGGATTTGAACTCTGCTTTGACCAGTGTACCAGGTTTTATGTGAAGAGGCGCGGGGGCGCGGACAAGGCCGGCGTCGGCCAACACCTCGAAGTTGCCGGCGGTACCCCACGACGCCGTCAACAGAACGATTGCCACGGCAATGGTAAACGGTTTTCCCATAGGAATGTCTCCTTTCAGTCGCTGCTCCCCTAGAGAGCACGATTTCGGGTTGCTGAAAACTTGGCGGGTGGGTTCGATGGCCCCTCCTTCCCGATGGATTGACGGCATATCACACACAAAAGTGCTTGTCAAACACAATGTTAGTAAAAATACTTAAAGTAGATTCGAGAAAATTGCCGGCGTCTCCCAGCGGTGATTAAGTTGTTGACAAGATGGGGCGCGGCGCCTATTATGCAACGTTTATAGTAACTTCCGGCTTCAGCACCCAAGGAGATCCCGATGGCTTTGGAACACGACGGCGACGCAGGTCGCGCTGAGAACAAATTGACTGAATCCGCCGATGGGGTTCCCGCGACCCGGAAAGAGGACGCGGAGACCCATGAAGATGAGCCGAAGGCGACTGTGCCTGCTTCGGCACGGGACCTTCCCCGGCCCGCCACGAATCTGCTTGTTCCATCCTCCGGCGACGTCAGTGAATTGACGGTGACGCTATTGGGCGACATTGCGCTGGCTTCGTCCTTGGAGGAAATAGAGAGGAAGAATTCAGGGGAGGGGGGGCCGAGGACGCCGATGATGTCCGTGGTGCACGCGGTCATAGCGAACGCGGGCGGAACCATTTCCATCCGGGACTTGGCGGAGGAGGTCCGCAAGTACTGGAACCGGCCGTTTCCAACGTCGCCGTATACTCCCGAGGAATTCATGTATGTGAACGCCTGCAACTCAGACGACCTGCGAATAAACGAATAGACCCCCGAAGGTTTGTTTGCGCCTCAAAGGCCGCTCTGCGACGGCAGCGGAGAGACCGGACTGCGGACTCATGTCCGGTTCCCCAGGGTCTTCAGGGAGTATCCTCTTCAGTTCGTAGGGGCAGGCAAACGGCCTACGAGAAGAAAGACGACAGGCAAGATGCCCGTGCCGCCGGACGTTGTTTTCGGCGGAAATTGGGGATGTTGCCCTACGCGAGTGGGGCGGCGTGAGCGTCCCGTCGGTGCGGGAAGAGCGCACGACACCCCCCCCCCCGCACATGCCGCAACGGCGGCTCACACGCGGTGCGCGTGCAGTTTTTGAATTCGAGGCTTTATACAGAACCTCCTGGTATTATTGAATTAAAAAATAAGGGTTGCAATTCCGGAGACCTAAGGGGACCTGGGGTTCTCGTCGACGTTTTCTCCTTGACACACTACATGTAGTGGCGATAAAGATGCCCCCCACAAGATGATCCACTCGGTTCAGGGTCGTCTGTACGGTTCAGTGCCGAATTCCCGATGCTTTTCGACAGAGCATAAAGAAGTACCTAGTTCAGCGTGGGAAGGTAATCCGCTGTCGGCGGTAATTCGTGCGTAGAATGAAGGTAAGGGAAAGGGAGCAAAAGCTAAAGTTTCTTGTAATGCTATTGCATTTATAACTTGGTTAAATTATGTTTTTCTTGGTGTCAAGTTCATGCCCGCAGCCCCCGGCATCGTAGAGCCGAGGCCACGGGGGCAGCTGGCGGCTTATGGTCGCCGGGATGTCCGAAGAACCCGCGTAATGCAGAGCGAACGGTACTATGCGAAATGCAACCAGGTGCAAACTTGACTCCAGGATGCCGAAAACAACGAATCCGTAATGAGCAACATCCAACAAGGGGGATTGCTATGGCCGGCGTAACTGAAATCACAGAGTTCAGGAGGGACACATCTCCGCACCTCGAGACGACCGATATGGCGCTTTTCGTCCGGACGTCAAGCGAGGCCATGGACGGCTGGGACCGGAGCAGGATTGTTGACGCATTGCTGCGGGAGACGTTTATCGACGAAGGAACCGCAGAGGACATAAGTCTGGAAGTCGAGAATAACATCAAGCGCAGCGGGATAAAGGTAATCACCGCCCCGCTCATCCGGGAGATGGTCAACGCGAAGCTCCTGGAGAGGGGACTGGAACAGGACAGGCGTCTGCACACACGTCTTGGCGTTCCTCTTTTCGACGTGGAACAACTGATCACGCGTCCGAACAGAGAGAATGCGAATGTTCCCCACGGTCCCGAGGCCACGAACCTGACGCTCGCGGAAAACATCAAGAAAGAATATGCGCTGCTCAACGTCTTCGACCAGAACGTAGGGGACGCCCACATGAGGGGCGACATTCACCTGCATGATCTCGGCTTCATCGACAGGCCGTACTGTTCGGGGCAGTCCCTGGAATACATCAAGAAATTTGGACTCAACCTCCCCAATTCCTTGGCAATGGCCAAACCGGCCAAGCATCCCGAGGTACTGCTGGCTCACATGGTGAAGTTTGCAGCGGCTCTGCAAAGCCATTTCGCCGGTGCCATAGGCTGGGACGCGGTGAACCTGTTCTTCGCACCGTATCTGAGGGGATTGCCAAAGCGGGACGTGCGCCAGCTGGCCCAGATGCTGATCTTCGAGTTTTCGCAGCAGGCGGTGGCCAGAGGCGGACAGGCGATTTTCACCGACATCAACCTTTATTGGGAGATACCCAAGCATTTCGAAAACGTACCGGCAATCGGTCCCGGAGGCGTTTTCACGGGACATACGTATGCGGAATACCTGCCCGAGGCCCAGGATTTTGTGTGGACCCTGTTCGATATCTATCGAGAAGGGGATGGGGCCGGACGACCCTTCTTCTTCCCGAAACCGCTGATCCACATAACCGACAAGTTCTTCCAGACTCCCGGTCACGAGGAATTCCTGCACCATATTTGCGATATTGCATCGGAGAAGGGAAACACGTACTACGTGTTCGATAGAGGAGAGACGGCTAAAATTTCGGAGTGTTGTAGGCTTTCCTTCAAATTGGAGAAGAGTGACCTGGATGATGCGGTTCATCCGTGGAAGATGCGTTACTCAGCCATGCAGAATGTCACGATCAATTTGCCCAGGATAGCATACGAAGCCCGCGGAGACGACACGGAACTCTTCTCGCTTCTTACGGGGCGGATCTCTCTGGCCGCCGGGGCCCACATGCAGAAGAAGGCATTCATAGAGCGTCTATTGTCCCTCGGCGAGAAAGGACCGCTCGCCATGCTGACCATGGACAGGGACGGGGAGCCGTACCTGCGGATGCACCGGGTGACGTACCTCATAGGGATGGTGGGGCTCAACGAACTGGTCCTCTACCACACCGGACAGGAACTTCATGAGAGTGACGATGCGCTGAAATTTGGGCTGAGAGTCATCGCCCACATGAACTTGGTCTCGGCCCGGCTCGGCAAGAAGCATAACATGCGCTTCGTCTTGGAACAGACACCGGCCGAGAGCACGGCATACCGTTTTGCAAAGCTGGACATGAAGCACTTTCCGGAGGCACAAAGGGTCGTGCGCGGCAATCTGAGCCGGGACGAGATTTACTACACCAATTCCACGCTGTTCAATGTAGGTGCGAGTATGGACCCAATCGAGCGCGTCAAGCGAGAGGGGCTTTTTCATCCTCTCATCGAAGCGGGATCCCTCACCCATGTGTGGCTGGGAGAAAGCAGGCCCAGTGCCGAATCTCTCGCCAACTTCGTGAAGAAGACATTCCGGATGACGCAAAACGACCAGATAGCGTTTTCACCGGAACTCACCACATGCGTCAGCTGCGGCCGAACAAGCCGAGGGTTGAACGACGCCTGCCCCTATTGCAGTTCGCGCATGGTGGAGCAGATTACGCGAATCACGGGGTACTTCACGAAGCTCTCCAGTTGGAACAAGGGGAAAAAGGGTGAACTGACCGACCGGTACCGGAATACCGAGTACATGCAAACCGCCAAGCTCGTGGATGAGAGGTAGATTTTCCCGTAGCCTATACCCATGTCAGCGGTCTGCCCGCCTTTGCCTCGAGTGAATCCGCCTGCCGCGCATTCTCGACCGGGAGGGCCTTGATACGGGACGTGGTTTAATTCAATTGAGATTAGTGAGAGGAGGCCCGACATGACATACCTTTTTACAAAACCCGGTTGCGGCAAGTGTGATTGGGTGAAGGAAAAGGTCGATCTGGACAGCTTGGAGAACCTTCAGGTGATGCAATTGGATGGTGAGAACCCTGAATCGCTGGCCATGTTGGCCTACTTCGGGTGTGTCACCCTTTCGGAAAAACAATTGCCCATCCTGGTGTCGGACAACAGCGAGATAGTCACCGGCGCGGCCCATATTCGCCGCTACCTTCTCGAAAACTGCTGTTGAGAACCCGACGCATGGACCGCAACTTCGACAGCTGCGGCAAAACACCGTTCAGGGGAGACCGCGGACCTGAGATCTCCCCTGCAACCTTCAAATCCGGGTGACCCATTGACCGACAAATTCAACATAAAGGGCTTTGTTTCAGGATCTCTCGTCGACTGGCCGGGCAAGATATCCTCGGTGATATTCCTGGGAGGCTGTGGATTTCGATGTCCCGCTTGCCACAATCACAGTCTTGTGCTCCATCCGGACGAGATGGAAGATTACCCCGTGGAGGACGTACTGCGACAACTGAACGCCGGCAGGAAATGGATCGACGGGGTTACGGTGACCGGCGGCGAACCCACCATGAGGAGAGACCTGATCGACTTGCTGAGACTTCTGCGTGACGAGGGGTTCCGGGTGAAGCTCGATACCAACGGGTCCAATCCCGGAATGCTTTCGAGACTCATTGACTACAGGATGGTGGACGCGGTCTTCATGGACGTGAAGGCTCCGCTGGATGCACTGCGGTATGCCGCTGTTGCCGGGGTCCCGGTAAACCCCGGAATCATCCGCCGGAGCATCAGTATTCTGAAAAGTTCCGGTCTGGAAGTCGTGTTCCGCACTACGGTCATCCCCGGCCTCGTGGAAGAACCGGAACTCGCCTGCATCCGCGAATCCCTTGGCCGGGTACCGCGGTTCATCGTCCAGCCTTTCCGCAATGTAGACACGCTGAACCCCGATTTTACCCACAAACGGGAATTCGATCCGGAACGGTTTGAACGCATGCGGAGCACCTATGAGATTCGTCCGCTCAGAGACCCTGCCGGAAGGCATTATCTGCGTGCCGGGTGATCCTGTTTCAGGACTATCCGCGACGCAGCCTCCTCCTGTCTCGCGTATCGCGGGGACTCTGCCGCAGGCCGCGGATGCTGAAGATCAAGTCGGCTCGCTTGGTTGCCCACTGCTTTATTCCTAACCCCAGAACCTTATTGCCATTATTGGAACTCACCAAACTTCAATGCTATCACAAAATGATTGCAGGGTAGTGGCCGGCGTGCTATCGTTACGTCATGAACAAAGCGCAACGCAGGACCTTTGAAGCCGTCTTCTCACAACCGGTTCCAGCGACTCTGGAATGGCGGCGCATCGAGTCCCTGTTTATGGCGCTGGGGGCAAAACGGATTGAGGGCGACGGGTCACGGGTCCGATTCCTTCTGAACGGCATAATCGCCACATTCCACCGACCCCACCCTGCCGGAGAAGCGAAGCCGTACCAAGTTCGTGACGCACGAGCATTCTTGGAGAGCGCTGGAGTGAAACCATGAGCACAATGACTTACAAAGGATATGCAGCCAGGATTGAGTATAGCGATGAAGACGGTTGCCTTATTGGTCACATTGCCGGCATCAAAGATGTCGTCGGTTTTCACGCGGATTCCGTCACAGCATTGCGATCTGCCTTTGAAGAGGCTGTAGACGACTATCTGGCGACGTGCGAAAAGTCCGGACGAACGCCGCACAAGCCATATTCAGGCAAGCTGATGTTACGAGTGCCGCCTGAAGTTCATGCCCGCGCGGCAATGATGGCCGAAGCGCACGGAATGAGTCTAAACCAATGGGCAGCTGAAGTCCTTTCGAGAGCCTCCTGACAAGAAAGCAATCATTGGTGCGGTTCCCCCCGGAGGATCATCAATGCAACTCGGTTTGGGCATGGAAACAAGGGGTCCTTCAAGGCGACGAGGTGAGATGGGGAGCAGTCCAGCGTTAGGGTCTAGGTCCGTGAAGAATGTAGGTGTGGTGTACCTGGAATTCCCTTTGATAGGTCATTGAAACCGGGAGGATCGGGAATCGCTGCAGTCTCCCAGCCTTGCCTCGCCATCAGTTTGCTCAGTATTTCCTCGTTCGCAGTCGCATGATGTCTTGGTCTTCTCAAGGGGATTTAAATCCCTATCACCGTTGTGAAGCGATCTACAAGTCGTGAGGAGTCAGCCCGGTCCGCCGAGCAATGCGTGATAGCATCCGAGGACCGATCTCTTCCTCATCGTGAAACGCAAACACCGTGTCCGGCCAACCTGAGCGGGACAGGATGCGATGTGAGCCGGTCGAACGCTCAATTTGCCATCCGATGCGCAAGAGAGCTGCGATAACACGTCATGCCTTGGTTGACGGCTACGTACTCATGCCGCGGCGAACCTTATGTTCAGTAGGTCCGGTCTCTGTTCACCGTGCTCGATTCTGTCGGCCAAGACGCGCAGCGCCAATGCCTCGATATCTGGGCGATATCTGGGGACATACACATTTTTTTCTGAGATGGACGCTTGCGAGGTCTTCCGGGTTTTCCTTTGCTCAGGTCCCGACCGGTGATCTTCTCTACCCATGCGAGAAACCTTGCACCACCTGCTGAGAGGTTCCTCCAGCATTCCAAGATACTCACGACGGTCCGATTCTTCACGAAACACGTTCAGAGCACCGAACACCACGCTGTGTGACGTGATGGGGATATCCGGGGACCACTATGCGCGATAGACGAGCCATTGGGTCCTGCTTCATGAAAATCTCATGACTGTCAATCAAAACCAGGTGTATGTCCCCAGATATCCCCAGGAAAGCCCTCCTCATGCCATTCAACGAAGCGGCCAAGGCCTGCGGCAATAATATCACAAAAGGCCGCTTGGAAAGCAAGGAAATTCGTGGCAAGGACCGGTTTGCAGGTTCTCTCATGGTTTGAGACGTTCTCTCTTTTGCACGGTGCTTCTCACCCTGATTTGTTGAAGAAGAGATTAAACTGCATAAGGGGGGCAAGACGTGGATACCATGTCAGCCTTGGTTTGTTTTCAGAGCCATCGCACAGAGACGCGAATCTGATGAAGGTCTAGGAGACGAGCCTATCCGCTCAAGCCATTGGTCCATTCTCTTACAGATCACCTCAAAAACCTCTGAGGGTGGCTCGGTGAAATTCGCCCGTTCAATTTTGGTTACTTGGCCCGCCGTCAAGCCTACAATCTTGGCGAAGTTCTCCTTTGTTAGTCTGTAGCTGTTTCTTAGTTGATAGACATTCAGTGCTACCCGTATTCTCTCACCGGATTCGTCGAATTTTGCTTGGAGTTCAGGACTGTTACCAATGTCTTCAGCAATTGATTCATCAAGCGTCAACCATTTGTTGGGATTATTGTCAGACATTCTATAACCTCCTTTCTCAAAGAATTCCTTATTGGGTTTTCTTAGATGGTCTTTTCAACTTCTGAAGGAGTTCCATTTTCATCCGGTTGTCAAAATCCTTCATTCTGTTGAGAGCCGTTTGATTCTCATTGGGTGGAATCTTGTTTGTTTCCTTTTCATAGCCGTGACACACAACAGCTTTCTTGTCCCAGTAGAAGTATATCAATCTGTACCACTTATCGCCATGTTCCAGCCTTATTTGGAAAAGTCCCTTTCCCAGGGGCTCAAAGAAATCCTTAAACATCATCCAGACCAGGGGTCCTCGTATCTCCAATTGCTTGAGTAGGTGTTTTAGCTTGAACTTCGCCTCAACGTCTATCTCGTCCAACCACTCCTTCGCCGGGTAGTTCTTGGTATCCTCAGTCCTGTAGTATATGACCGTCAGAAGCTTGCCGGGTTTCATGCCTCCTAAAATCCTCACGCTCAAGACGTTGGAAACAAATCAAAGCACACGGCATTTTGTTGACAGAGTAGACAGCTGTGGATCCCTCCCTCTTAACGCAGACTGGACTTGATTGCCCGGTATGTCAAGATTTTCCCTTCAGCTCTCTGGATGATCTCAGGCGTCATTTCTCCGTCGTCGATCTTAGTCCGATTCCACCAAAAGAAGAATTCCCAGCCACGCGGAGCCTTGTTTTATGTCCCCACGGTAGATGGCCTGCCTTATTCCTCTCACTCTGTGCAAGCCGGTCTTGGGGAAGCTCCGGGACCTGTGGCAGCCGGCATCCTGCAGCTCAAGGCCTCCAAGAATGCCGTCTTCAGACCTTATAAGCGCCATTCGACGAAGCAGCCAATATCTGTGTTTACCGTATCACAAGAGGCCGCTTGGAAAGCAAGACGATTCTCACGAACTTGAATCTCGGCGGGAACCATCTTGATTCCTGCTTGCTCACAATATATGAAGGCAGAGTGAGGACAACACCCCCGGAGGTTGCGCCATGCTTCCCTTTGAATTCGATCATCAGTTTCTGGATAGTCTCCCCTGGCCCGACGAGGACGATGTCAAGAGAGTTATCTCCATACTCAGGACCATCGTCCTCCGGCGGGTGATGCAATACTTCAAGAAGACCAGGGGAACGGATGCCATAGCCGCCTCACGCGTCGCCAAGGATCTGGAAATCGTGAGGCTGGAGGATCCGGGGAACAGAATCCGTTGTCTGGACATCGTCGCCCATAAGGATGGGAAATGGGTTCTCTCCATTCATGAACGCGTGTTCGACTATCTCGCGTTCGTGATCCCCACGAGACCGGAGTCCAGGTTGGGGGACGGAACAGCCGAAGAACGGAAAATGCTGGCATTTTCCGAGTTCCTGCTGCGCCACGAGGTCGAACACATGCTCTATCCTCTCACGACGGAGCGGGATATGTGCAAATCCGACGTTGCGTTCGCGATGGACAAACGTGCCAACGATCCCACGTTTTACCGGGAGTTGCGAAGAGCCCTGTCGGACGAGATGAATGGGCTTAGAGGCAGACGCTATCTCGAACTCTTCGATGCCGCAGAGCAAGAAGCGTCCTATGACGGCATTGTAACGGAAATCCTTAATGATTACGGCATTACGCTGGCGGATTTTCCGTTGAACATCCTCGGCGAGATATTCCCCGGCCTGCAAACCGAACTTCAGAGCAAGGTTCTGGGAACATGTTACAAGCGCAGCCGGGACACATCCTATTCCCTGATAAAGAGGACTTCGTCGCTAAGAAAGCTCCTGCGGGTGTTCGACCGCCTGGCGGACACCGATGCACAGCAAGCCGAGGTGGTGCTCAATGCGTTCAAGGACCGTTGGGGACTTGTATTTCTTCTCCATGAGTTGGGCGTTCCGGAGACCAGTGTGGAAGACAAGGATTCCAGGCAGCTCTTCGATCTGTTGCGCAGAGCACTGAAGGAGTTCTCCGACGAGACGGAAGGGATCTTCCACACCGTGCGGACCGAGACGGCTCCGCTCCCCAAGCCCGCCGCCGCTGCGGTTCCACTCAAGAGCCTCAAGGACAGAATTGAGGATGCGAGAAACGATGCCGCGTTTCCCCAACAGGTCATGGAAGTCATAGACAAGAACAAACTCAATGCCGTGGGCCATAGTGGGGCCAAATACAGCGAACTGATCGAGACCCTCCTTGCCATACCGTGGGGAAACATCCGGAAGATAGGGGTAACGCCGGAAGCCTTTGAAAAGGGGCTCGACCTATCCCACTATGGGCTCAAGAGACCCAAGGAAATCATCTGTGACTTCTTCAGCAACCTCATCTGGAGGTATCGGCAGTCCGTGGAAGGCGATGGAGTCGGCTTGCGGAAGAGTGGCAGTGCGTTTCTTTTCGTCGGGCCTCCCGGGGTCGGAAAGACGTCGCTGGCCATTTCCATCGCGGAAAACCTGGGCATTCCGTATCACAAGCTGTCGCTTGGCGGCATGAGGGATGAAGCGGATCTGAGAGGGCACGGTTTTACCTATGAGGGATCCAAGCCGGGTGCCATTGTCCAGGGACTCATCAAGATGGGGGTCGTAAACGGAATGTTCATCATGGACGAGGCGGACAAGACCGAGAAGTTCGCCATCGCAACCCTGCTGGAGATCCTCGATCCGGAACAGAACCATTTGTTTCACGACAAGTTTACCCAGTCCACCGTAGACGTCGATCTGTCCAGCTGCCATTTCATCCTCACGGCCAACACCCTGGATACGGTCCCTCCTCCCGTGGTGAACCGGTGCGAGGTGGTCCAACTGGACAGGTACAGTGTTGACGAAAAGGTCAGTATTGCACGGGAGCATCTCATTGACAGAGTCCGCAACCGGCACTCCATCACGGAAGACCTGATTGCAATCGATCCGGAAGAAGAGGAAGATCTGCTCAGGCATATCATCAAGGCCTATACCCACGAGCCTGGGGTCCGGGAACTGGAACGGGTCATCCGCACTCTGTTTCTGCGGATCATGCGCAAGGAAATCCTGGGCCGGGACAGCCCGCGCGTGACGATTACACGGCAACGGGTCAAAGAATTCCTCGACCCTCCCCAACGTTTGCGGGTCATCAACGAAGATGACCGGGTAGGGGAAATGACCGCACTTGGAGTCAATGTGGAAAGGGGCATAGGGGCGATCATTCCCGTTCAAGCCACAGCGGTACGGTCGGGAGACTCCCCGGGGAACGGCAAGGGATACCTCAGCATGGTTCATGCCACGGGAAACATTGCACATATCATGGACGAGAGCAGAAAGGTTGCGGCAACCGCCATACTCCACTGTGCCGACGCATTGAGAATCGATCTCGAACGTGCCGGTACACCCATACATCTTCATTTCATGGGAGGGTCCACACCGAAAGACGGTCCCTCCGCAGGCGGGGCAATTGCACTTGCCTTGGCATCGGTGCTCTCAGGCCGGAAGATCCGGCGGGATGTGGCCATGACCGGTGAAATCGACACCCAAGGAAGGATCACGACGATCGGGGGACTCGACGTCAAATTGGAAACCGCCTACGACGCCGGGTGCAAGACGGTGATCATTCCAAGGGAGAATCTATATGGTGCCGAGGGAATCGAAAGACTGTCCGATGCGCTCCAGCAAGAGCTTCAGGTTCTCGATTACGACCAATGGAAGGGACCTCATGAGCCGTTCGATCCGGAAAGACAAATTCTCGAGATCGTGGCTGTAGACCACATCACACAGGCCGCGGAGATAGCCTTGATCAATGACGAGGTAATCAAGGCGACCGAGATGAGCCTGGTTCCGCATGGCCGCCGTATCGCAAGGCTTTTCCCGGCACTTTCGGAAGTCGGCCGGCCTCATTTCAACGTGGTGTACACGAAAGCGCCGTGGGAGTTGGATTTACTTGGTCCTGCAGATGAGTTCTGGGATGCCAATAGGTCATACTTTCTGGTTCCGGCGGCCGCTGGAAAAGAACTGGCGGACCAGTTTCCGGTTTTGAAAAGGGAACAGCGGCTGTGGCATTTCGATCCCGGAGAGATGAACGTCGCGGATACGTTGACGGAGATGGCGAAGCATTTTCGGGTGCGTGTTGGGGACAGCTACAGGTGTGCACTCACCGCGCCGTTCTTCTTCCTCAAACGTGACCTGAAGACCCTATCCCAATTCTCCCCCGGATCGGCCTTTGAGCGTTTCAGGCTGTTCGGCAACAACTACGCGCTGCAAGGGGTTAAGATCAAGAGTTGCAAGACAGTGCTGAACCGAGTCTGCTACTACCTGGCCCAACTGAGTGATGAAGAGCTGAGAGACTGTCCGTTCATGGCCAAGTGGAAGGATATCTACGTGGTGGACCTTTCCTTTATTCCGGAAGCCCTTCTGCTCGATGCGTCCCGGGCTGCAAGACTCCTCGAAGGAAGCCTCAAGAGATGGTTGGCTGCCGTAGAGGGGAGAGAGTTCGACTAATGGACTCCCTTTCCACAGGCAGGATCGGATCGGATATCAATGACGGACGAGGTTAGATGAAGACGGTCAGAATGGAAAGCGGGCTCCCCTGAAGGGCTCGGTCCAACACAATGCCGACCAATGCCTTGGAGGCAGCTCGGCCCATTTTCTTGAGGTCGTGGTCGATCTTCTTGACGCTGGGAGTTACCTGCTCCGCGTCTATGTATCCGCTTCGGTTCAGCAGTCCGAGAATGGCGGAACTCTGTGTGACGGCGGTATCGTAGTTGACCAACATGCTTCCGGTCATATGGTTCACGGATACGGACGATACACCTTCCATCAGTCCGAGCAACCCCTCGATCCTCCGGGCTTCGTTAACATTTCTCTTCAAGGTGGGGATCTTAATTCTCAATCTGCCCGGCACTTCGTGCACATAATATGGCATCTCCTACTCCTTTTCGGATGCTTCCGGACCGGACGACGGTATGCGCATTACAACCGTCGTGCTGAGGCACCGCGTCCCTCCATGACTTATCCTTTTGCACCTCGAATGTTTGTACACCATTAGGGAGCCGTGAAAACTTCGTGCACAAGGTATCCGGTTCATGTAATAGTTGACCATTGACCATTGCATGAAACGAAAGGATGGAACGGCCCCCATGCAGGATGACTGTGTGTTTTGCAGGATTGTGGACGGCAAGAGTCCTGCGGACATCGTATATGAAGACGATCGCGTAGTGGCCTTCCGGGACGCCAATCCCGTTGCTCCCCTTCACATTCTCGTGGTTCCGCGCGAACATATTCCAACGCTCAACGACGTGCCCGAGGGGAGTGATATTGTCTCCCATTGCGGGCAAACGGCCGCGAAGATTGCCGAGATGTTCGGCGTGGCGGAAAGCGGCTACCGGGTCATCATTAATGTGAATCGCGGCGGAGGCCAGGTGATCTTTCATCTGCATGTCCACGTAGTTTCCAAAAGCAAACCTGAACCGGGAAGGTGCCCGGCACCGGAGAAGGACAAATGACCGACTCGGCAAACGACTGTGTATTCTGCAGGATCATAGAAGGAAAGCTGCCGGCTCGAATAGTCTACGAGGACGATTTGACGACCGCGTTCATGGATACGAATCCCGCGTCTCCCATCCACATCCTCATTGTGCCGAAGAGGCACATCCCCACGCTGAACGACCTCACCGAGGAAGACACACTGCTGTGCCGCCTCGGGCAAGTTGCGAAAAAGCTTGCAACGGATCTGGGGGTTGCCGAGTCGGGCTATCGTTTCTTTATCAACGTGAATCGCGGGGGAGGGCAGCGTGTCTTTCATCTCCATGCACATGTGGTTGCGGGGAACGATCTTGGCACGTTTTTCATCAAAGCGGCCGTTGGTGCGGCAATCGTGTGGCGGAAGTTGGTATCGCTCGTGAAACGGGGAGAGCGTTCGGAACCCGGGAAGTCATAGGCGGCCTTGAGGAGCCGACCCGCGGGATGCCGAGACGAAAACGGCCCGGCCCAAGATGGATAAGCCCGCTCAATGATGTGAGGTGAACCGTGATCCCGGCCGGAGCCCTTGCGCTCCAACCCGGGAATTGAGTAAAGTGTGTCGGAAGCGATTTGTATTTCCTCGATTGGTACGCTGAGGCCGCAACGGCCGTATGCGGGCTGAGAAGAAACCCTTTTCCCGAGGAGGAAGCCATGCCGGTTGCATCTCCACAGCCTCATTACACTGCGGAGGAGTATCTCGCTCTGGAGCGGAAAGCCGAGTACAAGAGCGAATACGTGAATGGTACGATCATTGCCATGGCAGGGGCCGGGCGGTGGCACAACCTGATTGTTCTGAACCTGGGTCGCGAGATAAGCGGTCAGTTTATTGGTCGTCCTTGTGAAGCCTACGTGAGCGATATGCGCGTCGGGGTGAGCCCTGCGGGTCTCTACACGTATCCCGATCTCGTCGCGGTCTGCGGCGAGGTTCTTTTTGAGGACGAGCAAACCGATACCCTGCTTAATCCCACTGTCATTGTCGAAGTTCTCTCTCCCTCGACGGAAGCCTATGACCGCGGGGAGAAATTCGCCATGTACCGGCGGCTCGAGTCCTTGCAGGAGTACGTTCTCGTGTCGCAGGACAAAGTCCGCGTCGAGTCGTTCGTGCGGCAAGGCGCCCGGTGGATCCTTTCGGAAACAAGTACCCTCGATGCGACGGTCCGGCTCGAATCAATCGGCTGCGATCTCGCTTTACGGGATGTCTACGATAAGGTCCGATTTGCCGGCAGCGGTGGGGAGGCTGTTCCCGAACCGTGAGTGGAGCAGGCGAGCTGAAGTAATGTAAGGTTCGGGATCCACGTACAATGAAATCGTCAAGAACAACCCGAACGCATCGCCGAGGCGCAGAATCTCGTGAAGAAACCAGGGAAGTTCAGTCTGGTGCAAGAAACTTCAACGGAGCACGTCGAACTATTGAGCTTACGCGAGAGAAGCCGCAAGCCTTGCATCAACTTGGTTTGTCCGACAACCGGGTTCTTGAGGGTATCCCGCGATCCCTCTGAATTTGTGACCATGTAGGAAGGGGTCTGACCGATGTACCCAAGTCATGCCTGACCCATTCACAGAGAATCACTTGCAGCCTGATCTCGTATTGCGTACAATTGGTCCTATGATGAGATCGGTAGACCATGCCGGCTTTGCCGCGAAGCTCTTCGGAAAGACACGAAGTCGCGTCCTTGCTCTCCTGTTCTGCAATAGTGACCAAACCTTCCATTTTAGGGAGATTGCCCGCTTATCAGCCACAAGTCCCGGGGCTCTCCAGCGGGAACTGAAATTCCTCCGGCTGACCGGGCTGCTCCTCAAACAAAGAATCGGCAACCAGGTACACTATCAGGCAAACGGTTCCTCTTCCGTGTTTCGGGAGATCAAATCGTTTATGATCAAAACCGCCGGAGTCGCTGATGTCCTAGGGAATTCGTTGCGCGAATTCGGGGACAGGATATCCGTCGCCTTCATATTCGGATCTCTAGCCAAAGGTAACGAAACCTCGGACAGCGATGTAGACGTCATGATTATCGGAGATGTAAGCTTCTCCGAAACGGTAACGGCACTCTCTGCTACACAGGAGATCTTAAGAAGAGAAGTGAATCCATCCGTGTATCCTGCAGATGAGTTCACCGCCAAGGTGCTGAAAGGAAACCACTTCCTCAACAGCCTCATCGATGAACCGAAGATCTTCTTTATCGGAGATCACAATGAGTTTGAGAAACTGGTTGAAAAACGGTTGGCTGGTTGAACACGATCCCACAAAAGCGGAGATGGCAGACCTGCTCGCTATTGTGGAACGTGACTTAAACACTGCCGAAATCGAAGGGCAAAACACGTACTGGCAATTTGCCATGGCATATAATGGAGCACTGCAGGCCGCCACCGTTGCACTGGCCGCCAGTGGATACCGAGCAGCCCGTGACTCCCATCATCATCGAGTCATTGAAAGCCTTGCGTTGACCATAGGGGCTGAAGCCGATCTTGTCAGGATATTCGACACGTTCCGGAAGAAAAGGAACATAGGCACTTACCAGCGTGTAGGCTCCGTATCGGACAAGGAAGCCGCCGAAATGCTTAAACTCGCAAAGAATCTTCAGGAGAGAGTAATACTATGGCTTCAATCAAGTCATGCTGATCTCTTTCCATAGCCGAGGCACGATCTCCCCGGAACTGGAGGATGCACTCAAGAAAATGGGAAACCAAGGTTGAGGCCTTGTTACCCGGATCTTGCCTTTCCCGCAAGACTATGCCGACCCTCTTGCTTGCGCTGCCCCCGCGTGCAGGACGGCGCTTCCCGTCCTGCGCGGTCGGTGCTATACTGGTCCGCGTGACCGGAGAAAACGCCGAGACCAGCCATGAATGCGGACGAAGCACCGGCAGGAGCACAAAACGGTGTATAGCTGGTTGCAACCTCCTGATTCACGGCTGTCCACGATCACATCGCGCAGAGAAGGAATCGCTGCCTGCGGATCGCCGGGAACCAACGGATTCATAGGTCGCGTTGTAAAGACGACAGGCCGAATGCCGAGAAAATGGCCTTTTCCCGAGGAGGAAGCCATGCCGGTTGCATCTCCACAGCCTCACTACACTGCGGAGGAGTATCTCGCTCTGGAGCGGAAAGCCGAGTACAAGAGCGAATACATGAACGGTACGATCATTGCCATGGCAGGGGCGAGCCGATCACACAGCCTCATTGTATTCAATCTTGCCCGCGATTTGGGCACGCAGCTGGTCGGGCGGCCATGCGAAGCCTACGTGAGCGATATGCGCGTCGGGGTGAGCCCTGCGGGGCTCTACACGTATCCCGATCTCGTCGCCGTTTGCGGTGAGGTCCTTTTTGAGGACGAGCATACCGATACCCTGCTTAATCCCACCGTCATCGTCGAAGTCCTCTCTCCCTCGACGGAAGCCTATGACCGCGGCGAAAAATTCGCCCTGTACCGGCGGCTGGAGTCCTTGCAGGAGTACGTCCTCGTGTCGCAGGACAAAGTCCGCATCGAGTCGTTCGTGCGGCAAGGCGCCCAGTGGATCCTTTCGGAAGCAAGTACCCTCGATGCGACGATCCGGCTCGAATCAATCGGCTGCGATCTCGCTTTGCGGGATGTGTACGATAAGGTCCGATTTGCCGGCAGCGGCGGGGATGCTGTTCCCGGTGGAGAGGTATCTGAATTGCGGTGACGACATGAACGGTTGGATCACTGAAGAGGGATCGGATTATCCGCTTGGCGTGACATTCATCCCGGATGAGAACGCGTACAATTTTGCGTTGTACTCCAAGAATGCTTCGGGGCTAGTACTCAACCTGTACCGGAACCTGGATGCGGTAAGACCGCTGTACTCCTACCGTTTCGATCACCTGAAGAACAAGTCGGGCCGCGTGTGGCATTGCAGGATCCCGGCCCGTTTGGTTGAACCCGCGCGGTACTATGCGTACCAGGCGGACGGCCCCTACGATCCTTACCGGGGAATGCGCTTTGATCCGCAGAAAGTCCTTCTCGATCCATTTGCCCGGGCGGTGGGGTTTCCCACGCGTTTCAGCCGCGAGGCCGCGAAACGGAAGGGGAGCAACGCCGGACAGGCTCCGCTGGGAGCCATACCTCGACCCCGCAAGCCCTTTGACTGGAGCGGCGACCGGATTCCGCAGCACACCCACGACACGATCATTTATGAGATGCATTTGAGGGGGTTCACCAGAAATCCGAATTCAGGTGTGGATCCGGACAAACGCGGCACATTCGCAGGGTTGATTCAGAAGATCCCGTACTTGCAGGATCTCGGGGTCTCGGTGCTGGAGATCATGCCCATATTCCAGTTCGATCCGCAGGAGGGCAACTACTGGGGATACATGCCTTTGAGTTTCTTCGCGTTGCATCACTTCTATTCGTCTGCGGAAGACCACGAACGCCGGGCGGACGAGTTCCGCGAAATGGTGAAAGCGCTTCATCAGGCCGATATCGAGGTGGTCCTCGACGTGGTGTACAATCATACCACAGAGGAAGACGGGAAGGGTCCCACCTACGGGTTTCGAGGCATAGACAATTCGACGTATTATCTTCTCGGAAATGACCGCAGCACGTACCTCAACGATGCGGGAACGGGGAATGTCCTTCGGGCCGGGCATCCGCACGTACGGAACATGATTCTGGAAAGCCTCCGTTATTGGGCGACCGGGATGCATGTGGACGGCTTCAGATTTGACCTGGCGTCGCTCCTGACCCGCGGGACGGACGGCACCATAGACGAGAACGCTCCGCCCATCATAGCCGCCATCAGGTCGGATCCGGAACTGGCCCATTGCCGACTCATCGCGGAAGCATGGGATATCTCCAGTTACCAGTTGGGACGCTGCTTTCCCGCCACCACGTGGCTCCAATGGAACGGACAATACCGCGATCAGGTCCGGTCCTTCCTCAAGGGAGATCCCGGCCTTGTCCCCGACATTATGCGGCGTATCTACGGGAGTGACGACTTGTTTCCCGATTCCCTGGAAGAGGCTTACCATGCGTATCAAAGCGTCAACTACGTTACTTCGCACGACGGCTTCACCCTGTACGATCTGTTTTCGTACAATGGAAAGCACAATGAGGCCAACGGACTGGACAACACCGACGGGGTGGACGACAACTTTTCGTGGAATTGCGGATGGGAAGGAGACAAGGATGTCCCCTCGGACGTCCTGAAGCTGCGCCGGAGGCAAATAAGGAACGCATGCTGCCTGCTCATGTTGTCCAACGGCACCCCCATGATCTGCGCGGGGGATGAATTCATGCACACTCAAAGGGGCAACAATAACCCGTTTAATCAAGACAACAATACTACGTGGCTTGATTGGCACCTACTGGAACGTAACCGGGACATGTTCCGGTTCTTTAAGTTGATGATAGCGTTCAGAAAGGACCATCCTTCAATCGGCCGAAGCCGGTACTGGAGGGAAGATATCACGTGGTACGGGGTGGGACCGGATCCCGATTTTGGGTATGAATCCAGAACTCTCGCGTTTTGCCTCCACGGGGCGTCCAGGCAAGACAACGACATCTACGTCATGATCAATGCCTTCTGGGATGATCTCGTCTTCACGATACAGGAAGGCTCGACGGGCGAATGGCTTCGCGTAGTGGATACGGGACTGGAAAGCCCCGGCGATATCATGGATCGGGGGCGCGAACCGGTCTTGACGAGCGGGGATTACCGTGTCAAAGCCAGATCGGTCGTGGTCCTTGTGCGCAAGTGAAGAAGAGGCGGAGCCCGAGATGCCGGCCTCCCCATGCATCGTTCTCAGTGGGACCGGCATCCTGCCGGTCATCTTCGGCGGCTGGAGGAAGGTCTTTCCTCCTCAGCTCTCTGCATCCGTTGCATCTGCGGGACTCTTCGTGATCCCATCCAGTGCATTTCGAATTATCCCGGCAAGTGCCGCCTTCGTCACCGGTTTGTGCAAAAGTGCGTGGAGGCCGGCGGTCCGGATCTCTTCACCGGTTATGAGATCGCTATATCCCGTGAGAAGAACGACCGGAATGCCGGCACGAATCTTCTTGGTTTGAGAGGCCAACTCCAATCCGGTCATGTGCGGCATGGTCATGTCGGTCAAGATGAGATCGAACTCATTAGGATCCAAGCGGAACATATCCAGAGCTTCCAGGCTGTTGGTGACCGCGGTGGTGCGATACCCGAGATCATCCAAGGTCCGTTGGCACATAACGGCCAATTCGGGTTCGTCATCGACGACAAGTAATCGTTCCGATCCCCTGGGAGTACTCTGACCCATCTCGTGGACATAGTCGGTTTCCCCCTCGATGAGAGGGAAGAAGATCTGAAAGGTCGTTCCTATTCCCGGTCGGCTCTCTACCGTTATTCCTCCGTCATAGGTCTTCACTATTCCATGGACTACCGACAACCCGAGGCCGGTACCCTCTCCGGGCTTCTTGGTGGAGAAATACGGTTCGAACATCCGTTGCATCACTTCCGGGGGCATCCCGTGTCCCGTGTCTCTGACGGCCAACCTCAGGTACTCTCCGGGAGTCAAATCGGCCAAATCAATGGGGCGGTCGGAACCCAGTACAACACCGTCCATCCGTATGTCCAGAACCCCGCCGGTCTCACGCATGGCATGCGCCGAGTTGGTGCAGAGATTCATCAATACTTGATGTATCCGTGTGGGATCGGCCAGAATCGTTCCGATATCCCCCCGGATTGATTCAGTGATCTCGATGGTGGTCGGTATGGTGGCCCGCAGAAACTTCACCGCCTCCTTCATGATGGGGGTGACATAGGTCGGTCTCTTCTCCTGTTCGGTTTCTCTGGAGAAGGTGAGAATCTGTTGAACCATGTACCGTGCGCGTTCGGCCGCCTCCATAACCCGTTGAAGATCGTCGCTGGGAACACTTCCTTCCGGCAACGCGTCCAATGCAAGCTCGGTGTATCCCATCACCGCAAAGAGAATATTGTTGAAATCGTGTGCAATACCGCCGGCCAAAGTGCCGAGAGCCTCCATCTTCTGAGCATGGAGTAACTGAGACCGCAGGGCCTTTTGCTCGCTAATGTCGATGAGGAAGCCGAGTAGGGCGGGGGCTCCCGCGAATTCCGTGGCGGTGAGCCAGACGGCAAGCTCAAGAACTTGACCGTTACCTTTCAGCCCGGCGATTTCAAGGGCATGAACTTCCCCTTGGCCTGCCAGAACTTGCGATACCCGCGTTGTGAATAAGGATCTGTCGCCAATGGCGCATAGTGTCTCCACCGGCTTGCCGACGATTTCCCCCGCCTGATCGTAGCCGAACATCCGGATCAATGCAGGGTTCACATACGAACACTTGGTGTTCTGCACGATCATGATTCCGATGGGAGAGGACTCAATCAGCAGGCGCATCCGTGCTTCCGATTCCTTCAGGGCAGCCGTCCGTGCTTCCACGGTGGCCTCGAGTTCCGCCTGGTACCGTTTTACCGCGTCCCGGGCCTCCTTCATTCTGAGCAGAGATTCCATGCGCACGCGGAGTTCCACCCTATCGATGGGTTTTGTTATGAAATCATTTACGCCCGCTTCCACTGCCTTGAGACGATCGCGTTTTCCTTCGAGGGCCGTGACCATGATGATGGGAACTTCCGAGCAGTCCCGATCATTCCGAATTCGTCTCGCCACCTCAAAGCCGTCGATTCCCCGCATCATGACATCCAAGAGAACAAGATCAATTGAGTGATTCAGCTTCGATAAGGCCTCGTACCCGTTAAGCGCAATTGAACACTCATATCCGAGAGTGGTCAATACGGCTTCAAGGAGATCCACATTCTGCTGTTCATCGTCCACAATGAGGATGCGTTTGCGGTTATTCATGAGTAGCCGCCCCCACGGCTGTCTTACGGACCCGGCCGGTCATGATGGATCTTCCAGCCGCATGAATTTCTCAAGAGCCTGCGGAAAAGAGCGTGTGTCGATGGGCTTCGTGAGATAGCCGCTGCAACCTGCCTGGAGAGCCTTGGCTTCGTCTCCTTTCATCGCGTGTGCGGTCAATGCCACTATTGGAATATCTTGTGTTAATGGGTCTTCCTTCAGTATGCAGGTGGCCGTCAACCCGTCCATGCCGGGCAAAGAGATGTCCATGAGGATCAGTGCGGGCATCTCTTCACGGGCCTTGCGGATCCCCTCTTCTGCCGTCCATGCCTGAACGGCCTTATAACCTGAAGCGAAGAGCAGCGCCGTCGCAAGTTCCATATTGGTTTCGTTGTCTTCAATGATGAGTACTTTTGTCATGCGCATCTCCTTCGGAGGGCCGTCGAGTTCGCAGATCCGTCACACATCACCTGTTGCGGGCTCATCCCATTATTCATGTCAATGATGGAGCAGTGTTCCGGAGGATGGACGGCTGGGGCCGATCTCACAGGGATGCGGGCGATGAGCCGCTCCAGCGGGTCAGTGTTCCGGCGAGCCAAGATCGCACCCCCACCGCCGGCCAATCTGCCGCCGGATCCTCCGCCCACCGATCCGCTAAGCTGCTCTCCCTCTTCGTCAAACACCGGATGGGAGCCGGACTCGGCGTCCCGGCTTAAGTGAGGAGTTCCGATCCTTCCGTCCACTTTCATAACGGCACCCCCGGCTTGCCTCTCCATCGCCCAACATTGTCGGGTCTTACGGTGCCGAAACCGCTAATTAACAAGACACTTCATTCTACATGTTTCGGAATCCCAGGTCAAAGGAATAAATGACTCGTCTGGGAGCCGTTCTTGGCGTAACCCTTTCCGCATGCGTTCCGGCCGGTGCCGCAGCAAAGAAGTGCGGACGTGTCCGATTCCTGCTGGGATTACACCGTTCCGGTCCTGGTTCAACAGGGCTGCGCGCGTGCTCGTATCCTCGAGTTGCCATTGGGTGCCTTCCAATGGAGCCGCCGGTACACTCGACGAAAAACAAGCCCGTAGGGCGGGGAGAGCCCATAAGCGCCAACTTAACCTGGAATTGTCGGAGTCCTCAGATTCCCCCCCCTGTAGTAAAGGGGGGTTAGGGGGGATTTTTCTGATTCATAAATCCCCCTAGCCCCCTTTTTCAAAGGGGGAACTAGAGGAAATGTCCTTCAGGATAGGTGTCCTCCCGACCAAGGACACGAAAGTTGGCGCCTATGGGGCAGAGCCCGGTCTACAGCGTGTCGGTGACGGTACTTCCGAAACGGAGTACCGGGCCTGGTATCCTATTTGCCTTCCTTGGACAACTCCATGGATCTCAATTCTTTCCGAAGAATCTTGCCTACGGCGCTCTTCGGGAGTTCGTCGACAAACTCTACATATTTCGGCACCTTGTATTTGACCAGATTCTCCTTGCAGAAGTCGACGATCTCTTCAACTGTCGCAGTCTCCCCCTCTTTGATTACCACGAAAGCCTTGATTCTCTCTCCGGAATGAGCATCGGGCACACCGATGGCACAGGCTTCAAGTATCTTGGGATGAGAGAAAAGCACCTCATCCACGTCTCGCGGATAGATGTTGAATCCGCCCGAGATGATCATGTCTTTCTTCCTGTCCACGATGCTGAAGAATCCATCCTCGTCCGCCACGGCTATGTCGCCGGTGAGAAACCATCCATAGCGAAGGGCGTTGGCCGTTTCCTCCGGCCGGTTGATGTACCCCTTCATGACCTGCGGCCCCATGATGCAGAGTTCTCCGGGTTCACCCGGGGTGGTGATTTCTCTTTCGTAATTGTCGACATCAACGAGCTTGGCGTTCGTGCCGGATATCGGTACGCCTATGGTTCCTACTTTCGCAGTATCTCCATAGGGATTGATGTGGGTCACAGGGCTTGTTTCGGTGAGTCCGTATCCCTCGCAGATCTGAGCCCCGGTAAGGCTTTCGAACTCACGTATGGTCTCCATGGGGAGAGGTGCGCCTCCCGAAAAACAAGCTTTTAAGGACTTCAAACTGTAGTTCTTCAAGTCGGGATAGTTGATCATGCCGTTGTAGAGTGTCGGCACCGCCGGGATGAAGGTCGCTTTGTATTTGTCAATGGCGTCGAGAATCGTTTTGGGTTCAGGCTTGGGAATGAGAATATCCGCCCAGCCGTTCCATATACTAACGTTCATGGCCGTAGTCATGCCGAAGGAATGGAAGAAGGGCAGGCATCCTACGGCAATCTCCGCGCCCTCTTCGAAGCCCGGGAACCAAACACTGCACTGCTGGCAGTTACTGGAGAGGTTGCCGTGGGTGAGCTGAACTCCCTTCGAGACCCCGGTCGTTCCCCCGGTGTAGAGCAGACATGCCGTATCATCCCAACCCGGTTTGTGGGGAACATCGAGGGGAGGATATTTCTTGACGCAATCCATGAACTCCAGGACGTCCGGAGCCGCAGGCGTCTTCTTGTGCA
Source organism: Pseudomonadota bacterium (assembly GCA_043806215.1). GTDB lineage: Bacteria > Desulfobacterota > Desulfomonilia > Desulfomonilales > Desulfomonilaceae > JAVHLK01. Next base: position 5,468 of record JAZDHD010000214.1, on the reverse strand, counting down.
TAGCCTTCTTCACGAATGGGAACAGCTGTTTGAGAGGGAACGGCAGGAAATCGCGGATATGGCATGAGATGATTTTGGTGATTCCCGTGGTTTTTCTCAACTCGATCATTCTGGGGACCAGGACATCCAATGCAACGAGATACGTGGACCCTGAATCGTTATACTGGTGCTCCAATTCGCGGTTGGTGTAGAGCGGATTATTCAGTGACACTACGGCTCCGGCTCTGAAGGCGCCATAGATCGCAACCACATGCTGGACCAGGTTCGGGAGGAGCGTTGCCACCTTGTCCCCCGGTTTCACCCCCATGGCCTTGAGCGATGACGCAAACCGCGAGACCATGTCATCGAGGTCCCGGTAGGTGATCTTCGTCCCCTGGAAAAGAAGGGCGGCATTGTCGGGGTATCTCTCGGCCGTTCTGGTGAGCGCTTCGGGCAAAGTGATCCGTTCAAACACAAGGTCTTTGGGAACAGTTTCGTAGTAAGATTTCAGCCAGATTCTCTCCATAAAACGCTCCTTCTTTCTTCGAGAAGTGTTTGCAGCAGGAAGGCACCGCGCACATGGTCCAAAGGTTCCAACGAATTCTCGGAGAATTCCGCTGTGATGGGCATACAACAGATTCCAAACAATTCTACACTAGAGCGGAAGAATATCCCAGGAAAAAATGGCTGCTCCGCGGGCCCTCAAAAGGGGGGGCTTGGTGCAAAAGAAGAAAAGTCACCCTCATGAGGATGGTAAGGACTTTCGTGCTTGGATATGTGCCGGGGGATATGATAGGTGTGAACGGGAGGGATTGTTTTCCTAATGATTTCCCGGAACCGGATGCTATAATGCTCGCCATGTTTCGCATTATCCTGCGCGAGATCTTTGTACTGGCAGTCTCGTTGGCGATATTCCCGGCCATTGCCGTCGCCTTGCTGCTTTATACCGATTCCCTCGGAATGGGGCTGTCGGTTTTCTCTCGTCAACCAGACTTGGGACGGTCGGGGCCGGGGGGGATTCCTTTGGAATTGTGGCTGAGGCTGGTTGCGCCGTACGGAATAGTGCAGGCCATTCGCGCGTACAGGTGGGCCCGGCGGAGTAGAACCGGGAGAAGGTGGGCCAATCTCTATTTCTTCACGATTCTCGCCCTGCTTGGTGCGCGGTCATTGTCGGAGGCATGGAACCTCGGGTATTTCATGCACGCCATGGGAGACATGCCTGCCGAGATTGCACAGTTCGTTGAGCTTGAAGCAATGAACATCGTTATCGTCGTGATCTCGTTCTTCCTTTCATTCTACTGTCTCATTGTCTTTATCACAGGGGGAAGACGAATCGTTCCGGATTCCCGGGAGGTCCGGTAAGCCTCCCTTACAACAAGCCCCCGTGATTCGGGGATCACAACTGACCATGAAAGCCCCCGGGACTCCAAGCCGAAGACCGGGCAGAGCCCGGCGGACAGGCATTCCCAGGCAGAAGCCTGGGAACGAGGGGAGAGGTATTTTCGGACAAACACCGGGCATCGCCTATGGATCAGAGCAGGCTGCCGAATCGGGAACGGCGAATCCGGAACGGGGTCGCTCCACGGACAAATTCACAAGATCTTCAGTTTCTCGTTGACCAGCCGGATCATCGCGATGTTCTCCGTGTGGCCGGTCTGCTTGGCGATAATCTTTCCGATGAAGGGGCGTCCCAAGAGATAGAAGTCCCCGATTATGTCAAGTATCTTGTGGCGGACGAATTCGTCGGAAAACCTCAACGGCGGGTTGATAACCTTTTCGTCATCGAGGAGTACCACATTGGAGAGTTTTCCGCCGCCCGCCAATCCCATCTCGTCCATCATTCTCATGTCTCTGACGAAGCCGAAGGTCCGTGCCGGAGCTATCTGTTCTTTGAAGTAATCCGGATCGCTGCAGGGAAAGATCATGTGCATTTTCCCCACCGGCGGCGGATAGTCCAGGTAATACTCGACTTCCAGGCAATCCGACGGCTCGACGCGCATGCTCTTGTGGCTTTCAGGGGGGAACGGCAATTCAATGGCCTCTTTGATCCGGATCTCTTCGAGGAGATCGTCCTGGCGGATAATCTCCGCGCTCTCCACAAGCCGACAAAACTCCAATGCCGATCCATCCATGATGGGGACTTCCCCGGATATCTTCACAAGAACATTGGTCAGTCCATAGACGTGAAATACCGCCATAAGATGTTCAATGGTCTTGGCCAGGGATCCATTGCTTCTCAGATTGGTGGAATGATCGGTGGATTCCACATTGTCCACCAGAGCCGGAACCGAATCGTTGGAGGTGATGTGGCCGAAAAGGATCCCTGCGCCGGGAGGCAGCGGCAAGAGGGTGAGGCCGGTCTTGTTTCCGGAGTGGAGCCCTTGGCCGTACATGACGACGCGGCCCCGTAATGTCTTTTGATGACGGAAAGGCTTCTCAACGGTCGCATTTGTCCAGGTTCCGGCAACCGGATGGGGCTCGTCCGAAGATGTCGCGTCGCCGGTTTCAGCCGGTGAATCGGAAGCGTTCCACGATTCCGGCCGGACCGGTGTTCCGTTGCCCGGAGTCTCCCCTTCGCCGGGTATGAGAAGATCGCCCACCGTGATGAGCCTGCCGGGAGCCGTCATCACCACGTGCTCGATCAAGATTTTCAATTCCTTGACGTTTCCCGGCCACGAATACGCCATGAGCCTCTCCATGGCCTGTTCATCCGTGCCGGTGATATTGCGGTCGAATTCCTCCGCTGCCTCATTCAGAAACTGCTCGACGAACTGAGGTATGTCCTCCGACCTTTCCCGAAGGGCGGGAAGTCTCACGATTCTCTTTGCCAGCATGTCGGCCAGGGTTTGAGGAAAGTCATCTTCACGTACAAGAGTCTCCGGATCGAGCACCGATGTGGAAACGATCCTGACGCGCGTGCCTGCGAACTGACCAGAGCCGGAGCCGCTCTCCAAGTGATCCCGGACGATCTCGGCAAGACGGGGCCTCAGGGATTTCTCGAGCCGGTCCACCCGAATGAGCAGGAGAGTCCCCCCGGCGGCCTGTGCGATCTTGCCGGGGCGGGCCTTGCCGTGCCCGTCATTCTTTCCGAGGAATTCCTCGTCCATGGTGTCGGGGGTCAAATCGGTGCAGCGCACCTTAATAAGGCTGTTCCGATCCTTGCCCGCTTTCCCGTGAATGGCACGGGCAGTGAATTCCTTACCGGTGCCCTTGTCTCCTGCAAGCCATGCGGATCCTTCTTCCGCAGCCGCATTGTCGAGTGCCCTGCGAAGAGCGACCGCCTTGGCCGACCGTCCTATTATCGGTTTGGCAACAACACTGCCTTCCGGCGCCGTGCCGGCGGATGATGTGCGGCCCGTGATGGCCTTCTCAACAAGGTGGAGAACGTCTTCCAAATTGAGGGGTTTTTCCAGATAGTCGGTGGCCCCCAGCTTGATGGCTTTGACCGCGGTCTCAATGGTTCCGTGACCGCTCATCATGATGACGGCGCAGTCCGGATCGATTTTCTTGATCGCCTTGAGCGTCTGCATTCCGTCAATGCCCGGAATCCAGATGTCCAGGAACACGACGTCCGGGGAATCGTTCTGAACAATGTGAAGGGCTTCCTGACCTTCCCGGGCGACAATTACCTGATGACCTTCGTCGGCCAGTATGGCCTCGAGGGAATCGAGTATTTCTTCTTGGTCGTCGACTATGAGTATTCTGCCTTTATCCATAATCGGCCCATATTATCTTCTTCGTCCAGTCCAGGCAACCAAAAATTCAACCTCGGCCCGGGATTCGGTGGGTTACTTCATGCTCACGTCCGCGTCATGACTCTTCTCGGGTGCCAGTCCGTGATCTTTGGGGGTATTCTGAAGGATGTGCTGGAATCCCCGCGGGCGGTGATATGTACGAGACTGAACCGAGATCGGCACGTAAACGGTATTCCCGTCCCCGCTTCTCTTGGCCGACGGGACGGTCCCGGCGGCCGATAGACTTGCCGAGGCTGTCATGCGTTCGGAACCCAAGGAAAGACGGGCCGGCAGCGGCGATTCCACCGCGGGGCAACGATCCGGCTTCCCCAACAGGGAAAAGGCGACTGCCGCAATGATTCCTACAAGCTTTACCATCGGATACCGATCCTGCCGCACGGGAAAATCCATGAACCAAAATCCTTATGCCGTTCTCCGGATGTGCCGAGAATCCGGAAGAATGCAGGCCGTCGACATGCTCCGATCCAGTGCATTCGCCTCAACTCGGCCGTTGCCTTTGGCCAACGCTGTATATCACATTTTCTTGGTTCTCAAAGGAAAAACTCATGAACCGGAGGCATGGGACACAATTGACAGGCCGCGGGGATGCGGTTACAACAAAGCGGTCGTCAAGGCATTACCCCCAAGCGCCGGGAATAGACACATGAACGTTTCTTGGAAACTTGACGGGTCTTGGGATTTATGAGGAGCAGAACCATGGATCAGAAGGCACAACAAATTGTTGATAACTATCTGGAATCTGTAAGACAGTTGTTTGCGGACGTGGAATCTTGGCTGCAAGGAACAAGACTCTCCGTGGTAAGGGACAAGACGGACATAACGGAAGGACGATCAGGCACGTACCCCGCCCCGTACCTGAGGCTAAACGATGAGAAGGGTAGGCACGTCGCCGCAGTGAGGCCCAAGGGGGCCTGGATCATAGCAGCGAAAGGACGTGTCGATGTCGAAGGCCGCTGGGATACCCAGAGCATCGTATACCTTGAAGGCCCCGGTCCGCAGGTGGCGGCGCGGCTTGACGAAAACGGTGATCTGATTGAGACGTCAGTTACCCCGATATTCCGGAACGTCAAGGAAAGCGGATGGTACTGGATTGAGGATAAGCTCCTGGGTAGAGCTCACGGGATGGACAAAGACCTCTTCCTGGATCTCGTGAGAGTGGTGAGTGATTATGCTGAATGATGATACAAGGTTGGATGAGGTGTGGACCGGCTACCAGGTGGCTCTCGACTGCCATCGGATGGCGAAGAAGATGGCTGCTCGAGGGGAAGAGGCTTTCTTGGCCAAGACGGTGTTCGTGGAGATGTCCTTGGACCAAGCCGAGCAGAGTATAGACCACAGTAGGCATGAACTCGACAATTGGGTTGTGTTGACGCTATGGGCGCAGTTTGAGCACTTCCTCATCAGCTACGTGAGAGAAAAGGGCGGCCTGCTGAGTCAGACCAGGCCGGAAGCATTTGCTGCCAAACTCCAAGACAAATTTGACCGTGAGGTGGGAGACTGGAAGAGGAGTGAAATCTTGGATCTTTTCAAGGGGATTGTTGAGACCGACCTTATCGGACAAGCCAAACAGATCAAAGAATACCGGGATTGGGTGGCTCATAAGAGCAGGAGACGCCAACCGTCAAGTAGGACCTCTCCCAAGCTCGCTTTTGAGGTATTGAAGGCGATAATTGACAAGGTACGGGTGGTCGAGGACTCCCTCACGTAGTCACGCCTATGATCGGGACACGGCAT
>JAZDHD010000213.1:0-19412 GCA_043806215.1 Pseudomonadota bacterium | reverse complement strand
CACGACGGGTTGCCTGCTCGTCGCGGACGTTTGCTGCAGACCTCTGTAGGGGCGGGTTTTACACCCGCCCGCAATCGAGCACCCAGAATCGGGCGGGTATGAAACCCGCCCCTACACCGCGACGTGCCACTACTTGGGCGCACATTTGAGTTTTGAGACAATTTCGGAAAGCCTGCCCCACATCCGGAAGTTCCACAGATGCCGCTACTTCTTCTCCTCCTCGGTCAAACGCTGCAAGTCTTCCCGTATCCGTTCGATGTACGTCCCCTCTATGGTGAACAGAGCGTTCTTCTCATCGTGAGGCTGCACCATCACCGACACCTGTCCGGGGAGTTTGGAAGGCTCCTTGGCCTGCTTCCCGGTCTTCCCGGCCGCGGCGGCCTCCGCCTCGGCTTTGTCTTCCGCTCCGGCCGGTTTGGAACCGGACTTGGGCTCACTCCCGGATTCGTCTTTAGCGCCCGTTTCAACCTTCTCCGCCGGTTTATCCTTCCAACCGGCCTTCAACACCATCGGTTCCTTGTCGTCCTTGCGCCAAAGTGAGACGACCAAACGGGGTGCATCCAGGTTCACCGCGGGAAGGTCGCTTGGAGCCGGTTTGGTCACGTCCTTCCATTCCAGGTTCTTCAGCCCCCACAGGAGACCCGTGATGGCCCAGGCATCCATATCCTTCCTCTTTTCCGGCTCCTCAAGCGTCCATTTGGCGTCCTTCGAGGAACGTACGGCCGACCATTTCTTCCCGTCCAGAGCCACCTCCAGCTTATCAATCCGGTCCGGTTTGAAATCGAGCAGACACTTGTCCCGCAACTCTTTTGGGTCGGTCTTCATGCTCCCCAAGGTGCGGCCGTCAATCAGGTACACCATATCCATCCCTTTGATTCTCGCGAACAGATCGGGATGGGAGCCGGTTTGCTTCTCCTTGTCTCCCTTGGCCTTCCCCACGAGGAGAGTCTGGGACCGTTTCGTCCCTGCAAGTTCGATTCTCTCCTTGGGACTGTCCAGACCGTACGGATCACCGTCCTTTTTCGGTTCATCGATGATTTCTCTTGCCTGAAGGTTCGTCAGACCGATCAGATCCCGCTTCACGTCCTCTGCTTTAACTCTCATCCGCTCCGGCCTGAGCATCACCCACTTGTCGCCGGCCTCTTTCTTGAGCTCCGTCTCCGTTCCTTCCTTGGCGATGAGGACACGGTCAATGTCGTCCGGTGCCAGTGCAAAGACCGTCTTGTCCCGGAGGTCGAAGGTGGATTTGTCGAGCGCATTCTTGAGCGTGTCCGCGACGAGCAAGAGTCTCGAGCCGCCCTTGGTCCGCAAATAGAAAGATGTCTTGGCAGGATTGGATGCCCCGAAAAAGAGAGCGTATGAGTCGTCTTTCGTGTTGACCGACACGGTGAAGGCCGGTTTGTCAAGATCATACTCATCCCACCTAACGTCTTTTTCCTTGAGAACTTTTTCGCATTGAGCTTCGGAAACGGCATTCAGCAACGCCTTCACGGCCGACGGGTCCGCCTTCACCGCCACGGGCGTTATTATTACCCACGTTCCTTCGGTCTTCTTGAGACCGATGACGCCGCCTTTCTTGGACTTCAGTTCTATCTGCGTCACCTTGTCCTTGTCGAGCTTGACGATCTTCTCGGCTTCGGCTTTCTGCGCCTCCAGCTTCTCCTTGTGTCGTATCTCAACAAAGTAGACATAGGTTGCGAGCGCGACTAGAATGATGAGATATATCAGTACCTTGCTGAGCTTCATGGCAACTCCCCACTAGTTAGTCGGTGGTAACGGCCCGTGCTTACGGGCCGGGTTATCTCTCCAAGGGGCCTCTTATGCAACCTTTGTGCGCTTACGGAATATGTAGACGAGAAATCCCGCGAGGACCCATGCAAGGGGTACGAAAACCACGGGAACCAACACCACTGCCAACGATTCGTTTCCGGTGAGCACCAGGGGCTTTCCGGAACGGGATTGGGGACGGATGGCGATGAGGTTGTCGTCGGCCGCCAACCAGGAGACAGTGTTGAGAAAGAGATCTCTGTTGCCGGACAGGTTGTAAAACTTGTTGGATGCGAACTGGGAGCTTCCGAAGACGGCTATCCGGGCCTTGACCAGTCCGGTGGTCGCTGCAGGATCTTCTTCAGAGTCCTTCTTGGGGGAGGGGCCGCCTTGTTTGGGGTCTGTTGCCTCAGAAGGTTGTTCCTTGGCCCCCGCTTTGTTCTCTTGTGTTTCCCTGGGTTTATTCAACGACTCATAGTTTGTGTACGTGGAAACCGCCATCACTGCGACGGGGCCTCTGGTGCCGGTCTTTGGATCAAAGTTGGCGTCTCCCGAATCGAGCTGAGCCTTGTTTATCGTCCATGATGCCTGGCTCGTGAGTGCAATTTCCAGTGCGGTCACTGCGGGTACGGGCTTTTTAGGTACGCTGATGGAACGACTTTCCGGGAAGAACGAGGCGAGCTTGAAATCCTTGGTGATGGGAGACTGGTTATACTGCATAATGACCGGTATGAGGTAGTCTCCGCCCAGGGCTCGGCTCATCCGGTCCACGACGATGTCGTTACCTGCATCCAACCCGTAGGTCTTGAGGAATTCCGCGAGCTTGGGAGTTTCGAACGGATTCATCAACACCATGAGCGCTCCGCCCCTGTTCAGGTGCTCCCGGATCGCGTCAAGTTCCGATTGGAGCAGGTCGATCCTTGGGCCCGCTATGATAAGGACCGTGGCGTCGTTGGGGATGAAACTCGTCTGCAAAAGAAGCAGATCGGCCGTTTTGTAATTCTGTTTTTCAATCTGTTCCCCGGCTATACTCATCCCGTCGGGTTCGGTCGCATTCGGCGAAAGTTCTCCGTGCCCCTTGAGGAAATAGGCTTTCTTGACCTTTGAGCGGAGGAGTCTCGACAGTCCGTTGGTAACGTTTTCCTCGTCGGCCTTTTCGATCCGTTCTTCCTTTTTTCCCGCCTTCAGGATAAGGGTCGGATAGGAGTCGACTTTGTGCTTATGCGCCGCCGCCCTATCCATATCGGGATCGATAAACGAGTAGGTGAAATCAGAGTTAACGTCCCGGTATTTGTCGAACAGATCACGGGCCGCCTCGCGCTGAGACGCTTCCCGGATTTCGTAGAACGCCAGTACGTGGATGGGTTCGTTGTTCTTCTTGAATGTCTCGAGGACCTTCGTGCTTTGAGGAGCCAACGTGTGAGCCCCAATGCTCGTCAAATCCCATCTCTTTGGATTTTTTATGGTGATGTACTGAATAGCCGCCACGATACCGAGAAAAATGATAATCCCGGCCGCCGTTCCACCGCCAAGAAAGAGTTTCCGTTGTGAACTGCTTTCATTCATTCTCTACCCCCTCCACCTGAAGGTTTCCAAAGTCCGGAGCGTCAGGAACAGACAGAATGCGGTGAACAGGACAAAGAAGGAAATGTCCGAAAGCGACAATACCCCCTTTTGGAACGATTCCAGGTGCTCCAGCACGGTAAGCTGCCGAATAATGCTTGCCAACGTGTCCCCGGCCAGAGACGCACTCCAACTCATCACCCAAAACAGCAGTGCGACGGCGAATGATACCACCGCGGCTACGATCTGATTCTCCGTCATGGAAGAGATGAACATGCCCAGAGCCATGAACGCCGCGGCCATGAGAAGCATACCGAGGTAACCGGTGAAGAGTTGCCCGGAATCGGGATCGCTCACCGAAAACATGAGTAAAGGCATTGAAAAGGTTCCTGCGAGCATCACCACCACTACGACCATGGCGGCGAGGAATTTGCCTGCGATCACGCCCGTGTCGGTAATGGGGTACGTCAGGAGCAGTTCGATGTTCCCCGACCTCTTCTCTTCGGAAAAAAGCCGCATACTGAGCAACGGAATTACGAAGAGCAGAATAATGCTCATATTCTGGATCAACGGCCGCACCACAAAATCGGTTACGTTGATGCGCTCCGCGAAGGCGGGGTTGCCGGCGGCCTGAATGCTCACCACGCTCAACAGCGACATGTTGGCCCAGAAGAAGAAGCCCGAGATGAGCAGGAAGACGGCAATCACCGCATAAGCAATGGGCGACACGAAGAAATTGGCGGTCTCTTTGCAAAACACTGCGTACCATCCTCTCATCATGCCACCTCCGCCGGTGTCTCCACGGTACCGACTCCCGGTTCTTGGCTCTCTTCGGTAACCAGATCGATGAAGACATCTTCCAGGCTCGCTTCGAGCGGTCTCAGTTCCATCAGATCCCATCCCTTCTCAATGATGGCCCGTGCCATTTCAGCCCGGACGTCTGTTTCCGGTTCAGTCTCGACAATGACCGATGTCTCGTTACCGTCGGCCGTTTCGATCGGATCGACTGAGGCAACCCCCTGCACCGAGGCGAGCAATTGGAGTAGATCGCTCCGGGGTGCCTTGACCGTGATACGGGACTTTCTCGACCTGTCGTACCCTCCGATAAGATTCTCCGGAGTGTCCTCCGCCACGATGGAGCCGTTGTTGATGATCACGACTCTGCTGCACACTTGGCTGACCTCGGGCAGGATGTGAGAAGACAGGATAACCGTCCGGTCCCGGGTGAATCCCTTGATGAGGTCCCGTATTTCCCGTATCTGTTTCGGATCCAGCCCTATGGTGGGTTCGTCCAGGACCAGGATGGGCGGATCTCCTATGAGCGCTTGAGCCAGCCCGACTCGTTGGCGATAACCTTTGGAGAGGGATCGGATGATCTTCCCCATCACCCCGTCAACCCCGACCGATTGGGCCACCCGGTCGATTTCCGTCCTACGTCTGTCCGAACCGATGCGTTTGGCCCGCGCGACGAACTCCAGGTACTTGCCGACCCTCATCCAGTCATAGAGGGGCACGCTCTCGGGCAAGTACCCTATTTTCTCACGGATCTTGAGCGAATCCGTACGGACGTCCATTCCCAGGATACGCGCCGCTCCCGAAGTCGCCGGGGAAAAACACGTGAGGATTCTCATGGTAGTTGTCTTTCCCGCCCCATTGGGACCGAGGAAGCCAACGATTTCTCCCGTTTCGACTCGAAAGGTGACGTCACGTACGGCCGGGAAATTTCCGTAGTACTTGGTCAGGCCTTCAACTTCGATCATCGGCCATCCTCCTTCAGTCCGATATTCAAACACCTCGTTTTACTTATTACTCGGGGTTTGTCAAGTCGTTCGTCCCGAGGGCTTCCTGCCCGGCAGCGCCTCCACCGAGTCCTGAATGCCGGAACCATTATCACTGCTGGAGGGTTACCGGAGAGTGCTTCAAACCGATGTTTCAAAGTGAAGATATTTGCCTGAATTATCAACCGAACTGACGAGGTTGGCATTGACCGGCCCTCAGCCACATGATATATCCGTGCTCATGGGCCGGCTCGTCGAGACGGCTCTCAAGTTCAGCGGATCCGCACAAAGGATGAGAGACGACCGATGGCGTTAAGAAACACACATGGCGGGCCGGCATTGAAGATCGTGTGGACTATACTGATCTCGTGTGTCCTTGCGGCAAACGTTCCTGCCGAAGAGACCGTGAACGGTTCACAAGCGGAAAACGAGTTTTTCAGAGGGAGCCATCTCCTGTCCCAAGACAAGTTGTCCGAGGCTCTTGAAGCACTCGAAAAGGCGGTCCGGTTGGACCCGGATAATGCCAAGTACAAGCAGGTCTTTGCCGTTGCGTGCAACAACTTTGGCCTGAAGAGTGCCGGCGAAGGTAAGGTCAAAGACGGAGTCGATGCGCTCGAAAAAGCCGTCGCTCTGGCTCCGGAGGACGCGGACATACGGTCGAATTTCGTTCTGGCGGCATTACAGGCCTCGGCGCTCCCACCCGAAAAAATGAGCACCACGGACAAGATCGCTGTTCTCAGAAAGGCCCTGGCAATCGACCCGGAAAACGCCCGATGCCGGAAAGCCTTGGCCGGTCAGTTGAACAATTTCGGAGTTGGCCGGGGGAGAAGAGGCGACTTTGAAGAGGAAGCGGCTCATGTGAAAGAAGCGGCCGATCTTGAACCGGGAAACGGGGAAATCAAGGCGAACCTCGCAACGGCCTACTATAACCTGGCTTTGAAAAAGGGGAAGTCCGGCGCTGTTGTCGAAGAGGTGGACATCTTGAGAAAAGCCGGAAAACTGTCCCCCAAGGACGAGATGATCAGGAAGCGACTTGCCGGGGCGCTTTCGGACCTCGCCGTGGTGAAGGGCAAAGAAGGCGACTCGAAGACTCAGATTTCACTCTTGCGGGAATCACTGGAGATTATTCCCACCGATCCGATCACCAAGCAGAACCTGGCGGCAGCCCTCAACAACTTGGCGGTGTCGGAAAACGGCCGGATGGACACGGCCGAACGCATAGCCAAACTGAAGGATTCCCTCAAGCTGGACCCCAAGAATAAGGCTACGGTTGCCAACCTGTGCAATCTCTTGGCAAGAGAGGCTGTAAGAGAGGCCGGGAACGGGTCGGTTGCCAAGGCGATTACCATGCTGAAAGAGGCTTTGAACCTGGATCCCATGAACAGTGTGGTGAAGAAGAATCTTGGAGCCGTCTACCATAATGAGGCGTTGAAGAAAGGAGAGCAGGGAGAGCATCCGGCAGAGATCAAGCTGCTGAAGACGGCACTCGAAACCGATGACTCCAACGCTCAAATAAAGTCGGACCTTGCCTTGGCCTATAATGACTATGCCGTGAGCTTGGGGAAGAAGGGGGACGACAAGAAGGAACTGAACTACCTGAGCAAAGCGGCAAAGCTTTACCCCGACCATAAGGTGATTCAGGAGAACCTTGCCCGGGCTAAAGAAAAGATGTCCCGTAAGGCCAAGAAGAATACCAAGGAGAAGAAGGACCGGACTGCAGGATGAGTCGGGGAGCTTTCCATTTCGTCGCCCCGGCCGCTTGCCGGCATGCAATGATGCGGCTGGGGTCCGGCCGGATTACCCGGCCGTCGGTTCGTCATACGGGAACGCCTTTGGTCCATTGCGCACTTCTCAATCGCAATCATTAGTCAATTCAACCTGTCGTTGACATTCAGGAGAACCAATAATAGAATACGTGGACAAGATCCTCCCCTATCAATGCCGGCAGGGTTAACTCATGATTGCAAAGTTCACGCGCAAAGACTTCCTGGATGCCATCTTTGCCCAATACTATAAGGAACACAGGGGGTTTATTCTAGTAAAGAGCTTCAAACGCGGGGACCCAAAGATGAGTACCAGATATTTCCCCAATATCGAGATCCTCGCCAAGGAGCACTACGGCGAAGAGAGGGATGTCTACTTTGGCATCTGTCCGCGGGAGCGCATGAAGGCCGAAAAAGAGCACGTACACTATATACTGGCATTGTGGGCGGACTTGGACATCGGCCGTGAGGGACACGAGGACAAGAAGGTTTTCTTCGAGGGGCCGCAGCAGGCTGCCAAAGCCATCAGGAGTTTTCCCCGGGCGCCTTCCATTATTGTCGAATCGGGCCGGGGGGCGCATCTGTACTGGCTTTTGAAAGAAGTGACGGAGATCACCGACCCGGAAAGAATCGAGAAACTCCTCGCGAATATCAGCGAGCACCTGCAATGCGATACCGACCCCAACCTGGACAGCGTGCTGAGGCTGCCGGAAACCGTTAACACCAAAATCCCGGGAAAACCGGTCAACTGCGATGTGAAGTTCATTAATCCCAACTTTCGCTACAGCCTTCAGGATTTTGAAAATCTCGGACAAAGAGTGGTTGCTCCTCCGCCTCACCCGTCACCGACCGAGCCTGCTCCTCGCCGACCCATCTCACAGGAAATACCCACCTTCAACGACGATGCCGAAGACGTTCCCGTCCCGGGTGCCGTATCGGCCCAGACGGTGGATGATTCGCTTGTACTCGATGAGACCATCATCGATGAACTTATCGACGACATTTCCATGACCGGCAGCGTCGTGGCGGATGTACCCACCACGGCCGGCGACGTCCCCATCATCTCACAGGCACCCTCACGCGAAAGAATTGGAGCGCCGCGGGCCGAGATGCCGTATCATGCAGCGGGGGCTTCCACGAACCGCAATGAACGGCGCCTGAAGTCCGTGACTACATCGAGCAGTGTCCTGGAACAGTTGTCGTCGTCACGTACCGAAGTGGAAATATCTTTGATCGGTTCCGGCACCACCATAAACGGCATTCTCATCTGGAACGAAAACGGGCTCATCGGCGTTGAATCAGGCGAAGATCTCTATACTATTCCTGTGACGAGTATCTCTTTCATCAAGAGTGCGGTTACATAAGACAAGTCCGGAAACCATACGAATTAGGACAAGGAGGGGGGCAGGATTCCGCTCAAGGGGTACGTCTGCGATGCTCAATATTATCTGGCTCGGGCTTCTCGTTGGATCGGTGGTAATAGCTCTTTGGACCGGTCACCTGAAGGATGTGGTCGTTTCCGCGGCCGGCGGTGCGGAAGCGGCATTCAAGTTGGCTCTGGGGTTCACCGGAATCATGGCTCTTTGGCTCGGAATCATGCGGATCGCGCAAGACAGCGGATTGGTGGAGCGCTTCACCTCGCTCATTCGTCCCTTCATGGGAATATTGTTCAAGGATATTCCACGGGGGCATCCCGCAATGGCCTCCATGGCCATGAACATGGCGGCAAACATGTTCGGACTCAACAACGCGGCGACCCCGTTGGGGCTCAAAGCGATGAAGGACCTGGACACCCTGAACCAACAAAAAGGCACGGCCACCGACGACATGTGCATGTTTCTTGCCATAAACACGTCGAGTATTCAGATCATTCCCGCAGGCGCCATTGCTCTCTTGGCCTCGGGCGGGGCTTCCGACCCAACGGTAATAGTCCTTCCGGCCCTGGCGGCCACGGCGGTTTCCACCGTGGTCGGCATCGTTGCCGCGCGGCTATTCTCGAAGATGAAGCGTTTCCGGAAAGAAATCCACGGAGGGCCGAAGGATGACGGGACTGCCTGATCTTTCTGCGACGCTTTCCAATCTCATATTCCTGGCATTCCTTGTCGGGATCCCCTGTTATGGCTTTGCGAAAGGGGTTAAGGTCTACGAATCCTTCGTGGAGGGTGCGAAGGAAGGATTCGAGACCGCTGTCCGCATCATCCCCTACCTGGTGGCCATCCTCGTTGCAGTGGGGATGTTCAGGGCTTCGGGAGCAGTGGAACTGTTGTCCCAATGTGTCCCCGGATCCATGAAATCGCTGGGATTGTCGCCGGAAGTGCTCAGCCTTGCCCTGATGCGTCCCTTGTCGGGGGCGGCAAGCCTGGGAATCCTCGGCGAGATCATTGCCTCCCAGGGCGCCGACTCGTATGAGGCACGGCTCGGAGCAGTGATGACCGGGTGTACCGAAACAACTCTCTACGTTGTAGCGGTCTACTTTGGGGCGGTCTCGGTGGGGCGGGTCCGTTATGCGCTCCACGCGGGATTGATTGCGGATGCCGCGGGGCTCATCGCAGCCGTGGTCGTGTGTCGTCTCTTTTTCGCGTGAAGGTCGTAGGCGAGGGAGTTAAGGGACTGTCCCAGAATAAGTGTCACAATTGTCCAAGGACAGCTCGGCGCTCAAGGGCAGCTAACACTGCCTGCGTAGGGTGCGGGGTTAATCCCCGCCCGCGTTGGAACTGAGAAAAGGGCGGGGGTAAACCCCGCACCCTACGTTGCCGCCTGCCCGCACCATCGGATGGAACCGATACGGTTAATTGTGGACAGGCACTTAGTGTTCTGTGGCGCAAATACGGTCGCACATTTCTAAACACGCGGTAGCGTCCCGGCGTCTCTGCCGGGCGAGAGATAGTACGTTGTTTCCATTAAAGAATACCGGCACGGAGGCCGGCGCTACCAAAGCAGGCCTTCCGGCCTTGGATACGACACCGTGATTAGGAAACGGGGCACTAAGGCGGAAGTGCGCCGACGCATTAACACAAACCGTCGCCGTCCCGACGGCACAGGCCTCCCCGTAAGTGAGAAACATCTATGAACCGGGTGAACACCACCTTACCGAAACTCTTGATGGAAAACGCTCACAAGTACGGTGACCGCGTGGCGCTCCGCCACAAGTTCAAGGGCATCTGGCAAGAGGTCTCCTGGCGGGGTTATCTCCGGAAGACGACGCGGTTCTGTCTTGGTCTCGCGGAACTGGGCATGGTACGGGGCCGGCAAGGTTCAATATTGGGGGAAAACTGCCCCGAATGGTTGTACGCGGACCTTGCGTTCCAATCCCTTGGAGGGATCTCCGTCGGAATCTACCCGACCAACTCCGCGGAACAGGTCAAATACATTCTGGAACATTCGCAGTCCGCATTTGTTGTGGTCACCGACCAGGAGCAGGCCGACAAGGTTCTGGCGGTGAAAGACGACCTTCCCTTACTCAAGAAGATGATTGTCGTGTCCCCCAAGGGAATGCGTCATTACGATGACGAACTGATCATCGGTTACGACGCGGTCGAGCAATTGGGCCGAGAAGCCGAAGAACGCCGGCCGGCACATTTCGCCGAACTCGTGGAGGAGACGGCCCCGGAGGACATAGCGTTCATTGTCTACACCTCGGGAACCACGGGACCTCCGAAAGGGGCCATGATTTCCCACCGGAACGTTATCCACGAGGTGGCCAACTGTCTCCAACCCGTGCTGCATTTCACGGACCGGGACACTCTGCTCTCCTATTTGCCCCTTTGCCATATTTTCGAGCGAAATCTCTCCATGGCCATGCCGCTGGTTTTCGGCTATACAATAAACTTCGCGGAATCGATTGATACCGTTCAGGAAAACATCCGTGAGATATCCCCCACATTCTTTGCCGCGGTTCCAAGGATACTTGAAAAGCTGTTCTCCGGCGTACGTATCAAATTGGAAGACAGTACACGCTTTAAGCGGTTCATATTCGGCTTGTTTGAACCTGTAGGAAGAAAAGCGGCATACTACAAGATGAAGCGCGAGAGCCTGCCGCCGTGGCTGCTTCCGCTGTATGCGCTCGGTTGGGTTTGCAGTTTTCGGCCGGTAAGGGACAAAATAGGTTTACTCAATTGCCGCTGTGCCATGAGCGGCGGCGCTCCCATTGCTCCCGAAGTGCTGGACTTCTTCCGTTCGTTGGGCATCACTACGCTTGAGATGTACGGTATGACGGAAACCTGCGGAGCAACTTCGGGACCTCACCATCAAATCAAGTACGGCACCGTGGGGGAACCGTGCCGGGGTCTTGAGCTGAAGCTCGGCGAGGACGGCGAAATACTCGTACGAGGCGATTCCATCTTCTCCGGCTACCATCGCGATGAAGAAGCCACGGGAGAAGTCGTCAAGAACGGGTGGCTGCACACGGGAGACATCGGCCGGTTCGACGAGGACGGCCACCTGATGATTGTGGACCGCAAGAAAGACATCATCATCACTTCCGGCGGAAAGAACATTTCGCCGTCGGAAATCGAGAACAAGATGAAGTGCAGCCCGTACATCAAGGAGGCCGTGGTCATCGGCGACGGCAGGAAGTATCTTACGGCTCTCGTACAAATAGATTATGAGAATGTGGGAAACTGGGCGCAGAATACCAAGACAGCCTACACCACTTACAAGAGCCTTGCCGTCCACTCAGGCGTTCACGCATTGATCCGTGAAGAAATCAACCGGGTTAACGAAACACTCGCCAATGTTGAGACAATAAAGAAATTCAAAATACTGGAAAAGGAACTCGATCAAGATGATGAAGAATTGACTGCAACCCAAAAGGTGAAACGAAAGGTGATTACTCAAAGGTTTCGGCAGGAGATCGACGAGATGTACCGGGCCAAGTAGGCTCCGGTCCCACATCTGAATCGGGAAGCGTGGTGGCTCAATGGAGAAGATCCTGGAAATCATCATCAACGGATTGTCAACCGGATCGATCTACGCGTTGTTGGCTCTGGGATTTGTGCTCATTTTCAAGTCTACCGGGATCTTGAACTTTGCCCAGGGCGAACTGGCCATGGTCGGCGCCTTCATCTGTTACACCTTGGCGGCTTCCCTTGGCATTCCGTACTTCGGCGCCGTTGCCTTGGCAGTGCTCTTGGGCGGCATCCTCGGAGCAGTCATCGATTTACTCTTTTTCCGGCGCATGGTGGGCGAGCCCATATTCTCCACCATCATGATTACCGTGGGGCTTGCAAGTATCCTGACATCGTTGGCGGGTCTGATCTGGGGCCACGACGTCTATGCAATCAAGGCGCCCTTCACCGACAAGGTGTTTGCTTTGGGCGGCATCGTCGTTTCACAGGGTTCCGTCTATACCATCGGCATTTCCATCGCGTTGTTCGCGGCTTTTGCGGTCTTTTTCAATCGTTCCCTATTGGGCATATCCATGAAGGGAACCGCGGAAGATCCCCACACTGCCGGTCTCATGGGGATCAATGTCAAGAGAATCTACATGACCGCATGGGCAATCGGAACCCTTGTGGCCGTTACTGCGGGAGTTTTTCTTGCCGATCAGAGCTTTGTGCGGCTGGCCATGAGCCATACGGGCATCAAGGCCATGGCTGCGGCCATTCTCGGAGGCATGGAAAGCATAAGAGGGGCCATAATCGGAGGCGCAATCATCGGAGTAGTCGAGGGATTTGCAGCTAATTACCTCAGCGGAATCGTTGTGGCAGGATTTCATTTCGGCGACGTAAAGGAAGTTGCAGCCTTTGCAATCATGATCATTGTGCTCATGATCAGGCCTCAGGGCATATTCGGCCGAGAAAAAGTCGAGCGGGTCTAAGGGGCAAAGCATGGGAAGTACATTTCGAACCGGTTACAAACAAGATATGGCTTTGCTTCAATCCTGGTGGGTCAAGATATGGCTCGGGATATTTGCGGCACTTCTCATCGTCTGTCCGCTCTTTCTGTCCCGTTACCAGTTAAGCATACTCAACGAGATGGGCATTGCCGTCATTGGAGCATTGGGGTTGAATCTGCTGGTGGGGTACACCGGGCAGATATCCTTGGGGCACGGAGCATTCATTGCCATAGGCTCCTACACAACGGCACTTGCCGGTCAAAAGCTCGGTCTCCCCTTCGTCCTGACGCTGCCCCTTTCCGGAATCATGGCTTCCCTTCTGGGTATGATAGTCGGGGTTCCCGCTCTGCGCCTCAAAGGCCTGTATCTCGCTTTGGGCACGCTTGCCTTCGGCTTCATCGTCGAATACGTGCTGTTTCACTGGGACCTTACCCAGGGAGACATGGGCATGCCCATTGACCGGATCTCCATCGGCGGGTACGTGATTGCCACCGAGAAGCAGCACTTCTATTTCATTACGGCAATGGCGGCGCTCTTGACCCTGTGTGCAAAGAATATCGTGCGCAGCAAGATCGGCAGATGCTTTATCGCAATACGGGACCGGGATATAGCCGCGGAGGCCATGGGAATTCCTTTGGCGAAGTACAAGGTGATGGCCTTCGGCATCAGCTCTTTCTATGCAGGGGTGGCCGGTGCGCTGCTTGCCCATTACCAGAAGTGGATTGTGCCGGGCAGCTTCGATCTGTCGATGTCCATAGCCTATATCGCCATGATCATACTGGGCGGCCTAGGGTCGGTTCTCGGATCAATATTGGGCGCAATACTCATTACCGGGATTCCCCATGGAATCGTGTATGCGACGGACATGGTCCGGGACTCCTACCCGACGCTCGGCGGCCTGATAGTCGACCTCAAGCTTGGAATATTCGGATTGATCGTCGTATCGGCGCTCCTTTTTGAACCTCAGGGCCTTGCCGGGATTTACCGAAGAGCCAAGCTGTACTGGAAAACGTGGCCCTTCAAGTACTAGCTAGAAGGTCTTATACCCGATCTTCGATCGGTTGCAGAACGAGGGTTTCATCGGCTGTGATTAAGGCCGCGGATGGAGCATGACTAAGTCTGAGCATTCCAGGAGGAACGAAATGAGAGCAAGAGTTCTGATGGTACCTGCGTTGGCCGCCTGCCTGCTGTGCCTAATGGTTTCCTTGGCAATCGGCGCGGATGTGCGGGGGGTGACCGACAAGGAAGTCAAGCTGGCATGCCTGGTCGACTTTTCCGGTCCGGGAAAGTACGCCGGGAAGCCCATATCGGACGCTTTCAAGCAGTACGTGGCTTGGATCAACGACCAGGGTGGAATCCACGGCAGGAAAATCGATCTCGTCATCGAGGACAATGGTATCCTGCCCAATACCACCATGAAGGCCGCGAAGAAAGTCATACTCAAGGACGGAGTCTTTGCAATCGCTTTCAATCTGGGATCCGCGGGATCCAGCGCCATCCTGCCCTTATGCGAAGAAAACAAGTGCGTGATAATGCCCCACGGCGCCAACAAGAAATTTTTCGATCCCGGCAACAAATGGGTCTTCGTGCCTCACACCGTTCAGTACAGTATGGCATGCCGGGCAATAGAGTACATCCTCGAGACGGACCCCAAGGCAAAAATCGGAATGATCTATCAGGACGACGAGTTCGGAAGAGAAGGACTTGAAGGGGCTCAAGCCGCGGCAAAGTTCATGAAATCGAAAATCGTCCAGGCCGCCCCGTACAAAACGGGCACAATAGATTTCTCACCCCAGATGAACGCCATGAAGGAGGCAAATGTCGATTGGATCGTATTGTGGACGTATCTCCCCCAATCAGCAGCAATCATAAAGCAAAGAGCCAAATTGGGATGGGATGTCAAGCTTATGTCCAACAATACCACGGGCGTGCCGCCTCTCTTTGCGCTGGCCGGAGAAAATGCGGACGGGTATCTTCTGGCAACTCCTTACGTCCCCAAGCACGTGGACGTACCGGGTATGAAAAAGGCCGAAGAGGTCAACAAGAAGTACGGGGACTTTGAAAAAGAGCTGGGAAGTCCCATGTACCCCGACTACCTGTATCTGGCGGGATGGGGCTACATTGCCGCGGCAATCGAAGGTCTGCGCAAGGCCGGCAAGGATCTGACGCCCGAGTCGTACCTCAAGGGCCTTGAAAGCATGAAAGACTATGACATGGGCGGTATTTGCCCCAACATGACGTTCAACCCGAAGCGTCATGTGTCCAGTTTCTCCAGTCTTATCGTAAGGGCCGATGCGAAGAAGAAGCGGTTCGAGATCCAGGACCCGCTCAAGGAGCCAAAAACGCCGCAAGAATAGGAACGGCAAGATAACCGGGCAGTCTCACATGGGACTGCCCGAGCCGCAACCCCGCATGGAGGGCCACGGCGGTCGTCTTCCGGGTACGGCTTGACCGGACCGGTTGAGGCGGGCTTCGCCCATGGTCGGCAGCCGTCTGAAGCCGTACCCCAACACTGTAAGGATGCCCTGCAATGAGAAAGATCGAGACCGAATTCACGAGGATGTTCGATGTCGCTTATCCGATCATTGGCGCACCCATGTTTTTGGTCTCCTATGAAGAACTCACCGTGGCCGTCTCCGAGGCCGGCGGTTTAGGGGCGTTTCCGTTACCCAACTACCGCGGCCTGGATGATCTCAAGACGGCATTGAAGACTATTCGGAAAAGAACCGATAAGCCTATCGGGGTGAATATCCATCTGTCGGGAAGGTTTCCGTGGAAAGAGCAGCTCGCAATCTGTCTCGACGCAGGCGTGGGATTCTTCATTACGTCGTTGGGGGACCCGAGACTCATCCTCGACGACGTACACGCCAATGGAGGAAAAGTCTTCGCCGATGTCATTTCCTTGGATCAGGCATTGAAATCGCGGGATCGCGGGGCGGACGGACTCATTGCGGTCGCGTCCGACGCCGGAGGGCATTGCGGAACCGTACCGACGATCATAGTGGTACCCTATCTCGTGTCAAAGACGGGCCTCCCCGTGGCGGCGGCCGGCGGCATAAGCACCGGCGCCCAGATGGCGGCCGCCTTGGCACTGGGAGCGTGCGCAGTCGTGGTTGGAACGCGTCTGATCGCCACGGACGAATCCATGGCCAAACAGGCATACAAAGCGGCGGTAATAGCCGCCGGGCCAAACGACATCGTCTGCACGGATCGCATTACCGACAACCCCGCCACATGGATTGCCGACAGCATACGGGACTTCGAGACCCGGCCGGAACTGGGGTCCAAGAAATGGTCGGACCTGTGGAGCGCGGGAAAGAGCGTGGCCCAGTGCGAAGGAATACAACCTGCCGGAGATGTCGTTCGCGAGATGGTGCGAGACTACGCAGCCGCATGCGAGGCTCTGAAAAGGACTATTGCACCCGATTCATCGTGATGATCTCGGTTTGCATGCCTTGAACCAGGATAACGGACAGAGGGAGTTCACAATGGATTTTCGGTTCACTGAAGAACAAGAGATGCTGCGGGAAACGGTGCGCCGTTTCGTGGAGAAGGAGATACCTCCGGAGGTCGCCAGGGAAGTGGACCAGAAGGAGGAGTATCCCAGCGATCTTCTCCAAAAGCTATGTGATTTGGGATTCATGGGGATCAACATCCCGGAGGAGTTCGGCGGCCAGGGCGGCAACGTCATCGACGAGATGATTTTCTTCGAGCAGATCTCCAAGAGACTGCCCGTGCTTTCGTGGGCGGCCGGAAACATCATTCTCTACGGGAACCACATCATCGGAGTCAACGGTAACGAAGACCAGAAGCGCGAGTACCTCCCCAAGCTTGCAGAGGGAAAACTGAAATTCGCCTATGCGCTCACCGAACCGAACTCGGGCTCGGACGCTGCGAGCATAGGAACAAGGGCGGTTCTCAAAGACGGGAACTACGTCATCACCGGAAACAAGATGTTCATCTCCGGCGCCGGCATTGCCGACATCATCGTCACCAACACGCGGACCGGCGCGGCGGGCACCAAAGGCATCACCGTGTTTCTGGTCGACGGCAAATCGGAGGGATTCAGCGCACGGCCGATCAAAATGCTGGGCCACAAGGGTTCCAACTCGTGCGATGTGACGTATGACAACGTTAAGGTCCCCGCTCACATGATTCTCGGCGGAGAGGAGTTCCTTAACAAGGGCTGGTATCAAATGATGAGGCTGTTGAACAAGGAACGGCTCGTACTCTCGGCCTGCGCGATCGGCATCGCTCAAGGAGCGTTCGACTATGCCCTCAAGTATGCCAAGGAGCGCGAACAGTTCGGCCAACCAATCGGCCGGTTCCAGTCGATACAACACATGCTGGCCGAGATGGCCACGGAACTGGAGGCGGCCAGGAGACTGGCATACTACGCCGCGTGGAGAGAAACCCAGGGAATGGACTGTGTCGCTGAAACCTCCATGTCCAAGCTCTATGCGGCGGAAATGGTCAAGAGGATTGCGCTGAACGGCGTGCAGATCCTCGGCGGATACGGGTACGCCATGGAGTATGACGCGCAGAGGTTTCTGAGGGATTCGCTCATTTACTCCATAGGCGGCGGAACATCGCAAATCCAAAAGAACATTATCGGCAGGCAGCTGGGTTTGTGACGAGTGCGGCACGGTGGTGCTCTTACGCTGCCAATCTGTTTCATTGAGAGATGGAGATATACGGAGGAGACGGTTATGAGTAGCCTGAGAGGCAAAACGGCCATAGTGGGGATCGGTGAAGTGCCCACAGGGAGGTTCCCGGAGAGGGCCGCAATCCATCACGCCATCGAATCGGCAAGACTGGCCATCAAGGACGCCGGCATCACCAAGGACGACATAGACTTTGTCATGCCCACGGCAGCGCTGTTCAGCCCTCAATTCAACACGGAGCTGGTGACCTGTAGAATTGCCGAAGAACTGGGCTTGCGCAATGCCGCAACCAATTGCCAGATATTTGCCGGCGGTTCCAGCGGCAGCTGTTTCCTCAAGCTCGGCGGAGGTCTCATCGAGACCGGCGTCTCCAAATACGTGCTCTGTGTTCACGCGGACAGGCTCGGGTCGGGCGTGAGTCTGCAGGGAGGGATCGATCTCTTCTCCACCGCAGGAATCTCGGCCGAGTGGGAAGTGCCCTATGGTCAGCATTATTCCGCCATTGCCGCTCTCACCACCACCCGATACCAATACGAAACCGGCACCACCGACGAGCATATGGCTGCCGTCTGCGTTTCCAATCGTAAATGGGCCGAGCTCAACCCCAACGCCAGGTTCAGGAAGCCGCTTACCATTGAAGAGGTGATGAGCTCCAAGATGCTTTCAACCCCCCTGAGAGCCAAGCAATCCAACATGCTCTTCGATGGAGGATCCGCCTTTGTACTCACTTCCGCGGAACGGGCCCGGGACATGAGCGACCAGCCCGTGTACGTCCTGGGCGAGGGGTCCAAAGTGACGCATTTCGTCTTTTCCCAGGAGCCGGACATTACCCGATTCGGTTGGGCCGAGGCGGGAAAACGCGCCTTCGAGGAAGCCGGGCTGAACCCCAAGGATATGGACGTTGCCGAGATCTACGACTCTTATCCCATCTACCAGATCATCACCATGGAAGAACTGGGCTTCTGCGAGCGCGGAGAAGCCGGGGAGCTTCATCTGAGGGGAGACACCTGGCCGGGAGGTCGACTTCCCACCACCACCAACGGAGGAATGCTCTCCCAGGGTCACACCGGAGCCGGCGGCGGTGTGGCACTGGTGGTGGAAGCGGCACGGCAGCTCATGGGCAAGGCCGGCGAACGGCAGGTTCCCGGCGCACGATTCGCTGTGGAAACCTGCACGGGCGGCACGTATATGGACGCGCAGGTTACCGTCCTGGGAACCGAGATACCTTAATGTTTTAAGGCATAAATACGGTCACGTATTCAAGGCAACGATCCCGGCTTTGGTAGCGCCGGCCTCCGTGCCGGTACTCTTTGGTGGAAATATCGCACTATCTCTCGCCCGGCAGAGACGCCGGGACGCTACCGCGTGTGTAGAGACTGTACGACCCTGTTTGTGCCAGAGAACACTTAGTCCTTCGTCTGCTAAGTAGAGTCGCACATTTTCCTCTCGTCGCCATGTTGGGTGCCTGCCGGAAGAATATCCGGGCACGGAGGCCCGGGCTACGAAGAACAGAGACCAAGGACGTCGTACATCGTAGGACGGGCCTCCGTGCCCGTCATCGTCAAAGGCGGGCCTTTGCCCACGAACGAGGTTCGAGGCTCCGTGGTCTCTTTCGTAGGAATTGTGACCGTATCTACGCCGCAAACCACTTGGAGAGGAAGACTGACATGGAGATTCCAAAGAAACCGGTCCCTGTAGTGAACGATTGGGCGCGCCCATTTTGGGAGGCGGCCCGCGAAGAGAAACTCATTCTTCAGCAATGCAAGGACTGTGAAAAGCACATCTTTTACCCCAGGATGGCGTGCCCTCATTGTGCATCCGACAATGTGATCTGGGTGAATGCCTCGGGTAAGGGCACCGTGTATTCGTATACCGTTGTGGAGAACAACCCCCCTTCCGCGTTCGTGAACGATCTGCCTTACGTGGTGGCAGTGGTGAAACTGGAGGAGGGAGTCCGCATGCTGAGTAATATCGTGGGCTGTGACCCGGCTGATGTGAGATGCGATATGCCGGTGAGCGTGACCTTTGAGAAGTTGGACGA
>JAZDHD010000212.1:0-8888 GCA_043806215.1 Pseudomonadota bacterium | reverse complement strand
CGTACGGCAACCTGTTCAAAAGCCTTGGAGACTTTGGAGTCCGGATGTTTCAACACGATCGGCACCCCTTCGTCCCCCACTGCGACCACAATAGGATCAAAAGGAATCCGCCCGAGAAATGGGACCCCCAGTTCGTCGGAAGCCCTCTCGCCGCCGCCGGTCTTGAACACGTCCATGTGCACCCCGCAATGGGGGCACTCGAAGCCGCTCATGTTCTCGATGATTCCCAGCACTCCCATTTCAACGGATCGACCGAAAACCGCGGCCTTTCTGGAAACCAGGACGGCCACATCCTGAGGAGTAGTCACGATGACGGTCCACAAGGGCTTGCCGATCAATTGTGCAATACTCAGGGCTTCATCTCCCGTGCCGGGGGGCAGATCGATCACGAGGTAGTCGAGATCTCCCCAGTCCACGTCGGCAAGAAATTGTTCGAACAGCGAGTGCTTAAGAGGCCCGCTCCATGCAACCGGCACGTCCCGCCCTCCCAGGAGCGCTGCTATGGACATGATCTTAATGTTCTCGTGTGCGGTGAGGGGAACGAGCCCTTCGGGGCCGGATGACGGGCGACACCCTTGAAGTCCGAACAAGAGGGGAACGGTGGGACCATGAATGTCCCCATCGAGAACGCCGACCCGGTTCCCCCGCAAGGCCAGCGATACGGCGAGATCCGCAGCCACGGTTGATTTGCCGACTCCCCCCTTTCCGCTCATCACCGCCACCCGATGCCGTATCCGGGACAATTTCCTGCCCAGCCTCTCATCGAGCCGCTCGGCATTTGATCGCGTGCAGGACTCCACAATGGAACCATGGGACCGAAATATTGTTTCCGCAGGAATACTGCCGGATTGGAACATCCGTTCTACCCCCCCTCACGGCAAGCGGACCCGGCCGCTCCCGGTTTCATGCCGGCCGCCCGTGGAAGAGCTCCATCCTGGAGCGCCGGTTTGGCCGAAACGTTCAGTACGGACTCTCGGGTGATCCGTTCGGCTTCCACGGTTCCGAGCCGGCTGCCGTGAGGATACCGACACCGGTGAGAAGGCTCGATTCAGCCGAATGTCTTACATGGTCCCTGAAGTACTGGGCATACGTGTGCTCGGGGCCAAGCAAGGAATCAAGACAAACAGATGCCTTGGTCCGCCAATTTTCAAAGGCCCCTTCGTCGAAGTCGCTCTGAATTACCATCCATCCCGCCTCGATCAAGTCATCGATCGACTTTTCGAACTGCATAGCATTCTCCCTTACCAACGCCTCCATGGTGCACCTCTCTGCCCGGACGCCGGTACGGACCGTCCGCAAGGGGCGTTCTCTCAGCCCAACCTCCTTAACTCCCAGGGCTTTTCCACTCCTCGTTCACATCAATTACACGTTGTTCTCAGCAATCCCCTAACCGGATGACGTTGACGATTATAATGCATACTTCACGCCAACACGGCAGACGCCGGCAAGATGACGAGAAGTGATGAAATCAAGGGATGTTGGCGTGGTAGATCCGTGTCGGTGCCCGGGGTGGCCGGCCTTTCGGAGGAGCCGATTTGTGCGATTATAGGACACCTCTTGGCACCCTTTGTGATAATAAGTGGTTATTCGTATGTCATGCGTCATTTTATCAGACAATAACCCAATCCTGTGTCGTCTATTCAGACAAGATGTGCATTCGACGCATGTAGCGGTACAACGCATCGCGTGAGATTCCCAGGATCCGCGCCGTCTCCTTCTTGTTGCCGCGGCATCGCTGGAGCACCTCGGAGCAGAGAGACTTGGTCACCTGGTCGGTGACCTCGCGAAGCGATTGTCCATCGACATAACCGACCGTATACGACCAATCCCGGTCGTCGGTGCTTTGGACCGGAAGTGCAAGGCCGAATCTCTCTCCACGCCAGAGCATGAGCGACCGTTCCAGCACATTCCTGAGTTCCCGGACATTCCCCGGCCAGTGATACTGCTTTAGTATGCGGACGTGGTCTGCGTCGATAACCGGAACCCGGCTGAGCTGCATTTCGCTTGCCAGTTTCTGAATTGTCTGCTCCGCCAGGAGTGGAATATCATCCTTTCTCTCCCGTAATGCCGGGACATCAATGGGGAAAACGCTCAAACGGTAGAGGAGGGGGCGGAGAAAACGGCCTTCGGCGGATTCGATATCCAGGTTCCTGTGAGTCGCCGCGATCAACCTGGCATTGACGTGAATATATATCTGCCCCCCGACGCGCAGGAATGACCTGGTGTCCAGGAAAGCCAGAAGCTTTGCCTGCAACGACAGGTCCAGTTCCCCGATCTCGTTGAGCAGAAGGGTCCCACCCTCCGCCAATTCCAGGATTCCTTTCTTTCTCGCCACCGCACCGGTAAACGCTCCTCGCTCATGGCCGAACAATTCCGACTCTGCAAGCTCCCTTGCCACGGCTGCGCAGTTTATTGTGAAGAATGGTCCTTGGGCGCGCAGTGAATGATCGTGAATCCAGCGCGCGAGGAAGTCTTTGCCGCTGCCGCTCTCCCCCTGGAGGAGCACGATGCTGTCGGTTTCGGCGGCTACCCGGGCTTTGTTCAGGGTAACTTGCATGCTCTGGGACTGATAGTTCTCCGTACGTATGCTCAGTTCCGGCTCTATCCTTTTGCGCGCCGTGATCTCCCGCGCCATGGTGCAAATACCGATAACGTCGCCTGCTCCGTCTTTCAACGGGACCGTAGTGAAGTGGAGGGTGAGCGGGATGCCGTGCACCTTTATCGTGCGTTCTTCCTCAATGGAATCCCCGTTGAGCACGCGGCGGTCGACCTCCTCCATGTGAGTACCGGTTTGCTCACCAAGAAGGTCCTTGGATCCGAGCCCCACGATATCCGCTGCCTTACGGGCAAGAAGCTTTTCCATGGCCGGGTTGACGAGCACATGTTTCAGATTTCTGTCTTTGATGGATATGTACTCTTCCGCGCTCTCAAAAACCGCTCGAAAGCGTTCTTCGCTCAGACGGAGCGCACTCTCCGCGCGATTGCGTTCAACGATTCTTCCAAGCCGTTCAGCCACGGCATCGACGAGCCTTCGTTCCTCGTCCAGGAAGGGGCTTTCACCCCCATCCGCTTCGCCTTTCAGACGGCATACGTCCAGGGTCCCCACCCGCTTGCCGTTCACCGTTATGGGGCACGACAGCTTCCACTGAGTTTCAATGAAATTGTCGGTCTTGAACTCCCGATCTTCCAGCACTATCCGGGCTGTCGTGGATGCCGGGTCCTGCCACGCCCGGGGAACGAGATCGAGAATACGTGAAACCATCTCTTCCAGTGATACTTCCTGACGCTCGACAAGCTCCGAGATGCCATAGAGGCAATTCAATTCCTTGATGCGTTCGCTCAAATCAAACGTGCGCTTACGAAGCTCTTCTTCGGCCCTTTCTTGCGCGGTTACGTCACGGATTGCCGAGAGGCTCACCCTGCCCCACTCGGGATCATCCATCACGACGGAATCCAGCAGCACGTCGATAACCGTGCCGTCTTTCTTCACGTACTGGTAAGGAACCTCGGATACCTTGCCCTTCCGCCAGAACTTCGGAAGAATCGACCGCAAGTTCACCCGAGATTCGGGCGTCATGAAGTCTTCGACGTTTCTCCCCACAACCTCTTGGAGCGCGTACCCCGTCACTTCGAGCCATTTCTTGTTAACGGAAACGATTCTTCCTTGCGTGTCGATGGAGTGCATCATCACGGGCACGTTTTCGTGAACATGGCGGAATCTGAGTTCGCTCCTGCGAAGATCTTCCCGGGCTTCCCGCCGCTCCGTGACATCGCGGACCACCATTTGGACTGCCGGCTCTCCACGAAAGAAGACGGCGGCGGACGCGACCTCCACGTCCAGGGGAGTCCCGTCCGCCTTGACCCAGAGGGTCTCCATAAACGGCTGAACCGCCTTCCGGTCCAACATTTCCCGGAATCGGCGAACTTCCACTTCCCTGCTGTCTTGGTACACCAGGTCCACGATGGAGGTACCAATCAGATCGGATGGAACGTAACCCAGGATATTGGCGAGCGTGTCGTTCACAAAGACAAGGTCCCCGCGATGGTCATACACGCCGATGCCGTCGGGAGAAAGATTCACGAGTTCCCGGTAGCGCTGTTCACTTTCCCGTAGTGCCTTTTCCGATTCTCTGAAATCGCTGATGTCGGTAACGATGACGACGGCTACATCCCGGAGGCCGGACGCTCCCGCTACGGCAGACCGAAGCCGGGCGTGAAACACCTCGCCGTTACACCTGACCAGTCTCACCTCGGAGACTTGCTTTGACCTGTTCCGGAATACCCTTTCGAGGTGGGATGAGTAGACGTCCATATCATCCGCGTGCACAAAACGGTCGAATTGCCCGTTGATCAAGGATTCCCCGGGACATGCCAGGAGGTGTGCTCCCTCGTTGTTCACGTCACGAATCGCACCATTGTGACCCACCGAGAAGTAGGCCACCGGCGCGTACTCGCACCGCCGTGAGTGTTCCGGCACCGAAGCTTCAGCGGTTTGAGCGCCCTCGGACGGGCCTGCAATGTGAATCTCCCGTTCCATGATTCACCGTCCCGGTTAGTGAGATATGGTGGTCCCCTCTTGAAGACAGACTGCCGGCGGTCCTCTTTGTTCCAGTTTATCCGATTTACCTGTTCTGTAAAGGCGTTGCGAGTGCCGCATTTCATATGTTCGGTCACATATTTTCGTCTCGTTGCCATTTCCCACTGGGGCCGTTACTATAGGGCATGGTAACTTCTCAATAAGTCCGGGCCATTTCCCCCCTCTTATCCCCCCGCAAGCGGGGGGAAGCGCTCCCTCCCTGCTTGCGGGGAGGGTCGGGGAGGGGAATTCTTGGAATTCGCCCGGGGTTTTTGAGAAGTTACAGGGCATCGTTGATGCCTGCCTTCGTGGAGCGATTGATGAGACGTGAAATCAAGAGGGAATTGAAAGGACTTGTCGGCCCCGAGAGAGCCTCGGATGCTCCGGAGGATCTATTGGCATACTCCTATGATGCGTACACGGAGGAGCACAGGCCCGACCTGGTGCTTTTTCCCGTGAGCACCCAAGAAGCCGCGGCAGTCATGAGAACCGCATATCGTGAGAACATTCCCGTTACCGCCCGGGGATCCGGAACCAACCTGGCCGGCCAGACCGTTCCCGCACGGGGCGGAATCGTCATGAGCCTTACCCGGATGGACAAAATCCTCTCAGTGGACTCGGAGAACCTCACGGCCGTGGTTCAGCCCGGTGTGGTCAACATGGACTTGCAGCGGGCCGTGGAAAAGGTCGGCATGATGTATCCGCCCGATCCCGCATCCTGGGCCGTGGCCACCATGGGAGGGACCGTAGGGACCAACGCGGGAGGGCCGAGAACGCTCAAGTACGGCGTTACAAAGGACTACCTTCTGGGGCTCACCGTGGTGCTGGCAAACGGCGACGTTCTCAAGACCGGCGGCCGGACGATCAAGAATGTAACCGGATACAACCTTACCGGCTTATTCTGCGGGTCCGAAGGCACGCTGGGAATCTTCACGGAGATTACCGTGAGGCTTATTCCCAAGCCGCAGGGGAGCCGTACCATACGCGCGGACTTTTCCCGGCTGGAAGATTGCTCCGACGCGGTGGCGGCCATCATGGCCGCCGGAATCGTCCCGGCGGCCCTGGAACTGATGAATCAGTTCTCCATACGTGCCGTCGAGAAGTCATTTGGTCTGGGACTTCCCATCGACATGGAAGGTATTCTGCTCATTCAGGTGGACGGAACCCCCGAGACACTCGATAGTGAAGTGAATCAGATCCAACGGATTCTACGCGTGAATTCTGCAAGCGGCGTCTTCACTGCGGAAGACCCGAAGGACGTGGAGCGCCTGTGGTCGGCGCGGAGATCCGCGGGGCCGGCTTTGATGCGCATGCGGCCGAATACCATCACGGAAGACGTCACCGTCCCCGTGTCCAACCTCACCGCCATGATTCGGAAAGTCGTGGAGATTTGTGAACGGCACCGCATCGAGGTCGGCGTCATAGCTCATGCGGGCGACGGAAACCTTCATCCCTGCATGGTGTTCGACCGTCGGGATGAAGACGAGTTCGAGAGGGTGAGGAAGGTTTGCGCGGACCTTGTCCCGGAAGCTCTGGCCTTGGGCGGCACACTCTCGGGAGAACACGGGATAGGCATTGCCAAGGCGCCCTTTCTCAATCTCGAGATGGATCCCGTGGCGCTGCGGACCATGAAGGGAATCAAAGACTATTTCGATCCCAAGGGCATACTCAATCCCGGCAAGTTTGTGTGAACGTATTGCGATATCACCGCACAGGGAGATCTCTAAATGCTTTGAATTCCCCGAGACTCCCGGCGGCGAGGATTCCCCTCATGATGGCTCTGGACATGCAATCCGCGGCAGCCCTGCCGATCTCGTTCAACGCCGCGGCCTTTGGTGCGGCGAAGAAGCCCGGTTCTTCCGGCAGGTCGCGAAGCCCGGTCGAGAGTGCGAAGATCGTATCCCCGTCGAACATGGTGTGTGCCGGTCTGATTGAGCGGCCGAGGCCATCGTGGGCCATTTGGGCGATCTTCTTGGCTTGAGCCTTGGTCAACGCGGCATCGACGGCCACCACTCCGATGGTGGTATTGCGCGCGGGTGCGGGCTTTTCCGTTTTCGGCAGATGCACCGCCCGGGTGCCCAATTCACCCAATTCGCCGTCCGCAGCCAGTCGTAGTTCCCATAGCGTTCCGGTATCCGGGTCTATAACCGAGCCCAGCGAGTTGACCGCCACTATTGCCCCTACGGTGATTCCCGACGAGAGAATTTCACTCGCAGTGCCCAGTCCGCCCTTTATTCCGCCGGCAACCGCTCCGGTCCCCGCACCAACGCACCCCATAGCCACCGGGCCGTCATGTGCGGCGTTACATGCCCGTCTGCCCCATTCCGGTCCCACCGAGGGAACATAGTCGCGGCCTCGGCCCAGATCGAACAGCGCAGCCGCGGGTACAATGGGTGCTACATGGCCCTCTTCGAGGGGGAACCCCCTACCCTGCTCGGCAAGCAGCCTCACCACTCCGTCTACGGTGGATAGGCCATACACCGAACCTCCGGTGAGCACCACCGCGTTGACCTTTTCCACCAGGTTCCACGGCTCCAGAAGATCGGTTTCCCTGGTTCCCGGGGCGGATCCCCGGACATCCGCCCCGGCCGTTGCGCCTTTGGGGCAGACGATCACCGTCACTCCGCTTGCAGCATCCACGGAGGTGAAGTGCCCGACCAACAATCCCTCGACATCGGTTATCGCGTTATTCGTTCCGGACATGGGCATGGAGAAGTCTCCCCTTTATGGGCGATTGCGTATTCCCGCCGGAACTCCCCGGCGGAAGTACGGCGGAATCATTGACTGAAACAGCCCCTGTCTCAGCAGCACCGCCTAACCGGCCGTGCGGATATTGACGTCCCGTTGGGGAAAGGGCATCACGATTCCCTGTTTCTCGAATTCTTCTTTGATGGCCCAGTTCAGTTCATGTATTGTGCGCCCCTTCCGTCGAGGAAATTCAATCCAGCACAATAACTCGAAATCGAGCGATGAATCGCCGAAGCCCCGGAATCGAAGTCGTGGGGCCGGATCGGGGAGGACTCTATTATTGTGTTGCGCGACGGCCAGCAATATGCGCTCCACCTTTGTCAGGTCCGATCCGTATGCAACTCCAACCTTGATCCGGATCCGGGACATTGAGAGCGGAGCGCTCTCGTTGATCATCTTGGCATTCGCTATCACGGAGTTGGGAATCGATATCAGGATGTCGTCCCTCGTTCGGATGCGGGTACTTCGAAGGCCCACATGAACGACCTCTCCCCGTTCACCCTCGGTGAGATTAATGTAATCGCCGAGCTTGAACGGGCGGTCAAGAATGATCATGATGGTTCCGATAATATTGGACAAGGCTTCACGGCCTGCCAGAGCTACGGCAAGACCGCCGATACCCAGTCCCGTGATGAGGGAGTACGTGGGCAGCCCCAAACGGGCACCCAGATTTACCATCATCACGCCGACAACGATCACCGTCACGACATCGAACCCGAGCCGGATGAGTTGATCGTCCACTCCGCCGCGGACAAATCCGCCGGCAGCTAAACAGGCCTCCGCAGCCCGGTTGAGTACCGCTCCAATCAACCATATCCGGCCCCCATTAGGATATGGCCAGGAGCACCAACGCAATCGGATGGTAGGCATCTGCATCGAGGAAGCGCAGACCTTCGACCATGAACCAGAGGCCCGCGTGCGAAAAGAGGATCAACGCTACGGGCAGAATAAGGCCGCCCACGGTATGCGTGAGGTTCGTGGACAGCCTCCGGTCCAAGAGGCCGAGGCCCTTCCGGCCGTACTTATAGAAAAGCAGAATTATTGCCATTCCGATGCAGAAAGAGAGAACGAGGCCGATCCATTGCCACACGGCTTCGCCATGGATCTCCCTCGTTGTCCAGCTTGGCAACCTACCTATGACCTCTTCGGAAAGAATCAGGCTGCCCGAGAACTGTAATTGGGCCAAGAGCGCTCCATGTCCGGATTCAGGCTTGTACGGCAGATCCTTGACCTGGTTGTAGTATTCTTCTGCGTTCTTGACGGTATCACAGGTGAAGAGGAACTTTTCGATTCCGGATTCGTCTTTCACGCGCGCAAGAGTGATCTCCGTGTACGGGATCGTCCAAGCGGAGATGTTCCCGGTACGGGCGGCCTTGGCGTCGGGGATCTCTTCATCGGGCGGGATTTCAATTCGGTCCAGTGTTTCCTTGAGATACAGGGTTGTATAGAATCCCAAGACGTACTGGAGAGCCGGCGGTTCCTTCTCAAGATTCAGACACCGGGCCGCCCTATCGGCGAAGGTCAACGCCTTGTCCTTAAGGCCCGCTTTGTAGGCGCGGACGGC
>JAZDHD010000211.1:0-31727 GCA_043806215.1 Pseudomonadota bacterium | reverse complement strand
TCCCTCCACCATCCGTTTCACTTTGTCCAAAGACTCGATGAGGTCTTCCTTTTCGACTTCAAAGGTGACCGTTCCATCGTATCCCTTGGCGAGCAGAGCTTTCAGTATTCTGGGGAAATCGACGGCTCCCCGGCCCACGGCAAGGTGAAGATCGTCATTGACGCCGTTTCCCCCGTGGTTGTCGTGAAGGTGCACATGCTTGATGCATTCACCCATCCGGGCAATGATCTCGAACGATGTGTTGACCTCGGTGAGGAGCTGAGCGTGCCCCACATCGAGGGTGACCGCAAGTCCGGGTACTGCTTCCAGTACCTCTGCAAAATCGTGAGCCTGTTCGGACAAGTTTTCCAGCGCCACCGTTACATCCCGGGCCTTGCCGAACGCCAGTATCTCCCCCAGTGCGGCTATTTTCTGTTCCCGCACATCCGGTCTTACGAATCGCGCGTCCAACCAGAAGTGGATCGTGAGAAAATGTATTCCCATTGTTTCGCACGTCCGGATGGTATGTTCCAACGCGGGCATATAGTTGTCCCAAATATTGGCCGGGTCATTGGGAGGACCTTCTTTCGGGGCGTGGGCGATCAAGAGGAAGCCGGCCCCAAAATTGCTTCTCAGTCCCGATTGGACCCAGAAGTCGCACATGTCGGCGTTCCTGAAAACAATTTCTCCCAGGCCGAGCCCGAGGCCCCTGATCAGGTCTATATCCTCGACAGCCTTGACGGTGGCTCCATATATCATTTGATGGTTTCCTCAGCGGCGACGTCTTCGGTTCGACGAAGCATGAAACGGCTTGCCTGCTACCCGAGCCCTATTTCCTCGTCGGTCAAATAGCAGGCCGGATCGGGTGCCCACACGTCGCCGTACACGGCCTCGGCACGGACCCGGAAGTTCCCGCCGCAAATGTCCAGCCAACGGCATCGTGCGCATCGGCCGGTGACATGCTTCTTCTTCTCCTTGAGCTTCGAGAGGAACTCATCAGACGAGTCGGTCCATATTTCGCTGAAAGGCCGTTGCCGTACGTTCCCGAAGCTGCGGTGCCTCCAAAACTGATCGGCATGCACTGCGCCGTCCCACGATACGCAACCGATCCCCCGGCCGGAATTGTTTCCCTCGTTCATCTCGAGGAGCTTGAGAACCTCCCGTGCGCGTTCCGGATCTTCCCGTACCAGACGCAGGTACGTGTACGGACCGTCGGCATGATTATCCACAGTGAGGACTTCCACCGGCAACCCCTTGTCGTGCAATGCCTTGGTGCGGTCCATGATCAGGTCCACGAGTTCCCTGGTCTCGACGTGACCGAGGTCTTCGTTGATCAGATCCGTGCCCCGGCCGGCGTATACGAGATGGTAGAAACAGATCCGCGGAATCCGTTTCTCTTCCACAAGATCGAAAATCCCCGGGACGTCCTGAACGTTCCGTTTGTTGATGGTGAATCTCAGGCCCACCTTCAGGCCCGCCGCCTGACAGTTCTCGATGGCCGCCATGACTCTTGTAAAGGTGCCTGCGTAGCCGCGGAAGGAATCGTGAACTTCTTCCAGGCCGTCCAAGCTGATTCCCACGTACGACAGACCGATCTCTTTGAGGCGCTCGGCCATGGATCCGTTAATCAGGGTCCCGTTGGTGGATACGACCGCCCGCATTCCGCATTTGGCCGCATAACGAATTAACTCCAAGATATCCTTGCGGATCAGCGGTTCACCGCCGGAAAAGAGCATCACCGGCGATCCGAATGCTGCAAGATCGTCGATGAGGGCTCTACCCTCGTCCAAGGATAACTCGTCCTCATAGGTGCGGTCTTCGGATCGAGAGTAGCAGTGTACGCATTTCAAATTGCAGCGCCGAGTGACATTCCATACCACTACGGGCTTCTTGTCTTTGGAGAACTGCAGCAGATGCGACGGCAACTCCTTGGACCGCCTCCCGTATCTTAACGGGTCGGATGCCTCCACCGCACCGCAATAGAGTTTGGAGATACCAATCATCAGTGACCTCGCGGAGTATTCGTATTCCCTAGAGTAACTCCGATCCTTCAGACTTGCAACCGTGCGCGTGCTGCGAGAAGGCAATGTCTGCTACACGGTCTCCATCCATGTCTCATCTACCGCCGAACGCTTTGCGGGTGCCGCCGAAACTTGATGATCCCGCGGACGGACCCCGGAAAGCATGTCATTGCGAGGAGCGCAGTCCCGCGTCCCGCGGGATGGCAATCTCGTCCCCCACGTCCCCCACGCGCCGATAGTGCTTCCGCCGGTCCGAGCCCGGAGTCGCAATGACATCTCCGGCGAAAACGCTTCCCCACGTAAGCGTCGGTACGTGAGGGACAATCAATCTGCCTGTGACGAGAAGAAATCCTCGAGTATCTTCGCGTGGTCGAATGCCATGTTCTCGGGGAGATTCCCCTGATCGAAGATTTCCAGCCGCATTGCGTCATCGGCCGCCTTTGGCCGGCCCTCCCCGCGGCCGGTGAAAACCACGGTGAGCGTGTGGTGGCGGGGATCCCGGTCCGGAGCCGAGTAGACCCCGAACAGCCTCAGTTCCAGCACATCCAAAGACGTCTCCTCCTTGGCTTCCCGGGCGGCCGCACTCTCCGCACTCTCGCCGTAGTCGATGAATCCCCCGGGTAGTGCCCACCCGAACGGGGGGTTCTTTCTCTCTATGAGTACCACTCCGTCATCGACACGGATAATGATATCCACGGTGGGGACGGGATTTCTGTAGATAATCACCGGCCGACCGCAATGGGGACAATCTATGCTCTTGTTCATGGCTGATGCTCCACATGGAATTCTCCGGACGCCGTGTGTTCCGATGTCTGGGCAAGTGGTTTGTTCTCGTTCCCAGGCTCCTGCCTGGGAATACCTGTCCACCGGGCTCCTGCCCGGCTCCCGCGCAACGCAGCATACCGCATCGAATCCAGATGGAAGACTCTGCGGTGCAACTCCGACCAGCATGACCGGCATGTTGCCGGTCAAGTGGGAGGCAGAGCCTCCCGGTAGGCGTTCCCAGGCAGGAGCCCGGGAACGAGACAAAAGTCAAAAAATCATGAGTATCACACTTTTTTCTTCAAGGGGGTTGACATCCGGGCATGTTGTTGGCACTCACATAAGGAGAGTGCTAACACGGTGAACCCGCGCACGCTCCAACATAATGCCAGGAGGTACCAAGATGAAATTTCGTCCTCTATATGATCGCATCCTCGTCGAGAGGGTAGAATCAGAGGAAGTGACCAAGGGAGGCATCATATTGCCCGACTCCGCAAAAGAGAAGCCCCAGCAGGGCAAAATCATCGCCGTGGGACAGGGTCGGCGGACCGAAGACGGCAAGCTGATCCCCTTGGAAGTGAAGGAAGGAGACACCATTCTTTTCGGAAAATACTCTGGTTCCGAGATCAAGATCGAAGGAAACGAATACCTCATTATGAAAGAGGATGACGTGCTGGGCCTTGTGGAATAATCCCCAATACCTGCCAAACAACCGAAACGTGGTTGAACCATAAGAGAACACAGTCTGACGAAGGAGTAAATAGATGGCCGCCAAAATAATTATGTTCGAACAACAGGCACGGGACAAGATTCTCAGGGGCGTCAACATTATGGCCGACGCGGTGAAGTCCACCCTCGGTCCGAGAGGACGAAACGCCATCCTCGAGAAGTCTTGGGGTGCTCCCACCGTGACCAAAGACGGCGTCACCGTAGCCAAAGAAATAGAATTGGAAGACAAGTTCGAGAACTTGGGCGCACAGATGCTCAAGGAAGTCGCCTCAAAGACATCCGATGTGGCCGGTGACGGCACCACGACGGCGACGGTTCTGGCCCAGGCAATCTATCGCGAGGGCATCAAGATGGTGGTTGCCGGTGCATCACCGATGGATCTCAAGAGAGGCATCGACGCAGCGGTCGAGGCGGTCGTAGCCAAACTCGGGGAACTGGCCAAGCCGACCAAGGACAAGAAAGAAATCGCACAGGTCGGCACGATTTCTGCGAACAATGATCCCACCATCGGCAACATCATTGCAGAAGCCATGGAAAAGGTAGGCAAAGAGGGAGTCATCACGGTCGAGGAAGCCAAAGCCATGGAGACGTCCTTGGACGTCGTGGAAGGCATGCAGTTCGACCGCGGTTACCTGTCGCCCTACTTCGTGACGGATCCCGAGCGTATGGAGGTCTCCCTGGATGAGCCGTACATCCTCATTCACGAGAAGAAGATCTCCAACATGCGCGACATGCTGCCGTTGCTGGAGCAGGTGGCCAAGATGGGCAGGCCTCTCCTCATCGTTGCAGAAGACGTCGAAGGCGAAGCCTTGGCTACCTTGGTGGTCAACAAACTTAGAGGAACCCTCACGGCATGTGCGGTGAAGGCGCCCGGTTTCGGCGACAGACGCAAAGCCATGCTCGAAGATATCGCCATCCTGACCGGCGGCCAGGCCATTTGCGAGGATCTGGGCCTGAAACTCGAGAACGTCACTTTGAACGATCTTGGACGCTGCAAGCGCGTGACCATTGACAAAGACAACAGCACCATCGTCGACGGTGCCGGAGCAAAAGAGAAGATCGAGGGCCGCGTGCGTCAGATCCGCACCCAGATCGACGAAACCACCTCCGACTACGACCGTGAAAAACTCCAGGAGCGGTTGGCCAAGCTGGTTGGCGGAGTTGCCGTGATCAACGTGGGCGCGGCCACGGAAACCGAGATGAAGGAGAAGAAGGCCCGTGTGGAGGATGCTCTCAACGCGACACGCGCTGCCGTTGAAGAGGGTGTCGTACCGGGCGGCGGCGTTGCCTACCTGAGGTGCCTCGACGCGATCCGGGATCTGAAACTCGAGGGCGACCAGGCAACCGGCGCCAAGATCATCCTTCGGTCCCTCGAAGAGCCCATCCGGCAGATCGCCATCAACGCCGGCCATGACGGCTCGATAATCGTGGACAAGGTGAAGAACTCAACCGGCGCCTATGGCTTCAACGCCTATAAGGAAATCTACGAAGACCTCATGGAAAACGGCGTAATCGATCCTGCCAAAGTGACTCGGCTCGCTTTGCAGAATGCCGCTTCCGTTGCAGGTTTGATGCTGACCACGGAAGTCATGATAGCCGAAAAGCCGAAGGACAAGGATTCCATGCCGCCCATGCCCGGCGGCGGTATGCCCGGCGGCGGCATGTACTAATAGCCCGCCGGCCTGTTCCAGGTCGCTGAAATTCACCGGTGGAGGGGGCTTTGTCCCCTCCACTTTTCGCGCTTATGACGTAATCTTCAGAGTAACCTGCCCGCCTTGCTTCCTCGAAACCAGCCGCCGGCACCAAAATCAAGACGAAAACTGCCGGCCGTTCCGCTGATCACATCATGAAGACGCCGCTCATACCACGACAGATCAGCCTCCCGAGGCATCCCGGGTTGCTTGCGAGGATCTCCGCGTCTCAGCGGGAAACCGTAGAGTGAAGCTTGCCGTGCCGTCCGGGTGATCCTCGAAAACCAGATCGCCGTTATGGTTCTGCATGATGCTGTAACACACCGATACGTTGATGGGAGACCCTATGGGCGGTCGGTCGGCGAAGCACCATGTGTCCAGAAGATTCTGCCACTTGCCCTCACTTCCCTGGTTCCCGATGACGGTAATCACCACTTCAATGATGTCTCCGGAAATACGTTGGGCGGTCTTGATGGTGCCTCCGCGGTCCACGGCCTGAAACGCCAGATTGAATATGTTCAAGAACAGGTGCTTGAGCTGCGATTCATTCCCGGTGACGCATCCTTTGTCCGCGGGCCTGTCCGTGTCGGCCGTGATCGTTATCTGATGGTCTTTGGCATGTTGCCTGAGAAGTGAAATTGTCTCCCGTATGATGTGGTCGACCTCGAGGACTTCGTTTCCGTCGGATGACTTCCGGCTGTAATTGAGGAGGTTCTGGATGATGTCCTTGCACCGGTATGCCTCATCGAAGATAATCTGGAGGTATTCACAATAGGATTCCAACACCTGCCCGCCGGCGGATTCGTGCGCTCTCTTCATGCGCCTGAGAAGCCCCTCGGAAAAACCTGCGATGGACGTAAGGGGATTATTGATTTCGTGCGCTATGCTTCCGGCAAGCAAACCGATTGCCGCCATGCGGTCGGCTTGCATGAGCTTCAGTTCATACTCCTTTCGCTGCGTGATGTCCCGCATCAGCAGGATGACCTGCGAAACACGGCCGAACGGGTCTATGACGGGAGAAATGGTCCACTCGTAGTGCCGGCCTGCCATCCCTCCTTCTTTCATCCGGTTTTCCCCGCGGTACGTCTCTTTGGTCCTTATGGCCTGGAGAGCATGACAGTTACGGCACGAGTCCTCTCTGCGGAAAAAAACTTCGTGACATATCTTTCCGATGAGTTGAACTCCCGGGAACATAGCGGACTGGACTTTGTTGACGTAGATTACCCGTAAATCGGTATCCAGTATGGTCAGTCCGTCGCTCATACTGTTGATGATCGCTTCGAGTTTGTTGTGGCGTTCGGCGAGCTCGATGTTAAGGTCTTCGAGCTCCCTGATTTTCGACCGGACTTCCTTGAAGTGGCCTATCTTGGAGAACCCGAGGCCTTTGAAATCGTGCGTGTGACCTTTCATTTCCTTTGCCATAAATCCGTTACAAAGCCTCTCTGTAGAGCTGTTCGATCTCTTCGAGACTGTAGCAACAGGGGTTCGTCACCATGCAGATGTCTTCCTGGGCAAGCTCCGCCATGAGAGGAATGTCTTGGGATCCGATCCCCAACGACGACAGTTTCGTCGGCAATCCGAGTTCGGAGGTCAGTTTTTCGATTTCGTCGAGCAAACAGTACGCCGCCTCATGTGAACTCATCCTGCTCGTGTCCACCCCCATTGCCGCAGTGACCCGCGCGTATTTCTCTATGGAATGGTCCAGGTTCTGTCGCACAACTACGGGCAGGAGTATCGAGTTGGCAAGTCCGTGATGGATGTCGTAAATGCCTCCAACCGGATGAGACAGGGCATGAACCGCGCCCAATATGGCGTTTGAAAACGCTATACCCGCCTCGAGACACGCGATGGACATCCCCTCCAGGGACTCGATGGTCTTGCGGCGGACGGCATCCACCAGATGCCGGGCCACCAACTTAACGGAGTGGATCGCGTGGGGATCGGTCAGGGCCCATGACAACGACGAAACATATGCTTCCACTGCATGGGTGAATGCGTCCATTCCCGTGGCCGCCATGAGTTCCGGCGATTTGGTCTGAAGCAGGAGCGGATCTACCAATGAAATGTCAGGCATGATCGCCCTACTCAGAATCCCCATCTTCATTTTTGTCTTGGAATTGAGAATGATAGCGAACTGGGTGACATCGGCTCCCGTTCCCGCGGTCGTCGGTGCGCAAACCATGGGCGGAATTGGTTGAGTAACCTGGTTGCAGCCTGCATAGTCACCTATGCAGCCATGGTTCGAGGCCAGTATGGCTATGCCCTTTGCCGTGTCAATGGGACTTCCCCCGCCGATTGCGACGATGACGTCACATTTCTTGGTAACGTAGAGACCGACCCCTTCTTCGACCTGATGATCGCGCGGATTGGTCACCACATTGTCGTACACGACGTATTTGAGGTCCTCCTTCTCTAAATACTTCAGAGCTTCGTCTATCCAACCGACCTCGATGATGCCCGGATCCGTAACCACGAGCACGCGTTCTCCCCCAAGGCGCTTGGCGCATTGGCCTATCTTGGAGAGCGCACCGAGGCCGTGTATGATTTCCGGAACCTCGAACTTCAGAAGAGACTCGTCGCAAGTTTCCGATTGCCCTGCACTGTTGGTCACGCTGCTTCCCCTCGCTATGACCCGGGAGACCGATTCACGGGAACGTCTTCACTTGGTCCGCCATTGTGTTTGACCGGGACTTACGTGTCAAGGTACTTTCCGGGCGGCGAGCAATCCGGGGACACGATTCCGAATTTTGCGAGATCGCATGGCGCCACTCGCAAAATCGGATCATGTCCCCGATTGCCGCCGTCCTCAGCATCTCACCTTAGTGCCCCGTTTCCTAATTACGGTCGCACAACATGAGCCGTCTTCCCGGCGAAGGCCGGGATCCAGTATTCCCTTTTTGGACCCCGGCCTTCGCCGGGGAGACGGGCGGGACGCCCGCCCTTGAAGATGACGGGCATCCCGCGTTCCGCGGGACCCCACAAAACAGGTATAAGGCTTCATGACAGTCCTTCGTAGCCCGGGCCTCCGTGCCCGGTATTCTTCTTGCGTGCACCCAACATGGCAACGAGACGAAAATGTGCGACGTATTTACGCCACGAAGCACTTAGCGGCCGTAGGACCTCTGATACGCTGATCGCCAAGACGCTATCCAGCCTTGACTCTAAACTCGTACGTCTTCCTGAGAAAATCATCATAGACGGTTTCGAGATGGGTCAGCAGAAAATACAGCCGGTCGTCATCGTATCTCACGTCGTCTTGAATGCCTCGCGTAATGTCCGCACACTGCGTGATCATCTCCCGGCCTTTAACCGTTTTCACGAACATCTTGTCCACGAGCGGCAGGGTCCGGTCGATGAGTTTGCGGAACCTGTACTGCGCCTCCGTAGACAGATGTTCTTCCCTTATGATGCTCTCCCAGGTGCCGCACAGTTCGAGAGCAGACTCCTTTCCGCTCCTGATGGTATTCATGGGGTCCACCATATCGAATCCGGCCCGAGCCTTCAGTTCGGGGTTCCGGGGGTGACGGCGGTCTTTCTCACTTCCTCCATCACCTCCTTGAGCGGTATATTCATCTCCAGCGCCACTCGCCTGCATTCATCGTACTCGGGACCGATATTCACCACCGTTTCACCAAGACGGGCCACTTTGAACTTCAGCGGCCCGTACTTTGTCGGCACTTCCTTGATTTCCCTGTAGGCCTTCAGGCGTTCGTCAATTCTCCACCGCAGGCCGATCGAGGTAGTCTCCCGTAGCACGAATTCAGCGATCCGGCTCACCAGTTCCGGGCGGCAGATCACGCAGAGCTTCGTCCCCGGCCTGTTCTTCTTCATCTGAATGGGGACCAGAAAGACGTCGAGAGCCCCCATGGCCAGCATCCGTTCGATGAGGTAATCATACATCTGCGGATTCATGTCATCGATATTCGTTTCCGCCACGGCCACCCGTTCCGCTTCGAGTCCGCTTGCCGCCTCGTCGAGCCTTCCGATGGAGACTCTAAGGAGATTGGGAATGCTCGGGTCCGAGGTGCCCGCTCCGTACCCGATGGCGTCCACCGTCATGGCAGGCATGGGGCCGAATTCCGCCGCGAGAGTTGTAAGAACCGCAGCGCCGGTCGGGGTAAGCAGTTCCCCCTGGACTCCGGTTGAATATGCAGGCTTGCCCTTGATCAACTCTGCGGTTGCCGGGGCGGGTACCGGCAATGTTCCGTGGGCGCACTCAACGGTCCCGGAGCCGACATGCAACGGTGAACAGAACACCTTTTCTATTCCCAATACAGCGAGTCCCGCCACCGAACCCACGACATCGATGATTGCATCCATCGCTCCCACCTCATGGAAATGGATACTGTCGATGTCCGTGCGGTGAACCTTGGCTTCCGCTTCGGCCAGTCTTCTGAAGATGCGTATGCTTTTCTCCTTCACCTCTTCGTCTAGCCCGCTCTTGCCGATGATCTCCTCGATGTGGTGAAGGTGTCTGTGATGATGGTGATGGTCGTGCTCCACGTTAACCAGTGCCCGGCTGCCCCCGATACCG
Source organism: Pseudomonadota bacterium (assembly GCA_043806215.1). GTDB lineage: Bacteria > Desulfobacterota > Desulfomonilia > Desulfomonilales > Desulfomonilaceae > JAVHLK01. The sequence continues at coordinate 22,011 of JAZDHD010000211.1, read as the reverse complement.
CGCTTGACGACCTTCTCCACCCCCAAACCGTAGTGGCTCAGCCCGAGCTTCGCGATCTCGCCTTTGAGTGTATCCAACTCCAGACCGGCGTCCAAGAGAGCCCCAAGGATCATGTCTCCACTTGCCCCGGCAAAACATTCAAAATACGCTATTTTCACGGGAACTTCCTTTCGAGAGCACCACCGGTTGAGGCAACCTCAGCACGAGGCTTTGGCAAGCATGCTCTCCCCTGGTTCGTCAACACGTTCGTGCACTGATTCGTTTGCCGAGCGTTTTGCGGCCAGTTTGTTGATCAAGCTCGCCTGGTACCCGGCCCCGAAGCCGTTATCGATGTTGACGACCGACACGCCGGACGCGCAGCTGTTGAGCATGCTCAACAATGCCGCCACCCCGCCGAAACTTGCACCGTATCCCACACTCGTTGGAACGCCGATCACCGGACACGATACCAGTCCGCCGACCACGCTGGCCAGCGCACCCTCCATCCCCGCAACAACGACGGCCACATTGGCGCGAAAAAGCTCGTCGCAACAATTGAGGAGACGGTGAATACCGGCTACTCCCACATCGTAGATGCGGTTTACCTTGTTCCCGAGAGTTTCGGCCGTAATCGCCGCCTCATCCGCCACGGGAATGTCCGACGTGCCGGCGGTCACCACGACAATGTTGCCGATTTGTTCGACTTCTCTGGGATTGATTACCACCATGCGTGCCAATTCGTGGTAACGGCACTCTTGCACTTCCTCGCGCACGGCTTCATATACGGCCCGGCTTGCCCGTGACGCGAGAATATTGCTGTGATGCTCCGCAATCCTTTTCACGATCCCCTTGATTTGCGGGATAGTTTTCCCCTCACAGTAGACCACCTCGGGAACCCCCTGCCTCATGCAGCGATGCTGATCCACTTTGGCGTACCCCAGATCGTCAAAGGGCAACTTCTTCAACCGGTGCATGGCCCCGTCCAGATCTACCTCGCCGCGTTGGACTTGCTCGAGTAAGCCTCTCAATTGTTTTGCGTCCATGTGTTCACTTCCCTGTATCGATGACCCGGTTAAGGCTCCCCATGACATAGCCCTCCAGATCAAGAGTTACATAAGAAAAACCTAATTGTTTGAAACCTCTTACGATTTCATCTCGGACTCCGTTCTCTACACTATGCGGCATGGAATCGGGCTCGATTTCAATCCGGGCAGTGTCCCCATAATGCCTCACCCGTACGACGGTTCCCGGCACCAGGCGCCTCAAAATCTCTTCAGCGTCGTCGACTTGCCGAAGCTTCTCCACGGTAATCGGAGAATCATATGGAATTCGGCTCGCCAGACACGCGTACGCCGGTCTGTTCCAGGTGGGAAGGTCCAGTTCCTTGGAGAGCATCCGGACCTCTCTCTTGCTCAGCCCGGCTTCCCTCAAGGGACTTCTCACGCCCAGTTCGCGGCTTGCCCTGGTTCCCGGCCTGAAATCGTCTGCATCATCCGCGTTTTCTCCATCCACCACGTAGGGGATCCCGCGTGCCCGGGCCAACTCCACAAGACCGCCGAACCTCCTCTTCTTGCAAACGTAGCACCTTTCCGGCGAGTTCTGCACGAATTCCGGAAGCGTCATCTCGTCGGTTTCCACGGTGAGGTGTTCCGCAGCCAGGAGCTTGGCAATCTCTTCCGCTTCGCCCCGCTCACGGCGTGCCATGGTGGGAGACAGGGCGGTGACCGCCTGCACGTTGTCCCCGAGAACGTCCTTGGCCGCTTTGAGCAACAAAGTGCTGTCCACGCCGCCGGAAAAGGCCGCCAAAACCCGCCCCATGTCCCGCAGGATGCGGTGCAGCCGGTCACGCTTCGAATGCAGAGTGTCATTGTTGGAATTCATTCTCGATCACCGTGGAAAAGCGAGGACTCAGTTACGTGTCAATTAAGGCCTTGAGGCCTTGATATCATGGTACTGCCGGCCGGCCTGCGGACGTCGGAAAACACGAGACGATAGGGCCTGAAACTCCGCAGATTCACACAGGAGCGAAACACTCCGGCCTGGTAGAAAGCCTGCTCGGCAAGAAAGAAAAGCAAAAAAATTCCAAAGTTGAGCCGAGGCTTTTTCCCGAGGTACTGCGCCAATGAAGGAAGCAGTATCAGTCCGGCAACGGCGCAGGCCGTCTGCGGAAAGAGTATAACAAGGAGTCCCATAAGCAGTAAATAGTAGCGGACGACATGACGGCAGAGATGAAGAGACAATTGATAATGTTTCTCCAACGTGGCCCTCAGTACTTGCCTAAAGGTGAGCGCCACATTCATCCGTCGTTCGTACCGGATCTTTCTGAACAAGGATTCAACAAGCGGAATGAGGACAATTGCGGGAATGAAGAGGATCTGTTGCGTCAGCAGTGCGGCTATGCAGCAAACGAGCAAGGCCATTCCCAGAGGCTGCCGCGGGTAGCGTTTGGTGATTGAGGCGTGGTTCAAATAGAGTACCGGCTCGGATTCGCCGTACTGAAATCGTCTCATGAAGCCTTGAAGAAAACGGTTTCTGTGCTTGTGGCTCACGACGCCCTTTGGCACGTACACGAGCCTGTGACCATGTTCTTTCAACCTCCAGCACAGATCGACGTCTTCTCCGACCCTCATCTCCTCGTCGAGGCCGCCGACCTGAACGTATGCGTCTTTTCTCACCAGCATGTTGCACGTGGGCACGTAGAAATCAGACTCCGCACCGGCGCCGAATACCGTTTCCTCGCCCATATTCAGCGGCGAATTGACTTCTTCGTACCTGTCCAGGAGGCTCTCACGGTAGTATGATGCAACATAGCCTCCTACGAGGACGTTACGGCCGTCCGCAAAGTATGGCAGCAGATCCTTGAGCCACCGGGGACCGGCAATGCAGTCGCTGTCCGTAAAGGCGACGATTTCCCCGCGAGCTTCTCTCACCCCTTGATTTCGCGCAGCGGACTGGCCCCGGTTCTCGGGCAGGGAAATCAGTTTCACGTCATAACCGGATACCACGCCGCATGTGTCGTCACAAGATCCGTCATCGACAACGATGATCTCGAGTTTGTCCGCAGGGTAGTCCAATGAGAGCAATGACTCCAAACATGCGCCGATTTCACGGGCCCGATTGTATACTGCCGTCACAACGGTTACGAAAGGTTCGTCATGGTTTGCGGGCGGGAGCCACTCCACAAGACCTGTTTGGCAAAGCCGGTCAAGAAGGGCTGCAAGCGACTTCCCCCGCTCTCCGGCTTCAATGTCGCCGTGTTCCCCAAAGGAAAATCCTTCCCGACAACGTTCCAGAACGGCAAACCCCGCCCTGTTGACACGCAACGCCCTCAACGGGGAATCCCTGAGAACTATTCCTCCCCCGGCTTCGCCGATAAGGCGAACACCCGGTTTGAGCCTGAAGGATCCGTTGCAGGCGAATTGCGTCATCACGCCGCACCCATGGAAGGAATCTTCACCTTCACACAGTTGGCCAGGCATCCCGGGTCCGGAACTCCCAACCGCTTCTGAGTGTGGTAGGCTATTGCGGGACATCCGCCGTGACAGAAGTCGAACCTTTGGCAGGTTTCGCAGGACTTGATTTCGAGTTCGCGAAAGGAATGGAATATGGGCGAGTCCGACCAGATCGACGACAATGAATCCTCGGGCAGAATGCCTGCACAAAACTCGGGTTCTTGGAGAAATGCGCAGGGATATACATACCCCTGGGGCGACACGCAGCAGGTGAGCTTACAGGCTCCGCACATGTTCAGTCCCAGGCCTCTCCGGTCCTCATGGGACACGGAGAAGAAGGAATCGCCCGTGGATACTCCGTGATGACCGCTCAGCCAATCGGAAAACGCCAGGAGTTGCTCCTTGGAAACATTGAGCTTGGACCAGCCGGCTTTACCTCTCCCTGAAGGCCTGAATCGAGATACCCGGAATTTGGCTCCCAGGGCCCCCGCCAGAGTTCCCAGTGCATCGAGTTCAGGGAAACTGTATCGTGTGAGCACGGTATTGATGCTGACCTCGATCTCCCTCTTCTTAAGGCACTCCAGCGCTCTCACGGCCCGGCGGAAACTCCCCGTTCCCCTGATGAGATCATTGGTTGCCGCAGAAGCTCCCTCCAAGCTCACCTGGATGTACACCAGCTTGTGATCGAGGCGTTTGGCCGTCTCGTCGTCAATGAGCGTTCCATTGGTGCTGATACACGTCAGTATGCCCTTTTCGTGTGCATATTCCATCAGGTCGAGAAAATCTTCCCGAACAAACGGTTCCCCTCCCCCGATGCTGAACTGAAAGACGCTGTTTGCAGCCATTTGATCTATAACGCGAAAACACTGCTCCGTGGTCAGTTCTCCGGGTCTCTTTTTCCCCGAGTCGGAAAGGCAGTGGACACACGAAAGATTGCATTCGTAGGTTACTTCCCAAGTTACGTTTACCGGTGCGGAAAGCCCCATTTCAACATATTGATTGCTCATGGATCAGTTCCTTCGCCTGGAGCATTTCCAAGATTTCACTCACCCGCTCACGAACCATCTTCTCCGGAAGACCTTTGCGGGTGCGGATGGACTCGACGAGATCCCGGGCAGTTTGCCGTCCTTTGAAGAAGTCCGGTGCCAGGAGATCCTTTGAAGGGAGGAAATACAATTTCGGTCCCCGGTAATCGTAGAAGAGCAGACCGAATTTCTCCCGCCGAACCTGAACTCCGTCCCACAGTCGATACATAGATTCCGGTTGCATAAGCTCATCCTCGAAAAGGGCCGGCTCGCGGATTGGCGCGCCGGGAGCCGGCCGATGAGCGGAATTAATAGATCCCGCAAATGCCGTCTACCGCCATTTCTTCCATGGTGATTTCCTCGAGAACGGCGGGAGCTTCAGTACACTCTTCCTTTGTCTCTTCCGAGAGAACATCTTCCACTATGACCTGATCCTGCACTGGAATCGCCTCCTTTCTTTGTATTCCCATGAAGGTGACCGGCACGGAGCATACCTGCCCGGCTCACGTATGGGTGGTTGGGGGGAAATCGGTCTCCCCACTCATTCCCCGCGTTTTGCGGGGTCTTCATATGAGACCTCCGACATGCAACCTCGTTTTTCGCCGGGGAGCCGGCGGGCATAGGCCGCCCTACGGTGCTGATTCGTAGGGGCACCCCCCTGTGGGTGCCCGTCGATGCCGAGGTCCTTCATGATGCGTCGCGGCTTGTGAACAGATCGAGCCGTGAATGTTCCTATGGGGCCCGTGCGGTCCATCCCGCGTCGACGAGGATGCTCTGACCGGTGATGCAACGCGTGTCTTCGGTTGCCAGCCAGAGGACTGCACGGCCTATATCTTCGGGCATAATCTCACGGTCTTTGAAGGAATGGCCGGCAAGAAAGGCTTCCTTGGCTTCTTCTTCCTCCATGCCGAAGAAGTTCGCCACCCCCTGCATCATGGGAGTCCAAACCGTTCCGGGGCAGACCACATTGACGTTGATATTATGATCGGCCGTTTCCATGCTGAGAGCCTTGGTCAATCCGATGATCCCGTGCTTCGCCGCGCAGTAGTGGGCTCCCATTCCGAATCCCCGATGTCCGCCCACCGATGATATGCTCACTATCTTGCCGTAGTGTGCGTCTATCATCTTGGGAACCACATACTTGCAGCAAAGGAACGTTCCTTTGAGATGCGTGTCGAGCACCTCATCCCATTCCTGCTCGCTCATGTCGGCCACGGCCATCATCGAGGAGTTTCCCGCATTGTTGACGAGAATATCGATCTTCCCGAAGACTTCCATGGCCTGATCGACCATTGCCTCCACGTCGGCGGCCTTACGGACGTCGCACTTGATACCGATGGCCTTTCTCCCGAGTTGCTCGATGCTCTTGACGGCATCGGCCATGGTCTCGGGCGTCGACATCGGGTATGGTATGGTTTCCATGTCTGCGCAGATGTCCGCGATGACAATGTCCGCGCCTTCTTCCGCCATGAGTTTTGCTGCGGCAAAGCCGTTGCCCCTGGCTCCACCGGTGACAATGGCTGTTTTGCCTTCAAGTTTCATTCAGTCCCTCCTTTCCTAAATTTATGCAGTCCATTTCCCGGCAGGCCGGCGGAGACGTACTCCCATTGCCCGCCATCAAGGAAATGAACGCGTCCCTTTGCTCCCTTTCGTTGGACCATCCTCCGGCACATCCTGCGTGGAGCTTCCTCCTAGTTACCGGGAAACTTGGCCATCAACTCCTGCAGGTTGCGAAGGTCTTCCTGCGCCACATTCGCCCCATATTCGGCGACCTGGAAGTCCAGCTCGTGTTGCAGCGAGGACAACAGCATGAGTGCGTCCAGGTAGTAGACCAAGCCGGCGTCCTTCATGAAGTCTTCCTTGTGCTGTTCCAGGATTCCGTCGGCGTTCAGAAGGCCCAGTTGTTCCGCGTACTCATCCAGATCGATCCGGCCTCGTAACAGGTCGTCCATCAACCGGGTAGCATTGTTGATCATATCTACGACAGATTGGTGCATGGGATGGGCCATTAATGAAACCCCTTAGTGATGAGAATCTTTGCTCGATGAAAGCAACGCGAGTTTCCCTTGATCCGTAACCGTGAATTTCGTTACCGGAAAAGATCCTTCGCGTTCCAAACGGTTGCGCTCCAACATGCCCAATCGAAGGAGTTCGAGAATCCTCTTCTTGACTCCCGAGGAAGAGATCTTCAGTTCCCGGCCAATGACGTGACAATGGTACTCGCCCGGTTTGCGGTGATGACACGAACCTGAACAGTCGGTACCTCCGTTGTCCCAAATCACTTGGAGAATGGGAGCGAGATGTTCCGGCAAATCGGTCGAAGGCATGAGCGGCTCCTCGTTAGGTCATTCTCACCACGAAGGTCTTTACTTTGTGGATAAGCCCGTCCAGGTGCCCCTCGAGTTTGCCGAGGCTCTCCATGGCATCGCTTTCATTGCCGGCCTGAACGCACTGTTGAAGCCCTTCGGCCAGGACCTTGCAGTCATAGGCAGTCTCTCCGGCCTTGACGGTCTTCATGTATGCCCTGCTCAACAGTGGCTCGATATCCTCGGCTTTGGCTTCCAGCGTTGATTTGATTCGTTCCGCGGATGCGGCGGGAAATCCGTTCAGGTTGCCGGCGACATCCTTGAGGACGGCCAGGGTCTCCCTCATGAACGCGGGACCTTTACCTGCAACCGGAGGTCTTTGTACTTCAGCCATATTCTACTCCTTAGTCTCTCAGTATCGATGGGTTGCCTATTTTCGGCGATTTCGGCCCGGGAGCCCCATGAGGCGCTTCGTGCCAAGTTCTCGCAATTCCGGGGACACAATCCGAAGTTTCTCCCCGCCGTCACGGGTCGAAATTGGGTTATGTCCCCGGAATGCCCTATTTCTTGTGGTGGTCTCTTCCTTCCTCCCATTCACGATGCTTGACCACAACCTTTTCCCTGGGCGGAAGCCGCTTCAATATCTCATCGGCTATTTTGAACATTGCCTGAGCGGTCAGTGATTCCGGCTCCTTGAATATGATGGGGATGCCGCTGTCTGCCGCGTCGGAACATTGGCCGTCCAGGGGTATGCCTCCCAGGAAAGGAATCTTGAAAGTCCTGGCCAGCCTGGCTCCTCTGTCCTTGCCGAAGAAATATTCCTGTCTCCCGCAATCCGGGCACGTGTACGAATTCATGTTCTCGATGAGGCCAATGACCGGTGCATTGAGCTCTTTTGCCGCATTGATGGCCTTGCTGCAAACGATGGTCGAGATCTCCTGCGGTGTGGTCACGACCACCATTCCGTCAAGACCGGGCACCGATTTCATGATGGTGATGGGCTCGTCGCCCGTACCCGGAGGCAAATCAACGAAGAGGAAATCAAGTTCGTGCCATTTGACCGAGCTCATGAACTGCCGGAGAACCCGGGCCTTGTACTGCCCGCGCCACATAATGGGCGTCATGTCGGTCGGCCAGATCAGGGCTACGGACATGACCTTAAGGCCGTGTTTCGTCACAACCGGGTCGATGCCGTGGCTCCCGTGAAGGATGTCCCTCATTTCGGTTCTGATCCCGACCATTTTCGGCACACTGGGCCCGTGGACGTCGGCATCGAAGATCCCCACCTCCATGCCCCTGGTCTTGAGGGCCGCGGCAAGGTTGACAACCACGCTTGTCTTGCCCACGCCGCCCTTACCGCTAATAATGGCTATCTTGTAATTGATGTTGGCCATGGCGTCACGGATGGGACCGTGGTGGTGTCCTCCGGAATGCTCGTGAGCCATAGGGGTGTCATGGTGTGTCAAAGTGCGCCTCCCTCATTAAGTGGTTCGTTGTGCCCTTCCGTACGTGAAACTCGGCCTCAACTGCCCGCCAGAAAACTGCATTCCCTGCTTCCCAGGTTCATGGTTTCCGCGTACTGAATCCAGTGTGTGGGATCTTGCCCCGTCACGGCAAGCAGCTTGTCCCGTCCCTTGTCCAAGACGTTCAACGTGTCGGCAATCGACCCGGGAACACCGGGACTGCGGGTTATCATCTGGTAGGTAACCCAATCCACTGCAACCGGGTCCTCGGAAGCGAGGATTCCCAAATCCGGGATAAACGGCACGTCGGAAAATGGGTATTCATCCGTCTGTGGTGTTACCGACGTGAGAAAGTTGATAAAGAACGCCCCGCCTCTCAGGTGGTGGACGGCCGTATGAGCGGCCTCGACGACGGACTCCTGAAAATCTTGTATTCCCTCCGGCTTCACACGAAAAGCGCTCTCGGGGCAGGTCATGAAGCACCCGAGACAACCGGTGCAGATGTCCCGATGAAAGGAGATTTTGGGATCGGCCGCTTGTATGGCGCCGGTCGGGCAGTAAGGGAGACACGCCAAGCAATTGTTGCATTTCTCCTCATCGTACTCAATTTCGATGAAGGAGTGTATCCTGGATTTTCCGGTCATTGTCAGCAACCCCATACCCAGATTGCACATGGCACCGCAAAGTCCGAGAAGCGGGTGAGCGGTTACATGAGAGAGGACTGCAAGATTGCCCGTATCGGTGAGCAGGCTGCCCAATTCCACTCCACCCAGGTGCTCGCCCTCAGACTCGAAAAATCTTCCTTCTTCGTTGGTATACCCGCCTGCAAGCAGCACCTGGTTGTGGAACGTCTCACCGGGACTAAATCCGGTAACCAAAGCCGTATTCGTCCAATCGAAGCCGTTGAACCGGGACCCTTTGAACAGTGAGCCCGAATCGGTGACGACCGGGCGGATCCCTCGCGATCTCAGGTTTTCGAACAGTGTTGCCACAAGCACGGGCGGCAGGTAATGAGAGTACCCCAGTTCGCTCAGGTTGATCTTGAGAGCCAGGCTTTCTTCCGGGACCAAGAGCCTCGCGAATTCGGGAAGTTCCAGGAGTCGCCCGATTTTGGAAACCGCGCTTTGGTAAATGCTCCGTGCCCGGCCTTTGATCCAATATACGTTGGCCATGATGGTCCATCTCATTTCGGTGCGGAGGGCAAGCTGCGCCCTTCCGGATAGCGGAGCGCCATTGCCTCCGGCTGTCTCCCCCTTTTCAGGGGGAAAATCAGGGGACGACACTCACGATCGCCCCTGATTCAGTGTGGTTGACAGGAGAGTGATCACGCGGTGGGATCAAAATCCTTCCATTTAGCGAGCCAGCCTCCGAGGTCCTCCCTATTGAACGGGAACTCTCGTGCGACGTGATGACGTTCGAAGACCTGTCGCATCGGGTGCACCGTCATAGGGGTCTTCCGGATTTGCCATTTTGCGATGTTTTCCGGGTTCAGCTCGGGCTCATACTCGATGAGTTCATAGTTCATGGTGCCCATGCCGATCTTTTCGGCCGCCTTGAGCTGGATCCTGGGGGTGAATGCGTTAACCGCCTTGAACTTGTCTTCTCCCGGCTTCAGGCCGAGTTCTTCGGCACGCGAGCCCGGATATATGCCGGCCTTGTCAATCATGTCGCAAACAGCGGTATCGATGGCTACTATGTCCTTTGAAGCAAACACGCCCACATCGCCCGCTACGGGTAGTCCGCCCCACGGGAAGCAGTCACATTCGGGGCAAATGTCCACGGCATACGCCATGAAGCCCACCTTGCCGGGTTTGAAGGTCTTGATGCAGCCGAGGGCCGCGTCGGACATTGCAATCTGGGCCAGAGGGAAGTAATCGTCGCGGAATCCGATACCTTCCATTCCGGTAAACATGCACGTCACTTGGCAGGAATAGCACAGTGCGCACTTCTCATAGTCGAGAACCACGCCTTCCGGCTCGACGGTGATCGCCTTGTCGGGGCAACTGTCTTCGCACATCTTCGCGTAGGGGCATTCGGTGCCCTTGCATCCTTCCTTGTTGACCTTGGGATACCCGATTGCATCTTCCGGGTCGCCCCAGAAGGCCAAGTGTGTCTGATACTTGCCTCTCTTGGACTGAGCGCCGATCCCGAAGTTCTTGATACAACCGCCAAACGCAGTGATCGGGTGACCCTTTGCGTGGGCCAGGTTGATGACTGCATCCGCCTCATAGAGCCCGCGGCCGATATAGGTCTCCTTGAGAATGTTGCCCTCGGGCAACTCGATCCTCAGGTCGTCCTCACCAAAGAAACCGTCGGCAACGATAAAGGGTGCCTGCAGGCTGGCGAAGTTCAATCCGTGACGATTGGCTCCCTCGACCAGCATCTGACCCGTGCAGCGGTTGTTGAACAGATGGTAGGTAAGCGTTGTGGTATCGGTGACAAAGGGTCTTCCTCCACAAGCCTTCACCTCTTCCACGATGGCGGCCACGAACTCGGGCCTCAGACAGTGAGTCCTATTGTACTCACCGCAATGAACCTTTATTGCAACGCTGTCGTCCTTCTCGATGCATTTGTCAAGTCCGGCCAGGTAGAACAGATCCTTGGCCTTGGCGATGGTGCTCTCGGTCCAGTTGGTAGCATTTGCGGCAGCGTACCAAACCTTTGAGGGCTTATCCGACATATTCTTCAACTCCTCTCGTTGTTTGCCGTGACGGTTGGTTTGGAGAGGAGGACAGCTCACGTGAAGCTCGACTCCACCGAGATGCCCTCGTCTCATCAAGTCTTCCCCACAAAGCTTCTCCCCGAAACGAATTGAGTCGTACCAGCCCCCTTTCATCGCCGATATCAAAGAAAATGCCGTAAGACTCCGGTCAATGTCGGACGCACCATGGTGCGGCCCTCAGCTCTTCACTCCCTACGGACCGTCGTCTTGGCAGCCGGAAATAATCGGACATAACCTCACAGATGGACCCCTGAGACTCCATGGAAAATCCCAGTGTTGAAGCCGACACGGGAAACCGGGATTCACAAAGAGTCAAACTCAGCCGGGAACAGGTTGTGGGCAAATAAATGCACCGGCCCATTACTTCCGGATCACATGTATAGCAAGGTCCATGCCTCGCAGCGGATCAAGTGCCCGAACACATGTTCCCTGACACCCGAACTGACGAGTTACCTTTGTAAAAACAAACTGATAGCCTCACTGCCGTCTGACAGAAACAAAGTGATGGATCTGCCTCCGTGACGCCTCGATACCCAAGCACCTTCGGCATTCACTGTCCAACGCGGCAAGAGGAACCTCGATGAACTATTGGGATCACCGATAACGTATTGATATGATACGGGGTAATGTGAATCTTTGCCGGTGGGGCGGAATGGGACAACCGGCCTCACTTCCGGATGGAGGATGGATTAAGCGAGGAGCTGATACTTGTGGATTTTCTTGTACAGCGTTTTTCTGTTGATTCCCAGGATCTCGGCCGCCCGGCTCTGGTTGCCCCCCGTCTCCTCGAGCACGTTCATGATGTGGTCCTTTTCCAGGTCTTCGAGGCTCTTGGGGTCGCCCTGAATGCACTTCTTCTCGGAGACTACGTGCGAAGGGAGATCTTCCGGACCGATCACCCTGGATTGCGCAAAAATCATTGCCTTGACGATGACGGACCGCAATTCTCTGACGTTGCCCGGCCACGGATAAGCAGTGAGGACATTCATAGCATTTCCGGATAGTTGCATAGGACCGTCGTTCAGAGCATGCTCGGCGAGGAAGTGATTGGCCAGGTGGGGCACGTCTTCCGGGTGCTCTCTTAGCGGCGGAATGTTGACGCAGATTACATCCATCCGGTACAACAAGTCTTTTCTGAGATTTCCCCGTTGAACCGCGTCCGCCAGGTTCATGTTCGTGGCAAGAACGATGCGCGTATCGGCTTGGCGTTCCCTGGTCTCTCCCAGCCGCCGGAAGTTTTTCGTCTCGAGAAACCGCAGGAACTTCTTCTGAAGTTCCAGGCCGATGTTTCCGATCTCGTCGAAGAAGATCGTCCCTCCCTCGGCTTCTTCAACGAGCCCTTTCTTATGCTGCTTAGCACCGGAAAAGGCTCCCTTGTTGTGGCCGTAGAGTTCGCTTTCGGCAAGGTTTTCACTGAGCAGTCCACAGTCCACGACAACAAAGGGCTTGTCGTTTCTCGGACTTTGCGCGTAGATCCGCCGTGCAAGTACGTCTTTTCCTACGCCGGTCTCGCCTTGAATAAGAATGGTAACGTCCGTGGCCGCGACCTTGTCCACAAGACCGTAGATCTGCTGCATCTTCGGGCTCCGGCACACCACAATGCCCGTGTCGCATCCGGTATGAACGTCCGTTGCTCCCGGCTTTGGATAACGGGACTTGCCGTTGTCATCCATGATTTGGCTGATCAGAGCCAACAACTCGCTGAGTTTAAAGGGTTTTGTAATATAGTCCCGCGCCCCGAGCTTCATGGATTGGACCGCTGTGTGAATGTCTCCGTAGCCCGTGATCATGACGACTTCAGGTGGAGGAATCCTGGGACTTATCTTGCGGAGGACCTCGATGCCGTTCAGGTCGGGAAGCTTAATATCGAGGAGAACAACGTCAAAGCTCGTGCCGTTCAGCTTCTCGAGCCCTTCTTTACCGGAACTCGCGGTCTCCACGAAAAAGCCCTCGACTCCCAGCTCGTCTCGAAGGAGTCGTCTGATATTCTGCTCGTCGTCGATCGCAAGGATTCGACCTCGACCCATGAACGTTCTCCCTGGGATCTCACTTCATTTCAGTTGTCCCGAGACGTTATGCCTAATGTCGGAAAACGAACGACCAATGTTTCGGAGCCGGCTCCCGGGGCGTGAACAGCGGAATGCTGCTAACGTCCGCTCTACAAGCGGGGGCCGGGAATGAACGGCCCGAGACCGACCGAGACTTCTGCATTTCGGATCAAATCTGTGGCAATTGCCATACATGCCTCATTGCAGGACCCTGACGTCGGTATGAAGAGTACGGAGTGCATCGGATTCAGCAATGTCGTAGTCCGAGGATCGCGTGCCTGTGACGTGGTCTACGAGGGTCTCATTTGCTCACTCTGCGGGTACACGACACCGTTTGTGGTAACCGTGTATATTCTTCATGTCACTCTAGTTTGGTCGCACCGATAAATCAAGCCAGGCGAAGCAATAACACATCTTATTGTTGCGTAGCACCCCAATTCCTCCAGAGACAATGAAAGCTCCCCATCCGCACCCATTTTCTCTTGACTCCCTTCAATTGCAGAGAGTAACATCATTTCGGTCTTTCCGTGTTTCTCGCAGAATTATCAGCCGTATAAATCTTCGCAGTGCGACAAGAAGATGAGGATTTGTGGTACAGGGTGAAAGAAAGATCGTGGGAGAAGATTCCTATGTTCGAAGCAGCAACGGTGAGTTCCGGAAAGCCTTTCACCAAAGAAGTGGGCAAACGTTTGGGAGAGGGCCTTGTACTCCATCTGGGTGGAAGACCTACGGCCTGCTGGTTGTTTGCCGTTCCCTCCGGCGGAATCGGCGACCTTCTCTTGGGAGTTCATGAAGCGGTTGGGACAGATGCGGTGGTGGGATGTACCACCGACGGGGAGATTTCCACAGGTGGTTTCGGAACGGATTCCGCCGTCCTCGCCGGGGTGGTGACCGATCAGATCCAGTTTCACGTCGTGTCGGCGCAAGGGCTGGGCAAGGATCCTCTCGAAGCAGGCAGGCGGATTGCAGTGAAGCTTCCGCCGGAAGTCTCGTATGTTCAGATCTTCTCCGACGGACTTACGGGAAACGGTTGCGCCATTCTTCGCGGTATTGCCTCGGTCCTGGGGGAGGATGTTCCCATTGCAGGCGGCACGGCCGGAGATGCCGGCCGCTTCCGGCAGACTTGGCAGTTTCACGGCCCGCGCGTGCTCACCGATTCCGTGACGGCCATAGGATTTACCGGTGATTTTACGGTTGGAACAGGGGTGAGCAGCGGATGGTCGCCGGTCGGCACCGTGAAGATCGTTACCCGTGCCCGCGCGAACGTCGTCTACGAACTGAACGGCGAGCCGGCGCTGGACGTCTTCAAACGATTCTTGGGAAGACATGCGGACAAATTGCCGGCGGTGGGGGTTGAGTATCCTCTGGGTATCGTCAGCAAACCCGGCGCACCCGGGGAAGAAGAGTATCATTTGATCCGCGCGACAATGTCCGTCAGCCGCGAAGAGGGTTCCATCTCGTTTGCCGGGGAAATCCCCGAGGGTGCGGCCGTGCGCTTGACCTGCGGCGACAACGATTCCATACTCAAGGCGACGGAAGAAGCCGTGCGCAGGGCTCTGGCGGGTCTCGGCGCCGCGCGGCCCCGGATGGTGTTCTTCTATTCCTGCATGGCACGGAGAATTGTCCTTGGGAGACGGACCAAGGAGGAGACGGAAGTCCTTTACCGCACTCTGAATAAACGACTGCCGTTAATCGGGTTCTACACCTACGGTGAATACTGCCGTCTGCGGGCCGGGGGCCCCAGTTTATTCCACAATGAGACAGCGACCGTGTCAATCATCGGAGTGTGACACGTGCACGAAATCAAGCTGCTGAAGGCCAGAGTCGACGAACTGGAAAATCTCCTGGAGATTTTCGAGCGTAAGGCCGACATCCTCACCAATCTGCTCAAGGAGGCCAATGCCGAATTCGAGCGTGCACTGGACCTGGTCACCAGGACCGAAAAGAACTTTCGTGCAGTCTTTGAGAACGCTCCCGAAGCCATTTACATTGTCGACGCCGAAACCCGGAAGATCCTGGACTGTAATCCTTTTACCATTACCTGGCTGGGGTATTCGCGAGGCGAATTGCTCGCCATGCGGGTGGACGACATCGTAGAAAGCCAAGGAGAAGATATCCGGCACAACATTCAAAAGGCGGTGGATACCGGAATCGTGCGTGTTCAAGAGCGCAGATACGTCAAGAAGGACGGCACCGTCGTCGATACCGAGGTCACGGGTACCCCCGTGGAATATGGCGGCAGGCAATGCGTCGCCATACTCGTGCGTGATATTACGGAACGGAAACAACTCGAAGAATTCTCCAGGTACAAGGAATTGTTCGAAAGCGTGAGCGATCCGGTTTTCATAAATGATTATCAGGGTAATCTGGTGGAAGTGAACGAGGGGGCCTGCCAGCTCACGCAGTACCGGCGGGATCAGCTCCTCCAAATGCCGATCAGGCACCTGGTGAAGCCCGACCAGCTCCAGATCGTGGCCGACGTGCTGGACGACGTAAGACAAGGCGAGACGGTCCAGTTTGAGCTTGACTTCGTCAACAGACAAGGGCAACCGATTCCGTTCGAAATCCGTTCCCGACGCGTCACCTATCACGGCAAGCCCGCGGCCTTGAGTGTTGCCAGGGACCTCAGCATCCGGCGTAAGCTCGAAGAAACGTTGATCAGGTCGGAGAGATTGACTGCCGTGGGAGAGATGGCAACCGGCGTGGCCCACAACTTCAACAATCTTCTCCAGATGATCATGGGAGCCGCACAGGCGGCGTTGTCCCGCCTGGATTCCGGAAAAACGGGACAGTGCCGGGAACCGGTCGTCACGATTCTCCGTTCGTGCGACCGGGGAACGGACATTGTCAGACGCATCCGGGATTTCACCCATGCGGGCAACGAGGAAGCGCTCGAGGCGACCGGTTTCGACATAGGCGAGGTTGTCGGGGAAGCCGTGGAACTGACCAGGACCTTGTGGGGAAACCTTCCGGACGCGCCCAGCTATGATGTGAAGGTGAGCATCCCCGATGGTTCCTTTGTTTATGGAAGGTCGTCCGAGATTTACGAGGTCGTGGTCAATCTCATGAAGAATGCGTTCGATGCGATGCCCAATGGGGGGCAACTGAGTGTTTCTTCTTGCTCCGACAATGGAAGGGTCTATCTCACCGTCGCGGATACGGGCCAAGGAATAGCCAAGGAACATCTTCAACGTGTCTTCGAGCCTTTCTTTACCACAAAAGGTTCCAAGAGCAGCGGCCTGGGGCTTTCGTCCAGTTACGGACTGGTGAAGAAACATCACGGGGACATCACGGTGGAAAGCACCGTCGGACGAGGCTCGGCCTTTACGGTTGTCTTGCCCTCGGCAAAGGCGCCCGAAAAACTGCCGGAAGAATCCGGCGTTGTTGGGACCGACCACAAGATCAAGCTCTTGCTCATCGACGACGAAATCAACATTCTTAAGTCAATGGAAATGTATTTTGAAGAAGGGGAGATGGATATCGTTACCGCGTTGGGAGGCGCAGCCGGATTGCGCGAATTCTCCAAGAGACGGTTCGACGTGATTCTGTGCGACATGAGTATGGACGGAATGAACGGATTGGAGATCGGTGCAAGCGTCAAACGTTACTGCGAGGAACACGGCATCCCCAGGCCGGCTTTTCTCATCCACACCGGTTGGTACGAGCGCATCTCCCCGGATGATCTTGCAGAGACGGGGGTGGACAGAGTAGTCACCAAGCCCGTCCGTTACGAAGAACTCCTGCGGATCGTCCGAGAAGAACTTTCGTCCCGCCAGTGTGAGTAGTCGGCGTTCACCGCGAGGGAAAAGAGAATGAAACCACCAAGCGACACATTGACAAGGCCCAGTGAAACCTCCTGGTCCACAATTGACTTGAAGGAGCGAATTATTAGACTCTTGACCAGAAAATCGTCGTTCATTGTGCCTGACCTCCGAAACCAGTCGGATTAATGTCACCGAGCGTATGCATTATTGCCGGCTGGTGGCCGGCGCTGTAACCAACGCCTGCATTTCTCCATCGGACGAGCCCTTTTCTTCCTCATTACTCCTGTGCCGACGTGGCGTCTTGGGCCAGGAGGGGGGACTTGAGCGGGACATCATGCCTGACTCCAAGTTGCTTGCACCAATGCCTCTTTAACCCATAACACAACCGCGTCCTTTATTCTTCTCTTAGATGGGCTCAGAATCGTCTCGCGTTCCTGGGTCTTGCTTCTTGACTTTTTTTCCTTGCCGTCGACCTATCATGCTCCCTGAAGAGCAAGATATAAGCCGATATTCCGGGATTGCCACGCCCTCCCTTTGTTCGGTCTAGCAATGACGGAGTGCTGTGGGTTCAAGGCGTATCCTTCCCGCAAAAATCTGGACAATCCTCTTCTAAAGCGTAATATAACGTAGTCTCCGAACGAACTCGGCTAGGCATTCGAGAGGGTGGAGCGGGATCCCGAGATCGGGTTGTCGGGACAATCCGTGGCACCCGATACAACCGTGGGCAGCCGGGGAAATCTCGTGTCTGCAATCGGTGGCCTTTGACCGGCAGCGAAGCTTCTTTGCTCTGGGACTCTATTCGGTGATGGGGAAACAAGGCGATGGATAACTCCAATGGGCTTTCGGGCCGGAACAACAGCAACGGGTCTGAAAGACAACTCGACGTTGCCGCTCTTGAGAGCTGGCTGTGGGACGCCGCGTGCCAGATACGCGGGCCCCTGGATGCTACGAAATTCAAGGACTACATCCTGAATCTGGTTATTTTCCAGCGGGCTGCATGAAGTGAGGTACGGAATCCAATGAACAAAGTTCGAGCGCTATTCTTGATGGTACTCTCCATCATTTTTGTCACAGCTATTCCAGGCAACTCGTGGTGCGAAGATCCCAAAGGGTATCCCTCTTCGTCCAAGGGTATTTCGGAACTGACTCTGCCGGACGTGACCATCGCTCCTTTCGCTAGTGTCCCCGCCTCAAAAGAGCCACTGTTGAAGCCGAAACTCAAGGATTCTGCCACCACTTTGGATAAGGCGATGAACTACAAAGAAGTGATGAATGTCCTAGGCATCGAATTGAGCGAAGGGCAGAAGCAATTTCTTGAGAGGAACAAGTTCCTGTTGATCCCCGCGAGTGCCACCAGTGCTGTGCGGTGGGATCCACCGGACCCCTGTGCCAAGCCTTGGGATGAAATGCTCATCATGTATGATGCTATCGGGGGGAGTGTGTACGACGTGAAGCGGAGCCCTGAAAACGCACGTTTGGTCACGCCGGACATCGTATTGCACGCATTTCATAAATTCTTCGAAAATTCATTGAAGTCGCTGGAGAAGCACGATCTTGCAGAGATGTTGCGCACTTTCGTGCAAAACATTCAGGCTACGGCGCTTCGGTACAAAGACCAGTCCAGCGGCAAACTTGCAGACCACTATGAAGTCATCGCAGCACAGTTCACGGTTCCCCTTATGCTAATGGAAAACGCAAGGTGGCAAGACACACGTCACGTCTCTGATTCAGACGAGCCCACGAGCGACGATACCGACAATTTTGCCAATGCACGGAAGCTCTTAGGAAGATTTTCCAAGAAATTCCCTGCTGAAACACTCAAAATAATCGAGCAAGAACTGGCCCTTATCTATGAAGCCAAAGCACAGGCAGAATCACCGCTTTTCGCGAGGTATACAAGTAACGGATCGCTCCAAACGGACTACACCCAATATACGCCCAGAAGTCATTACACGGCCACTTCGATAACCCGTGCTTATTTCAGGACAATGATGTATCTCGGCAGGAATAGTTATTTCTTGGAAAAAGGGCCGGGAATCACCGATGCTCTTCTGGTGATGCACCTGATGGCAGGTGACAGAGCCGGAGGGGGGCCAATCATAGCAGAGTGGCAGAGAATCATGGAGATTACAGGATTCTATGCGGGCAAGTCCGATGACATCTGCTACCCTGAGTGGAGGGACTTTGTTGCAAAGACTCTTGGCAAAGACAGCTTCAATCCTGAAGATGCATTGAACCCTGAAACTCTCAAGAAGATTTCTGACCGGTTTAATGTATTGCGGTCCCCACGCATTCTGTCGGAAGTTGGTATCGGGCCAGACACAGCGCAGCAGACGAAGGAGCAACGTCTCGAAGGGGTAAAGGCATTCCGAATCTTCGGACAACGGTTCACTCTTGACGCGTGGATACTCAGTCGCCTCACAGGAGGTCTGGAAAAATCCGATGTTCGTCTGCCTTCAATGCCTTCAGCCTTGTTTATGTCCGCGGTCTTCGGAGACAAGGCGGCGAAGGAGTCTTGTGCTCAGTATCTGAAGTCATATGAGCCTGCATTCTCGGAACGCGACCTGTCCGGCTTTTTCGGCCATCTGAACGCGGTTGCTATTGATATTAAAAAGGTGAGGGACCCGGAATGGTTCGGTTCGCTAAATTCAGCCTCGCTGAATGTCATCCGGAACCTTACCGCCCTTTTTGGTGAGGGGTATCCTCTCTATATGCAGAGCCGACAGTTCCCTGTGAAGCAGTTGGAGAGCTTTCTGGGGTCGTACACGGAACTAAAGCATGACACCCTTCTCTATGAGAAACAGCCCGAGGCCGAATGCGGAGGTCCTGGGCCAGAGGGTGAACCTCCACCAGTTCCAAAGGGATTTGTGGAGCCCAATTTGCCATTCTGGTATGCACTGCAAAGGCTGGTTCAGTTTGCTAGTGAGGGCTTCAAAGAGCATGGACTACTTGAAAGAGAGCGCGAGGAGTACGGTCAATTGAGCCGATTCCAGAAGCAGGTGGACTTCTACACAGCGTTGGCAGAGAAGGAATTGCTCGGAATCGAGATCACGGAGGCTGAGTACGAAGCACTCCGAACTTACTCGCTTGACTACATGGCCGAACCCTTAGATGCAGCCGAACCCTTTACTGATCGAAAAGACAGACGTTCAGGTCTGGTAGCCGACATCTACACGGACAAGATGACTGGACAAATCTTGTATGAAGGGACTGCTGAACCCTATATCATGCTCGCTCTGGTGGGAAACGAAAACTCGCCGCGATTGACTATGGGAGTAGCGTTTAATCATTACGAGTTTACCGGCCCCCTTGGTGCCCGTTTGACCGATGCAGACTGGCAAGCCAAAGCTTACGACAACCCAAATACGTTACCTCCGAAGAGCTTCTGGTACAAAGAATTGGTCGTGAAATAGATGCCAAAGCTCTATGCGGCCTTTACGGGACTTCTGCTCGGATTATCGTGCTGTGCCTCAGTGAAAGCATCGGAGTCGTTCCCGTCTTTATATGACAACCCTCATCTCTTTCTCTCGGCAATCGAGAAGAGCAGAGTACCAGCGTACTCCAACCGAATCACCGGCATTACAGTTCCGCATCATCTCGTTGCCGCTGACCTCATTGCCGAGGGTTTCAATTGTGCCTCCAATGGCAAGTACAGCCGAATAGTCATCCTCAGCCCCGACCATTTCAGGCGAAGCAAGACGCCTTTTTGCGTGACTCGCAAACACTTTCGAACCGTCCTGGGAGTGGTGAACACGGATCGGGCAGCGACTCAGCAGTTGCTCCAAAACCCGCTAGTTTCAGAGTCGGAACTTTTCTCTCATGAACACGGCCTGCAGGCTCTCCTACCCTTCATAGCCCACTATTTCCCCGATTCCAGGGTCCTCCCTGTTGCTATACGCATAGACTCAAAGCCTGAAGAATGGGATTCCTTTGCGGCAAGCATTGCCCCGATTCTAGGTTCGGACGTCCTTGTGGTTCAAAGTGCGGACTTCTCACATTTCCTCACCCAAGCGGAGGCGAAGCAGAGAGATCAGGAAACTCTTCGGGGGCCTGAGTATGGCGGAACCGGAATTCGTCAAGTCCCTGAAGCAACCGGAAAATCTGGATTCTAAGGCGGCGCAGTACCTTCAGTTGCGTTTGCAGAAAGAAATCTTCCGGGCAAGGCCAACGGTGACGGCGAATCGAAACTCTCAAGAATACTTCGCCGATCCAATTGCAAAGACTACCAGCTACATTGTTCAGGTATATAGCCCCGAGCCATTGCAAGTGGAAGCAGCCGAGCATTACTGGTTCGCGGGCGATACGTTTTTCGGGCGATACGTAGAAAAATCTCTTTTGGATAGCAAAGGGAGACACAAACTTGTGGAAGACGTTCTTCGCACGACCGGCGGAGAGAAGCTGATTGTGAATCTGGAAGGAGTCGTTGCGAAAGAGTGCCCCGAGAATCCCGGTCTGTATAAATTGTGTATGAAAACGGATGTTACCGTCCAAACCTTGAAGGCATTGAACGTCACGGCGGTGAATCTTGCAAATAATCACAACCGAGACGAGGGAAATGAAGCCTACACTGAAATGAAGCGGCTCTTGACCAATTGCGGGATCACCGTCCTAGAAAATCGATCCATTACGGATTTTGGAAGATTTCGACTTGCGGCACTCACAGACGTGGACAACTCAGAGAAAGAGAAGTACGCTGTCCTACGCCAACACGATCTAGTTGAGTTGGAAAGCTGTCCTAGGGACAAACCGATCTTCGCTTTTGTTCATTGGGGTAGAGAGTATTCCGGGCGACCCGGCCCACGAGAAACAGCTCTGGGTTCCGCTCTTCACGGGAGTGGCGCTGAGCTGATTATCGGCTGTCACAGCCACAAATCTGGCAAGTTGTCGTGCCAACTTGGAAGCTGCGGCATCTTTTCCCTTGGAAACTTTATCTTTGACCAGATTGGAGCACAAGTCTCCGGACAGCTTCTCCACGTGATGTTCTTCCCCCAAGGAACTTATTTTCTCAAAGCCGTGGACATTGAAAACTTCTATAACCCTAGAGGCCGCCACTAATCTGCGCTATCCAGCTAATACCAATGCGCGGTCAAGAATATAATTTTAATTCGCGCTTATTCGCGGTTTATGCTATCTATTCCCTTCGTTTTGGGAGGTAGCAATGGGAAGGATAACTAAAGCCTGTCCACATGTGACAGAGGAGGAACTCAGGGCGCGTATCAAACAAGCACCGGATGCGGGAACAGCCAGAAAAT
>JAZDHD010000210.1:0-8054 GCA_043806215.1 Pseudomonadota bacterium | reverse complement strand
ATCGTGAACATCCTCTCGGGCCTGTTGATGTTCGTCGTGGCATGGTACGGATGGGAGCAGACCGCAAAGCTCTACCGTTTCGAGGCACTGACCTCCGCCCTGCAGGTGCCGAAGTACTGGTTCTATTTGCCCATTCCACTCTTCTCCGTGATTATGGGCTGCCGTTTCCTTAACCTCGCTGTGAGACATTTCGCCTGCTTCCGGCGCAACGAGCCTTATAAGGCCCTCGTGCTCGAGTAGTCATGATAACAACCATCATCCTCTGTTTCTTCGTCCTTCTCGTAATCGGCATGCCGATCGCCATTTTGATGGCTCTGACGACGGCCGCAGCACTCTTCGTCCATACGTCCACCTCCCTCATGGTCATTCCCCAGCAGTTGTTCAACGCGCTGGACAACTCGGTGCTCCTGTCCATTCCGTTCTTCATCCTGGCCGGAAGTATCATGACGGAAGGCGCAATGGCCAGACGCCTCATTGCCATTGTCAACGCCCTCGTGGGATCCCGTCCCGGAGGCCTCGCCGTTGCGGCGACGTTGGCATGCCTGTTTTTTGCCGCCCTTTCCGGTTCGAGCCCTGCCACGGTAGTGGCTATCGGTTCCATCATGATTCCCGCACTCATCAAGGCCGGGTACGACGATCGCTTTTCCGTGGGGCTCGTCACATCGGCAGGCTCCCTGGGAATCGTGATTCCTCCGTCCATTCCCATGATTCTCTACTGCATGGTGATGAACGTCTCGGTGGCCGAGCTTTTCATGGCAGGCATCGTTCCGGGACTGCTCATCGGCGGAGTGTTTATCGTCTACACCGTGGTCATGGCGCATAAGAACAGCTGGTATGCGGAAAAGAGAGCCACGTGGAGTCAGACCTTCAAGACTCTCCGGGAAGGCGTCTGGGGGCTTATGCTTCCATTCATCGTACTGGGAGGCATCTATACGGGGATGTTCACTCCCACCGAAGCCGCCGGCGTCAGCGTGGTGTATGCACTGTTCGTGGAAATCGTAATCCATCGGGAGATCAAGATCACACGCGTTCCGGAAGTTTGCAGGCAGGGTGCCGTTCTCTCCTGCTGCCTGCTGTTCATACTCGCCTGCGCCATGACGCTCATTTGGCTGCTCACGGCGGAGAGACTGCCTCACCAGATGGCCGACCTCATCACGTCCCGGGTCCACAGCGGCTGGGTCTTCCTGATACTGGTCAATATCCTGTTCCTCATCATGGGAACCGTCATGGAGAACGTATCGGCCATGCTCATTCTCTCTCCGCTGTTCGTGGAGACCCTTAACCGATTCGGCATTGATTACATCCACTACGGCATCATCATGGTCATGGTGATAGAATTCGGCTTCCTGACGCCTCCCTTCGGCCTGAATCTCTTCGTGGCCATGGGGCTTACCGACAAGAGCCTCGTCGAGGTGTCCCGGGGAGTGCTCCCCTTCCTCCTCCTGTTGCTTGGCTGTCTTATCTTGGTCACATTCATTCCGGCCATTTCCCTGTTTCTTCCCCAGACATTTCTCCGTTGACCCATGCGACGGAATCCCGGCAAGCGGCTTGAGAGAGGGGTTTTTAAACAAATATGTAGAGTTTTGGCTAATTATATTGAAATTACCGGTGTATTTGTCTATAGCCATAGACAGGAAGTCGGTTCCGTGATACCTTTCGGAACCGGACAATGGAAGAAGGAGACAGGCAATTGAACCCGTCGTCCCTTGGTGGCCGAAACAGTTCCAACCCCTACTGGGACCTGCATGAAAAGGTCGAAAGCAAGCGGAACAGGTGGTCTCTGTTCAATAGCATAGCCCGCCTCCTGTTGCTCATAGGGTTCGGCTGTGCCGCGGGATTCGCGGGACTGGCGGCGCAAAGCTATCTGTTCTTCATCAAGGACCTGCCCGACATAGACAAACTCAAGAACTACGAGCCTCCCATCGTCACCGGGATCTACGCAGCAAGAGGGGAGCTCATACAGGAGTTCCACAAACAGCGCCGATTCGTCGTGCCGTTTGCGGAAATCCCGAATATGCTGACAAACGCGTTTGTCGCAGCCGAGGACAAGAACTTCCGGACCCATCCGGGTGTGGACAAAGAGGCCATACTCCGGGCCGTGGTAGAGGCGGCGAAAAGAGGCCGGCTTGGTTCCGGAGCCAGTACCATTACCCAGCAGGTTGCGAAAAACTTCCTGTTGACCTCGGAAAAGAAAATCGGACGGAAGATCCGGGAAATGATTCTGGCGCGGCGGATTGACGCGTCGATGAGCAAGGAGCACATCCTCTACCTCTATCTCAACGAAATCTATATGGGGAGCGGTGCCTACGGAGTTGAAGCCGCGGCGCGCACGTATTTCAACAAGCACGTTCAAGATCTGAGCATAGCCGAATGCGCCATGCTGGGAGGATTGGCACAGCTTCCCGGCAAGAATTCACCCAAGCGCAATTACGGTAAGGCTCTCGATAGGGCCCACTACGTGCTCCGACGGATGCGGGAAGACAATTACATCACACAGGCCCAATATGACGAAGCGCTTAAGGAAAAGCCCGAAACCGTCGAAACGGAAAACCCGGACGGCACCGTAGCGCCCGGGTTCGTCGAGCATGTCCGCAAGTACCTGGTGCAGATATATGGAGAGGAGGCGGTCTATAGCGGCGGGCTTCAGGTCTACACAACGGTGGATCTGGAATTGACCAAGGCTGCGCGGGAATCCATGGAGAACGGGCTTGGCGAATTGACGGAACGGCAGGGATACCGCGGACCGCTTCAGACGCTGAACGTGAAGGGAGTAATGGAGTTTCTCAAGGACAAGACGGATGAAATGAAGGCTCCGCTGCGATTCGGCGAAATCACGAGAGGCGTTGTAACCCACATAGACAACGAGAACATTGACGTGCGCATGGGGAGCTATGTGAGGGACGGAAGGAAACGTGAGTACGTGGGGCAAATCAAGATAGACCCGAGCCCCGGCTGGTGGGTCCGTACTCCGTTCACCCGGCTGGAGTTGCGTACCCGCAATTTCACCCAAGGGGATTTGCCGTTTCAGGTTGGCGATCTCATCGAAGTCCGGATTGTGGATCCCAATATCAAGCGCCGGGAGATGTACCTGGCCAAGTACGGCAAGCAAGACCCTCAGATGAAGAATTACAAGGTCTACACTGAAGATATGACGCGTTACTTCATCCTTGAACCGTGGCAGCGGCCCGTAGCTCAATCCGCTCTCATGCTGAGAGAGAACCGGTCCGGCTATGTCAAGGTGATGCTCGGGGGGTACGATTACGAGGAGTCAAAGTACAATCGTGCCGTTCAATCGCGCAGGCAGGCGGGGTCGGCCTTCAAACCGGTTATTTATGCGGCTGCACTCAATAAGGGGTTTACCTGTGCGGACATCATTCTCGATTCACCGCTGGAACTCACCGTACCGAGCACGGGCGAGGTGTGGAGACCAAAGAACTACCGCGGCGGATTCGCCGGTCCGGTGACCTTCAGAAATGCCCTGGTGAAATCGAGAAACATTCCCACCATCAAGATCCTTCAGCAGATCGGTTTGGAATACACCAAGGCGTACGCGCGCAAGTTGGGGTACGAGTCCGATCTGGTGAACAACCTGACCTTGGCTCTGGGTTCCACCGGGGTTTCCCTGGAAGAGCAGCTCAATGCCTATTCCGTCTTCCCCAACCGGGGCTATTTCGTGCCGAATGTGTACATAACCAAAATCGTTGACCGAAACGGAAAGATCTTGGAACAAAACGATCCTCCCGTACTTCTGGACGATCCCGCGGAGGACGACCGGTTGCGTATTCAAAAGGTCTCGCATGACCATTCCGCAGAATCACTCATGGAAACCGACGGAGAGAAGACGTCGTTGAGAAGGCTCATGCCGGCCCGGAGGCGCATCGACGAGGGCACGGCGTACATCATGACGTCCATGCTCAAGGATGTCGTACAGGAAGGAACCGCCACGGTTCTGAAGAAGATCGTGGGTCGGCCCGACATTGCCGGGAAGACCGGGACCACCAACGACAATGTGGACGCTTGGTTCATGGGTTTTACTCCGGAGTACACCTGTGGCGTATGGGTTGGGTTCGATGAGAAAGTGTCTCTCGGTGACGGTGAAACCGGCGGTAAGGCGGCCGCACCCATTTGGGGACGTTTTGTGAAGAAGGTGCTGGACGGCAAACCGGTGGCGGAATTCCCGGAACCCACATCGGTCGAGCGGCGCATGATAGACCCCCGGACGGGGTTGGTCGCCGCTTCGGGGCAAGGGGTGGAAGAGGTATTCAAGCAAGGCAGCGGTCCGAGTCACGAACGCCCGTCTCTTACGAGAGGATCGAGGTGGGACTATTCCGGTTCGGACCTGGATCAATTTTAGTGTGACCGGCGCCGGCCGGATCAGTCGACATATGAATTGCCGAAAGGTAGGACGTTACGTTGAAGTGGATGCGACGATTATATGACTGGGTTCTCTCCTGGGCGTACAGCCCCTATGCAGTCCCTGCGCTGTTCTTACTGGCATTCGCCGAGTCATCGTTTTTCCCCATTCCGCCGGATGTTCTCTTGCTGGCTCTTGCCATCTCCATTCCCCGCAAGGCGTTTACCTTCGCCGCCATCTGTTCCGTGGGATCCGTGCTGGGTGGAATGGTTGGGTACCTCATCGGTTACGAGTTCATGGAGGTTGTCGGCAACCGGATTCTTGCGGTCTACGGGCTCATGGACAAGTGGCAGGTCGTTGGTGAACTGTACAACAAGTATGCCGCGTGGGCGGTCGGCATAGCCGGTTTCACTCCTATTCCGTACAAGCTCTTCACCATTGCCGGGGGCGCATTCAAGATCGATTTCCCCGTGTTTGTCTTGGCATCCGTCATTAGCAGGTCGGCGAGGTTCTTTCTCGTGGCCGCGCTGATTTACTACTTCGGCCCTCCCATCAAATCGTTTATAGACAAGTATTTCAATATATTGGCGATAGTCTTTGTGGTTCTCCTGGTGGGCGGATTCGTGCTCATAAAGTACGCCGTGAAGTGACCACGGTCCTGTGGACTCCAAGGGGGGGGCTCTGCTATAACTATGCAGTTCCCAAAGATGTCCGGGAGGTCGAGTCTTGCTGAACATCCAGATATTCGCCCTCACCCTGATTCCTCTGCTCGCGGGAGTGGTCCCCAACGAAGCGGGTATTCCCAGATCGCCGTTGATCGTCGGGGTGGAAGCGGCCGGGGACATGTCGGATTTCGTGGTGGGCACATGGAGATGTGCCGATGATTTCTTCCGCTGGGGAGTGACCAGCCGGGAGACCACCAGGGTGAAACGCTTCACCGGTAAATGTCTCATGACTCTCCGCAAAGACGGGACCATGAAGATGGAGAATCTCTTCAGGCCGTCCGAAGGCCGATGGGAGATGACGGACCAGGGACTCCTCCTCTATGACGGAAGGAATCCGAAACGGGCAGCGCAATTGCTGCCGGTGAGGAAGAGAGATGAGAACCGCATGTGGGTACTGCTCCCATTTGCACACGGTGCCAACGGAATCGGTATGGAGCGTGTCACGGAAGAGCCGCCGGCGAAAGAGGATTCCCGTATTTACGGGCCGGGCCGTACGTCCCAGGGGGAGAGCGGCTTCCTGCCCACCCGGTCCCGTCGCTCCGATAGGGCCCCGCGATCACCGCGGCCGGAGGATGTCGGCGATAAATGGTTTACCAAAGACAAAGATCTCTCCGGCTTGTCGGAGGATTTCTAACTCAAGCATCGTGCCGATAAGGCCCTACCCGTGCCCTTATTGCCTTCTTGTCGATTTTGCCCACGCTGGTCTTGGGGATGACGTCAACGACAAGGAATTCGTCCGGTACGGCCCACTTGGAGATGCGTCCTTGACTCACGAATTGCTGGAGAAAATTCCGCAACTCATCGTTGGTGATCTTGTCTCCGGCATTTTCGTTTGGAACGATCAGCGCCACGGGGCGTTCGCCCCATTTTTCATTGGGCACCCCGACCACCGCGACCTCGGACACCGCTTCATGGCGGCTGATGAGGCTCTCCAGTTCGAGTGAAGATATCCATTCACCGCCGGTCTTGATCGCGTCCTTGAGCCGGTCCGTGATCCTCACATATCCCTGCTCGTCGATGTGAGCCACGTCTCCGGTGTGGAGGTACCCGCCCCGCCAGAGTTCCTCGGACCTTTCAGGATCCTTGAAGTATCCCTGGGTGCAGTACGGGGTCCTCACCACGATCTCGCCGGTGGACACGCCGTCCCGGGGCACGGGTGTGCCCGAGGAATCGACCACTTTCAAGTCGGCCAAGGGAAGAGGGAATCCGGTCTTGGTCCGGTAGTCCAGTTGCCGTTCCTGATCCCATTCCATCATGTGTGGTTTGAGGTTCGCGAGGGTGAGTATCGGACAAGTCTCGGACATCCCGTACCCATGGAATATCTCGATACCCATGTCCATGATTCTCTTTGCCAACCCTCTCGGCAGAGCCATACCTCCCGTGTTCACCTTCCAGCCGCTGAGGTCGATCTCCCGGGCCGAAGGGTGGTCGACGAGCATGTGAAGGATCGTGGGCACGCAGTGCGAAAAGGTCACTTTCTCCCTGTCGATGAGCCTCAAGGCAACGGACGGCTCGTACCTGCCGGGATAGACCTGCTTTGCACCGATCAGCGTGGCAAGGTAGGGGAACCCCCAGGCATGAACATGGAACATGGGGGTGAGCGGCATGTACACATCGCCTGATTGGAAGCGCCCGGGGGCAGTGTAGCCCGCGACCGCCAACCCCACGGCCAGCGTGTGCAGGACGAGCTGCCTGTGGCTGAAGTACACGCCCTTTGGGTCTCCGGTGGTTCCGGTGGTATAGAACGTGGTTGCCTGGGAGTTTTCGTCGAAGTCCGGAAAGTCGAACGGTTCACCGTCGATACCGAGCATCTCTTCGTACTCGGCCGAGATCGGGAGTGACGTGGCAGGAGCGACCGCATGGTCCTTGATGAGTACAAAGGTCTTCACCGTCTCGAGATTGTCCGCAATGCCCTCCAGTGTGGGCAGGAAGTCCTCGTGGACCAGAACCACGAGATCCTCGGCATGGTTCATGGTGTAGAGGATTTGTTCCGGGGACAGCCGCACATTCACCGTGTGGAGGATTGCCCCCATCATGGGAATGGCGAAAAAGCATTCCAGGTACCGATGGGAATCCCAATCCAGGACCGCCACCGTGTCGCCCGGGCCCGTGCCCAGCGCGGCCAGGCCGCGGGCCAGCCGGTCGATGCGGCGGTAGAGATCGCGATAGGTGTGCCGTACCAGGTCGCGGTACACAATCTCCTGATCCGGGGCATAGTAGATGGAGGTATTGAGAAGCTGCTTGATCAATAAGGGATATGAGTATGACGATTCGGTGCAAAAAATGGTACGCGTCTGTTTCGGCACGGATTCTCCTCTCTTGTGATAATCTTCTTTGTCTTGCGTAAGTCCTCAGGAGTAACCCCGGGAGAACAATCCCGCGGAACGGGGGACAAAGCACTTAGTGCTCCTTGGCCCAAATACGGTCGCACATTCTTAACCTCTTGAGATTGCCACGTCCTCCCAAAGCCTCGGGCTCGCAATGACATGGTTCAGCGTGGTGCCGTGACCGAAACCGCGTGCAACCACGAGATGTCATTGCGAGGAGCGCAGCGACGAAGCAATCCCAGCGCGAAAAATCCGTGACCGTATTTACGCCGCGTAGCACTTAGTGCCTTGGTGGTTCATTCATTCTTCTTCTCCGGTCCCCGGCAAACATCCTTGACTTTGACCGGGCCGATCCATGATACTCCGTTCATCTTGCAGAGAAAAGTGCGCCATGGAAAACGTCTATGAATCGGTTCAGGAAGCCGCCGAGTTCCTGCGCAGACAAACCGGTGCCGAGCCGTCGGCCGGAATCATTCTGGGAACGGGCCTGGGAGGCGTTGGTGAACATGTCGCGATAACCCATGAGGTGCCCTACGAGAGCATCCCTCATTTTCCAACGTCAACCGTTGAAAGCCACAAGGGGCGTCTCGTTTTCGGCAGGCTCTCCGGCCGGGACGTGGTCGTCATGCAGGGCAGAATCCACTATTA
>JAZDHD010000209.1:0-5421 GCA_043806215.1 Pseudomonadota bacterium | reverse complement strand
GGAGTCCGCTGCGGTATGCAACGACGGATTCGAGAAGAAACTGGAAAGGGTTCTTTCCCTGAAGGATGCATGATCTTTCGGCTGTCAACAGTCGGGCGGTAAGGAGTTCACCGTCAACGGATTGATTGCCGAAGCAGATTTTTCGCCACTGGACCGCAGGACGGCCTGCCCTCTCCGCGGAGTTGTTTGTGGGCTCGACGCCATCGTATTCAAGAAAGGTGAACAGTCCGTGCCAGTGCCTCAACAGGCTCTTCGCCGCCTTTGCCACATCAGGGTCGGAGCTGGAGCAATACAGTTGGAGGCACTTGCTCATCCGGCTTCGTATGGGTACGGATTTGCGGACAAGGGTCTCCCTGTCCAGGTGTCCGTCCTTGAAGGCGTGCCACAAGGCAAACATCCGGCCTGTCTCGGCAAGCATCCACTTGGAGAATCTCACGGCATCAGGGCTTCTGCAGGCATGCTTGATTCCCTTGATACCTCTGATGATGTGGGCCCAGCAGAATTGTCGGACCCCCTTGTGAAACGCTTTGTATGCCGAGTACATGTCCGAACAGAGAATGCCCTTGTAGTCATTGCCCAGGATCTCTTTCAGGACCTTCGCTCCCCGAGATGCGGCTATATGGTAGAATGCTACAAGAGGTGCGACAAAGATCCAGAGCCAACGGGTTTCACCTTGATAATTCCATCCGGTCTCGTCGATGTTGAGCACCGGCTGTTTCGTCAGAGTAAGTCTTGCCTTCTCATGAGCTGTGGCCAGGGAATCCGAGACCTCTTGATGAAGCTTGCAGACAGATCCCAGGGACATGTCAATCCCGAAAATCGTCTTGGTGATTTCCTGACACCCCCGGCGTGTTACTCGGTGAAGACCGGTCAGATGAGCAAGAAAAGCTGTGAGCCTGGGTCCGAAGCCTGACCGAGCCGTTTGTGGAATTTTACCCCAATTCTCTGCTCCGCACGAGCACCGGACGCACTGAAGCCGGTATTCGATAACTTCCGGCTTGGGCTCAGGAATATCGATGACCTGATGACGCCAATATTTGCCGGCGGGATTCGCGGGATCGGGTTCCGCACTGAGGATGGCGCCGCACTTATCACATACATCCGGAAAGACGGGTATGATCTTCTCGACATCTCCCTCATGCACCAAGTCCCTGTTGGCTCCTTTGTGCCCCGGTTGGCCACCGGGATTACGCTTCTTCGACTTGACCGGGGGCCGCGCTCTGGGCTTGGCGGCAGGTCCATCCGAGGAAGGAGGCTTCGAGGAATTGGAAGAATCCGTGGTAAGCTGGGCCATCCGCCGTTCCATGTCAGCTATTTGCGCACACAACTCCAACAGAATCCGGATAATGGACTCAGGGTCCGAGTGTGCAATGGCAGTGGCTTCTTCCCGCGTCATAGGAATATGATACAATATAATACGCGTCTATTTCAACATGTATCAAAAAAGAGGCGCGTTATTACGCGGATGGAACATATCCAAGAACCCATCCATCAAATGAATCCAACGGTGATTGGTGGGTGCGCGGTGAACGGTTACGAATAATGGCGCCATCCGCAGATAGACCCGCCCTTCCCGTGACCTATACCCCCGAACCAAAGACCTGCCGGGCCATGAAATCCCCCTGGTCCGGCGTAAAGCGGCATGCGATTGCTCGACCTCCATCCGGCTTGATTCAAAGGTTTCTACCGCCGAATATCTTCAACAGAACCGGTTCTCAGACTATATTCCGGGCTTCGGCGTCGATTTCCAGGTGACGAAAGCAATCCGTCGTATGATCGTTGACCATGCCCACGGCCTGCATGAATGCATAGCATATCGTCGGGCCGACAAAGGAAAAACCCCTTTTCTTGAGGTCCTTGCTCATGGCCTCGGACTCCTGGGTTGAAGACGGGACCTCGGACGCGGTCTTCCATGCGTTCCTCACGGGTTTGCCGTTCACGAAACGCCAAATGTAGAAGTCGAAGGTACCCCATTCATCCCGGACCTTGAGAAAAGCCCCGGCATTGCGAATCGCGGATTGGATCTTGAGCCGGTTGCGCACGATGTCCTGCCGGCTGAGAAGTTCCGCCGCCTTGCCGGCGTCGTATGCGGCCACGATCTCGGGGTCGAAGCCATCGAAAGCCTTCCGGTAGCCTTCGCGTTTCCGTAGGATGGTCGACCAGCTCAAACCCGCTTGGGCCCCTTCCAGGATGAGGAACTCGAACAGCAATCGGTCATCGTGAACGGGAACTCCCCATTCCGTATCGTGGTATTCCTTGTCCAAAGGGCCCGATTCGGCCCAGGCGCAACGAATCCGCATGTGTAGGCTCCTAAGTGTCTTATTTCAGCTCTACGATGTCCAATAGACCCGACCAGTCAACCCTGCCGCCGTTGCTTCTTATCTTCTCAAGCTTCTTAGACACGCAGCTTTCAAGATGTAGCTTAGAACGCGAAACCGAATGTTCCAGGCGGTACTTCACCGCTTCCCGTTCCGGTTCGAACCGAATAACGATTTCTTGGTGGCCTCGCCCCCGCCGATGCTTTAGAACAGGCCTTCCCCAGCACTGGATTTCATCGGCGAGGATCAGCAGCACCCCTAAAGGGCTTTCATCGAAGGATATCTGGAAGTCTATTTTCGAGAAGCTCTTTTCACCGGTCAAGTCGTGCAGGAAAACAGCCTCCGCCGCCAGCTCGAAAATCAGCACAAGCCTTGGGTCCACATCCGGCCAATGGTCCACGATCTCTTGGTTTATGCACAGCAAGTTGAGCGCTCCCGCTATGCTGTGGTTCCGTGGAAGATTGTCATACAGCATGGTTTGCCAAGGCTCTTTGGCCGGGGGCCACGAGCGCTTTTTCCGGCCGAGGGTATTGATGGGCTTGCCGGTGGATCCACCGTCGAGATGGTGCTTGATTAGGCTCTTTTCAATAAGATCGGGATGCATGCCGGCTATACTGCCGCCCACCACATCTCCCGCATAGAATCCGAAAGAGCCCATCAACCGCGTCTCCAAACCGCATAGGAAATTGTGACCGTAACCGAGGTCGTGAAACAGGGCTGCCAACCAGATGGCCGCATTGACAATTTTACCATCGCCAAAGATCCCTTTAGATAGCCCAATGTGGCCCAAAAGGCGCTGGACGTGAGCGGTGGACGCCAATCGCTCCCTAATCCGCTCCGTGGCATCCGACAGTTCGTTCAGCAGCCACCATGCCACCATCGCCACCTTTACCGGATGCACAATGTGGTCGCGGTATTCCCCGTAATCCATTTCCGCGTAAAGGAGCCATTCCATGTACGCGTGATTCGCAAAGATGGTGTCGAAATCGGGGTATATTCGACGCAGAGACTCCAGAGTCCAGTCCGTGAGGTATACCACTTCGGACCCGAAGTACGTTGGGAGCCTTTCAATAAGTCTCTTCCACTCGGTCCTTTCCGGGGAGGAGCTCCAAACGGTGTGAGACATTGCCCGCCACCGGGGCCCCTCGTTTGACTTGTACCACGACTTAAGATCGAGATGATGCTCGCGATCGAACTTTGAAAGCTCGCCGTAAAACCATTCGTCGTTGAATGACGCAGGAGTCGCAAGTCTATTTGCCGGCACGGGGAGCGGCCTCCTTTACTGTCATGAAGAGGGGCTCAAGCTGATTGATTATCCCGAAGGTGGCCCGCCGGAGAACGAACTGCTCTGCGCATTTTTTATCGTATGGGATGATAAACGTTCGTTCATTCAGTTTCAGCAGCTTGTCTAACGTATCTGAATTCCTCATGTCATCTGATTGGAACAGGAGAAAGGATTCCGTGCAATGGCGAAAATACTCTAGTGCGGAGGGACTGTCGCCGAGGCTGAATGTGTCCGCGGCCGGAGCTGCTGAATCGCCCGGGACGATCCCTTCGGTCTTCAGTTCCGCCGGAGGAGGGTCACGCGAAACACTGGTATCAGGAACCTTATTGACAACGATTCTCACCTCGTCAAGCATGACCGATATATTCTTCTTCTCGTTCTCTTCCTGAGAGGGACCAAAGACCGTCCCGGACTTCTCATATAGAAGGCTGTCCAGCCCGTGCCACAATCCCACTACATCCTGAACATCCGCGCTGCTGATGAACAGAGCCAAATGGACGATCGGAGGGCGGACGTTCCTTTCAGCATTCTCCATTCTGCTTTCGAGTGATCCGTGTAGGTTCAGGGCAACTCGTGATATGCCGGATAGGGTGGGAGGGCAGTCGATAATCACCGCATCGAAAGGTTCTGCACCCCATTGCGGGTTCCAGAGCTGCCACACAAGCTCCGTCATCCGGTGGTCCAGATATCCTATAAGGTCCTCCCTGTAGATGTGAGGAAGACACTGAGAAACATGGCTGTGGAACCCGGAGCTGGGGATTATTCGAAGGTTTGCCAGGTCCACGGGCGGGTCCGCCGCCCCCGTTTTCCGTTTCATCGGTTCCCAGCACCAAAGGAGATCCCGAGCATGCCACAACGCAACGCGGTCTTTCAATTCGCTCTCGAAAAGATCTCTGAAAACCAATGGATTACAGAACAGGTAATCATTGATTACCGTAACCGATGGTGAAGATAAACCGGAATCGCGTGTGCCGCCGATTTCGCCCGGGTTCCCGGACCATTCTTTCAGACCCTTGTGTGTCTCTTCGCTTGAAAGAAATCCGGGCAGGGTCTCTTCATTGGTCCAGGGTGCCGGGGCTCGCAAAACAATTGCATGGGCAAGGCTGGTCCCCGTAAGGTCCGCGTCGATCAGTACGGTCCGGCGATTCAACCCTTTTGGGTCCTTTTCCGCCATGCGTCGCGCCAAATAGAGGGCAATCAATGTCTTGCCCACGCCGCCCTTCTGTGAGTGTATCGTTATGAGCCACTTGCACTTCGCTCCCTTAGATGGTGGCTTCTTTGGCGGTCTGCCCATCATAATCCTCCTGAAATCTCAGCAACTCGATTATGATCCATTCCGGGTAATGGGACAGCCCCCCGAGGACTCGGGTCACCTCGGTCTTGACAGCGATAGGCAAGTCGTCATACGCATCAACGACCTCGCCCACCAGATCCCTTCTGGTCCGGAAATCAATCGACTTGGACATTGCCAATCGCTCGATCCATTCACAAGCTTCCTCACCGTTCCGTCCGGTTCGCAGGAGAGCCAATACGGCCTCAAAATGGGACCTGAGTTTGTTGGACTTATGCAATGGATAGGGTGATGAGAACAAGAAATGCTTGAACCGGTTCTTGGCCGTTTGACTCACGTCGGATTCGACGAGAACGACGAAAGCGTATTTCAAAAGTCGCTCATAGAGTTCAGGGGATTGTTCTATCAGTTCCCTTACACGTCTTTCCAGCAACTGCGTTAACCATGTGGCCCAGCCCTTCCGTTTGGATCTCAGACCTAGTTCAAGAGTCATCATCCAAAATACAAGCTCGTCGGTGTCGGGTTTG
>JAZDHD010000208.1:0-25373 GCA_043806215.1 Pseudomonadota bacterium | reverse complement strand
TGGTCGATCCATATCAGATTCCTTTTCGATCGATGAAAAGTCCGTCCACTCCGTCGCTGCCGCCAAGAGCAACAACCGGGAAAACGTTCAGTCTCTCGGGGGAGATTGCATGCCGGCACCTCGCTTTGGCAGCGCCGGGACGCTACCGGGCCTTCACACGAACACGACATCGCATTTACGCCGTGGAGCACTAAGTGCTCGATGGCATAAATGCGGTCGCGGATTCCCAGCATGAGCGAGGCCGAGACCAGCACAGAGGCTCACCCGTCGTCCCGGCGAAGGCCGGGATCCAGTCTTCTTTTTCTGGACCCCGGTCTTCGCCGGGGAGACGGGCAGGGACGCCGGTCCCATCCCGCGTCCCGCGGGATAGGGGCGCACCTGCGTGTGCGCCCAAATGCGGGCGGACACATAGGTCCGCCCCTACCGTAACCCGGGCCTCCGTGCCCGGAACGCTCTGGTTCCAGTTCTCAGACTCGGTAACAGGAGCAGAATGTGCGACCGTATTTACGCCATAAAACACTAAGGATACGCTCATAACGGCTTCACCAGTCTTCGTAATGCGCCGGACTCCACGTCGTTGAGAAACTCCGTCCCGAGATTTCCGCTCTTCTCCGCCACCAGATCCCAACGCCGAATCCTCTCGGAAGGATCATCCACATGGCGGCGGAAGTCTTCGCGGTCCGGCAGCCGCCCGTCGGGCAGTATCTTGAGAAACTCCTCTCCCGGATAGACCTGCAGTACCAGATCGAGACTCCCGTCCGGGGGCTTCCGCCATGGAAGCTTCTTGTCAAACCAACCGGGCACTATTCTCTCCTGATAGTGGAAAAAGAGAGTGACTCCTCCTTCCCCGGGCTGATAATCCTGGTTGAGTTGATAGTCCATCAAACCACCGTCCCGGTACGTTCCCCGAGGAGCCCCGTGAATGTTGCGCACTCCTTCGATGATGTATGGGAGCGATCCCGTTGCAAGCGCCACTGACCGCATATTTTCACGGCTGAGTCCGACTGTCCTTCCTCTGAAACCGCTCCTCAGGAACGCCGGCTCTCTCCTGCCCGAATAGAAGACGATTCTCTCATAGAAGAGGCCCATTCCACCTGCACCGGCCGCATTGCACAACGCTGCCGTGAGAAGCGCCGATCCCTGCATCATCTTGTTTTCCGATGCTGCCGGACCCTTTGCTCTGACTACTTGAACCGCCACGTCCAGAGACGGATGATCGAGTATCGACTCAATGTCCTCATCTCTCAAGAACTGATCTACGTTCTTCTTGAGCGCTCGGCCGATACTCTCCGGAGTGTCCTTCCTTGTAAAAACGTTTCGGGAGTAAGCGATTCTCAACCGTTCATGGGCTTCAGCGGGATTCCGCCCGGCCATGGTAAGGCACCTCCACGCTCCCGCCGAAGACCCGGCAAGAAGGACACGCCGTCCCTTACCGCGTTGGAAAAACCGGTTCTCAATGATCGCCCTATCGAATCCTACCGAGACGAACCACTTCGGACCTCCGGCAGGCGCGGCAAAGACTTTGATTCTTTCCGGTACCAGGCCCTCTTCCCGAATCATATCCAGGATCCCGCGTCCCGCCCGGTATTCAAGGTACTGAGTCATGGTCGAGGAAGATATCATCAGGACGGTATTAAGCCAAGGGGGGGTTGAGCGCGCGGTGCGACGCCGGCACCGGGGGGAATTCTTCATAAACAGGATGAGGTTTTGCTTTTGTGTAATACAGTAATCCACATTATTACAATCAATTATCGACGTTTCTTCATTTTAATTATTAAGTATTTCCTTTAGAGGCTTATTAATATGGTTTGTACTATCTTATACAAAGACATTTTCTTGAAAACTGTCAAAAATATTTGGAATTCATCTGGTTTTTCCTTGACACAGGTTCGCAAACATTATTTAAGCAATACCCGTTAGTTCGAGCTGGGAGGAAGGGTATATTGAGAAGAAACCCTTTTACGATACCGGTATGTCCGGACTTTTCATATCAGTGTCTTGTCCGTACCGCCGCTCTCAATACCCATCCTGTTCCTGCCGTCATCAATCCGGGCGGTAAGTCTGAATTCCACCCTATTCATATGGTCCGTGGAAGAAGCTCCACCCGCGTCGGAAATCTTGAAGGGTTGTCCGGATTAATGTCCGAGAGTTCCGGTCACCGGGACTATGCGGACCCGACCGCTTCGGATTCGGTTCGATTCCATAAGAGGAGAACAGCTTTCTGAATGGCGCCGGCATTGAATGTCCTAAACAACCGGGGGCTTGATCGACCCTTCCTTGATTGAATGTCCGCTTTCAAGATCAAGGGTTGGTAAATCCTCCCTCCGCCGGCGCTATTCTTTCTTTACCATGATACGGAATGTGCGGAAAGGTTTGTGACCGTATGATTATCGATTGATAAAACCAGGGCCTTGCGCTCTTTGTTCACTGGGAGAGAAGAGTGTGTTGAGAAGCATCTTTTCTTTGGATGTGAGTCCCGTAACGATCTGAGCGGCTGCGTGAGGTCCACAATTTCTTGGATGGTGCCGGTTGAATGTCCTAAAACAACCGGGGGCTTGATCGACCCTTCCTTGATTGAATGTCCGCTTTCAAGATCAAGGGTTGGTAAATCCTCCCTCCGCCGGCATCATCCCTTCTTTACGCCGCGGGTTCCCAAAAAACGAAAAGCCCGAAAACGGCAAGATTGCCGCCCCTTCCAGGGCTTTTCACTGAAATCGAAAGGGTATGTTGAGAAGTAGCCCTCTCTTATCACATTTTTCCCGTGAGGCAAGAAGTTTTTTCTTCCAAATTCAAATTCTCTGTTTCCGATAGGCCTTGACGGTAAGACATCACCCATGGGAGCCGAGAATTCTTTGCCATTCCATCCGCGTACCTCCGGCAACCACACACGGCTCACTTCCCGGACCCGAAGCATTTTGTGACGGAAAAGCGGCAACTAACAGGTTATTTACAAACATTTTCAAATGTGATATATCTGCCCGCATGTGACGGATCGACTTCGGTTGATCGGACTACACTGAAGGAGGCTTGAGGGATGATCGTTAATGATAATGATGCACGACGTCCCGAATCCGCGGCTCCACGATCCGCGAGTGGGTGGACCAGTCTACACTCGTGGATATTTCTTGCCGTGGTGGCTGTGGGACTGTTGCTCATCGGAATTCAGAACCGGTATCATTACCTAAGCCCCTTGGGTTTGGGAAAGGCTTATCGCATAGATAAGTTGTTCGGTGGAATTCAGGAATTCGATCCTGCTCGGGGATGGATCAAGGCCAACTTACAGGCATCCGCGCTGCCTCCCACCATGCCGATGACGCCCCCCCCCCAGGCTTTAGGGTCGCAGGCCGTTCCCATGAATATGCCCGGAACTCTTCCACCGCCAGGTCCCGCCGGTCAACCGTCCGTTGTTCAACCTCCGGTTCAAGAAAAAGAAGAAACCAAATCTCCTGTCTCCGTCGAGGATCCTGACGCCGGAAAAGAACCGGACCGGAAGGCCTCCGCGGATACTCCCCCCGCTCCCCCATCACCATCACCATCCGAGAAGACAGCCGCTGCTCCTCCGGCACCGGAACTCAGTGAGGAACAGAAGTTGACCGCTTTCAAGAAGGAGTTTCCGGATTTCGGGAAAGATGAATTTCAATTGGCAAACGACGACTTGTACCCCGATTGGAAGAAGAAGGTGAAACCCAACGGTACGTGGCAGGAATTCCTCGGCGTGTACGAAGACTTCATCCAGTGGTGGACTGATGCGGGATCCCCGGCAAAATCAGGAGTGGTCCTTTGGAAAGAATTCCTGACATCCTCGACCGCCGACTAATACTCCTCCGCGCACGTACGGCGACACATTGACGGAAACGGACCCTGCCCCGGCAGCGCCGCCGACCGGGACGCTGCCGGGCGTGTTTCCGTGAACATGAAACGGCATTCGGCGTAATGACCCAATGAAGCATCACTAGTCGTTTCGCTGTTTCGAGGGCGGGGTAGGAGGGGGGGGATCCCACTAAACATCCCGGCACCGGCTATAGTGTCGTCCCTTGAATGCTGCGGACACCTTCACGTTTGTCATTGCGAGCCGCCCCTACGGGAGGGCGTGGCAATCTCAGCCTTTCATGAGGCATTGAGATTGCTTTCCCGCGTTCTGCGCTCCTCGCAATGACAGAACCTACGGGATCCTTGAGGAACTGGATTAGGATTACCGCGAAATTCAAAGCGCGTCACTATAGAATTGTCCCTCTTCTCAGGATTTTCGAAGACTCCCTACACCTTCAGCGACGCGAATATCATACGTCCGGCAGGGGTTTGAAGCACACTGGTCACCGTGGCTTCCACCGTCCTTCCCATCTGTTTCTTTCCGTGGTCCACAACCACCATGGTTCCATCTTCCAGATAGGCCACCCCTTGCCCGGCTTCCTTTCCCTCTTTGAGTATTTGAATCTTCATGATTTCTCCGGGCAGTACTACCGGTTTCAGAGCGTTGGCCAGTCTATTCATGTTAAGGACCTGGATGGAATGCACTTCGGCAACCTTGTTCAGGTTGAAATCGTTTGTCAGTAACGCATGGCCTGTTTCCTTCGCCATACTGATCAATTTCTGGTCGACTTCCTTGATGTCGGGATAGTCCGTATTTTCAATAATTATGTTGACAAGAGACTGCTTCCGGATTTTGTTGAGTATGTCCAACCCTCTTCGTCCCCGGATTCTCTTTGTATTCTCAGCCGAGTCGGCTATCGTTTGCAGTTCCTGTAATACGAATTCGGGTATGATCAAATCTCCGTCGAGAAATCCCGTTTCGCAAACATCTGCAATTCGGCCGTCTATGATAACCGATGTATCGAGAATTCCGACGATTCTACGGCTCATGGGAACGGTTGAACCGGGCAGAGCTTTCAGTTCCGCCGCTTTGGCCGTTCCCAACTGCATGCCCACCAACATGAGATTAATCAATGTCAGTCCGTACAGGAGAGCGGAAACCTCGGGGGGGTCAATTTGGTAATAAAGTCCCGAACTGATGAGCACCGCCAATAAGGCTCCGCCGATGGTCCCTACCGCTCCGCCTATCAGCTGGTGGACTTCCAACTTCACCCACATTCTTACGAGACTGAGCAAACCCAATCCCAGGAAAATTCCTGCGATCCCGGCGGCGGCACTCAAGGTGGGGTCGCCGAATAGGTAATACCCCATAAGCGAGCCAAAAATCAGCCAACAGATTACCATGACCGCTGATATGAGCTTGATGGGCATGTGTGCAAGGGTCCTTTCGCCAACCTAGTACTGAATTTTACAGGCGGTACGTTCACTCCGCGGGACTAATACTGCACACCACACAATTCAAGAGCCATTGATCCAACGATACCCGCGTACAAAATCATGAAGACTATGCTTCAGTGTATACAGAGGAAGGACCCGATGTCGCAAAAATTCTGTTTATGGTGCTCTCTATTTCGCGCTCATCCGTCTTTTTGGCAATTGACATTTCCTTGATCAGAAGATGCCTCGCTTGATCGAACAATCTTCTCTCCCCATGAGAAAGATCCTTATTCTCCTTGAGCAAAGACAAATCTCTGAACACTTCCGCAGCCTTGAAAATGCTGCCGCTTCTCATCTTGTCCTGGTATTCGCGATGCCGCCTGTTCCAGGTTTGCGAATCGGTTTGCACACCCCGCTTACTCAGGATGTCCACTATCTTTGCGACCTCGCCCTCCGATACTACTCTCCTTACCCTGTTCGATTCAGCCTTATCGACCGGGAGTTTAATAACAGGCCTCACGCCGGTCGTATTAATCTCCGCCTCCAGAATATAGCAGAGCTGGTCGGAACTGCCCATCTTTTCCATTTTTATATCTTTTATTCGCGCTACCCCATGTATGGGATAGACCACAACGTCGCCGATCTCGAACATTTCCCCAGCTCCCTTCTCACCGGTGCAAGTCTTTCCAAACGGTTCAGCAAGTATTTTGCCCCCCATGATAACCTTTTGATAAAAGACTATTTTGTTTACAAGATTTCCGACCCCGCGTTGTTGGGCTTGTCTTTCTTTCAAGGAATGAGTTAGAATAAAATCGTTTCCTCACCCGACTGCGGAGAAGATACACTTCTTCACTCAAGCCCAGAATATACAAGGTATTGTGGTTTGTCAACCCAAAAACACAATATGGAGTGAATATGAACTCATATATCCTGTGCCTCGTGACCATTGACGATTTGGACAAAGCGGCGGACATAGCGCGTACCCTCGTGGAAAAAAAACTTACTGCGTGTGTCAATATCTTACCACACATTCGCTCCGTTTACTCGTGGAAGGGTGAGATTCACGATGAGCCCGAACACCTGATGATCATGAAGACGACGGATCGGTTGTTCGAGAGGCTTCAGAATGAGATCAAAGAGTTGCACCCATATGAAGTGCCTGAAATAATAGCCGTAACCATAGACCGGGGATTGCCGGATTACCTTCGATGGATAGATGAGACCACTGATTCGGGAAGATGAAATCACGGAAATTCTTGTTGAGGGGAGCTCGCAACTGGGCATATCCGTCGGCGAAAGCTGCCTTTCAAAGATGATCCGTTACCTGGAGCTTGTGTTGGATTGGGGTGCTAGAATGAATCTCACTTCCATACGGGATCCTCTGGAAATATCGGTAGTTCACTTTCTCGACTCCTTGACGGTCTTCAAAGTACTCCCCATCGGTGCCGCTTTACGGGTTATCGACATAGGTACGGGAGCCGGTTTCCCGGGAATGGTGCTTAAGATCGCGGACTCATCTCTCGACGTCGCATTGCTCGATCGGAATCCGAAGAAGATCGTCTTTCTCAAACATGTCGCTCACCGGTTGGGGTTACAGGGAGTTTCGTTTTTGAATGTGCCTCTTGGCGT
The DNA here is from genome assembly GCA_043806215.1 of Pseudomonadota bacterium. Taxonomy (GTDB): domain Bacteria; phylum Desulfobacterota; class Desulfomonilia; order Desulfomonilales; family Desulfomonilaceae; genus JAVHLK01. Next base: position 18,497 of record JAZDHD010000208.1, on the reverse strand, counting down.
ATTGCTTGGAGCCGATAAACCGCCGGAATTTGACGTCGTTGTTTCCAGGGCGGTGTCGTCCGATCCGGATTTCCTAGATTCTCTTCACCTTCTGCTGCATCCTTCCGGATCGTTGATCAGCATGACCGGTCCTCGGTCGGATCATCGGAACCGGGCTCTCGGGAACTTCATCTTGACCGACGAGTGGGAGGGATCCCTTCCTTTTATGAGTAAATTCAGGAGAGTAAGTCTCTATTCCCGCGCATGGGAGCGGCTCTGAGCCCCTCATCCACAAACTCTTCAAAAGAAAACCGGCTCTTGCAGGTTTGCCGGAGATTTTACGTTGGTTCCGCGAGGATTTTGTGATATTAGGTCCCCCGGGTATATTAAACACTATATGTAGTAGGTAAGAGGTAATGGGACGCGTCATCTGCGTATGTAATCAAAAGGGTGGGGTAGGAAAGACTACCACGGCCATCAATCTCGCATCCTGTATGGCGTTGTCGGAGAAGCGTTCTCTTGTGATCGACATGGATCCACAAGCCAATGCTTCCAGTGGGTTGGGTATCCGTCTGGCTCCGGGCGAACTTTCCGTATACGATTTTCTCCTGGCCAATGAGCCCGTGGTGCATGTTACAAAGCCCACCGACTTGGAATACCTCGATCTTCTTCCTTCCACCCAGGATCTCACGGGAGCCGAGGTGGAACTGGTAACCGTAGACGGCCGCGAGAGGATGCTCCGGGAAGCGATTGCTGCTCTCAGAATACACTATGATTACATTTTTGTAGACTGTCCGCCGTCTCTCGGTTTTCTGACTCTCAACGCTCTTGTTGCGGCTGACTCTGTTCTCGTGCCGATTCAATGCGAGTACTATGCATTGGAGGGAGTCGGAAGTTTGTTGAAAACCATACGAAGGATTCAAGTGGCGCTCAACGAGTCCCTGAAGATCGAAGGATTCCTCCTCACCATGTTTGACGCAAGGAACAACCTCAGTCACCAGGTCGCTCACGATGTCAGAAAAAATCTTTCAAATCAGGTTTTTAACACGGTAATTCCCAGAAACGTCAAGCTATCGGAATCGCCCAGTTTCGGTAAACCCGTGGTTTTATACGATATCACATCTAGGGGCGCCATGAGCTATCTCGCGTTGTCAAAGGAGATTATTGATGCCGAAGGTGAACGAACCGGGAAAGAGACGTCCGGCATTGGGGCAAGGCCTTGAAGCGCTGATCCCGCTCAATGAGTCTTTCGCCTTAAAGGATCCCGGAAAAGATATCAGGTATGTCCCAATAGACTCACTTCGGCCGAACCCTTTTCAGCCGAGAAGATTCTTCCAGGAAGAGTCGCTCACGGATTTGAGTGAATCCATCAAGGAAATGGGAGTCATTCAGCCGTTAATTGTCCGATCCGGTCAAGACGACGGCTATGAGATCGTTGCCGGCGAAAGGCGGTGGCGGGCTGCCAAGATGGCGCAGTTCAAGACCGTCCCCGTTATGGTAAAGGAACTTTCCGATGCGGAATCCCTCGAGATTGCCCTCATCGAAAATCTTCAAAGAGAAGATCTCAATGCGCTGGACACGGCCGAAGCTTACGACACCCTGATCCGGAAATTCTCCTATACCCATGAGGTGCTGGCAAAGAGAATAGGCAAGGATAGATCCAATATAACCAACTATCTCAGATTGTTGAAGCTCCCGGATCCAATAAAGGAACATCTCAGAGGCGATCAGCTCACCATGGGTCATGCCAGGACTCTCCTAGCCGTTGACCATCTTCCCACACAGCTGAGTCTGACGGGTAAGGTCATCAAGAGGAAGCTTTCGGTTCGGGAACTGGAAAGGATTGTTCAGAATTATAAGAACAAACAGACTGCCAAACACAGTGGTGCCGCAGCCAAAGACCCGGAGGTTCTCACCCTGGAAAAAGCGCTGTCCAGACACCTTTCCGCCAAGGTGGTAATACGAAAAAAAACTAATCAATCAGGAAAGTTGGAGATACACTTCAGCTCGGCCGACGAACTCGATGGTCTCCTCGAGGCAATTGGATATTCTTCAGATTTGTCTTGAAATTCCAAGCCCGGCGTGCTACCCTTGTGTTGATATATGTTATCAAAATTACAGCACTTTTGTAGGGGTTATGGACACGATTTGGCAACAGTGTGTGGATCGGCTCCGGACCAAGGTGAACAGACATACCATGTCCACTTGGTTGGAGCCTATTTGCTGCGAAGAGATCCTTTCGGACAGGCTGGTCCTCACTGTACCGAACAACTTCTTCATACGATGGATAAAGGAAAACCACCTCGGTATCATACGTGATTCTTTGATAGAGGTCACCGGCCGCGAATTCGATCTGGATTTCAGATCCCGGAACGATTTCACCGAAATGCCTGAAGATGATCTCAGTGATCAGGGGCTCGCGTCGGAAATCCACTCGACATTTAGCGTAACCGACGAGTTCGCTCTGACTCACAATCTCAATCCCCTGTACACTTTCGAGAGTTTCGTCGTGGGCACCTGCAACCAGTTTGCTCGGGCTGCATCCCTTGCCGTAACGGAGAATCTCGGTGGAACGTACAATCCACTGTTCATCTACGGTGGTGTGGGATTGGGCAAGACCCATCTCATGAGCGCCGTTGGATATGAAGTCCTCTCCAAGGATAAGCGCAAGAAGATCTATTTCACGACGTCCGAGGAATTCACCAATGAAATGATCAACGCTCTCCGGTATCATAGGATGGAAGATTTCCGGAACAAGTATAGAAACGTAGACTTGTTGATGATTGACGATATTCAATTCATAGCGGGAAAGGAACGGACTCAAGAGGAATTTTTTCACACGTTCAACAGTCTCTACGAAACAAGAAAGCAGATCGTCATCACTTCGGATAGGTTTCCAAACGAAATTTCGGATATGGAACAGCGGCTTAGATCGCGGTTTAACTGGGGCCTCATCACGGATGTCGGGGTTCCGGACCTGGAGACAAAGGTGGCCATTCTCAAGAGAAAGGCGTACGAAGATTGTCTGGATCTCCCGGACGATGTGGCCTATTTTCTTGCAGAAAGCGTTGCATCCAACATCAGGGAGCTTGTTGGTTGTCTTATCCGCGTAGTGGCCATGAGTACCCTTCAGGGAATTCCCCTGACAAAGGATCTCGCCAAGGAAGCTCTCCGGGAGATCCTTCATCATCATACGAAACCGGTTACCGTGGACGCCATCATATCGCTCGTGTCCAAGGCCTTTAATGTGAAATCGGCAGACATCAAGTCCAGGAAGAAACACAAGATGTACTCATTGCCGCGCCAGGTGGGCATGTACCTCGCCAGAGAACTCACGGAGCTTTCCTATCCGGAAATCGGAGCCGCTTTCGGCGGTAAGGACCATTCCACAGTGATTTACGGAGCTAAGAAGATTGAGAAAAGGATAGAACAGGACCATGCTTTCAAGAACCAGGTGGAAGCTCTGAAGAAAGATATCCGTTTTTGAAACGCTCTGCGGATTTCATGTGAACAAGTTGTGGGCATATGGTCGGATTCTCTTCGGCGCCGGGTTGTCCACAATGTGCTATCGAATCCATCAACGACGATTCCACAAGGCGTAACGGGTCGTGGAAGGCGTTGACGGGACTTTTTCACAAATTCACAGGTACTTCTAAGATGATTATATTATTATCTTAGAACAGTATAAGAGGAGCATCTTATGCTTTTCCTGATAGATCGAGATTCTTTCCTGGACGGTTTGACAAAAACGGTTCCCATTACCGAAAAAAGAACGCCCTTGCCCATTCTGTCTCATATACTGATAAATGCTTCGGAATCTCGTCTTGTACTGACGGCAACGGATCTGGAAGTCGGATTAAGGATTAATTGCGATGCAACCGTGCAGGAACCGGGAATGTTTGCCGTTCCTTCAAAAAAAATGTACGAGATTGTAAGGGAACTGGCCCCCGGACAAATCACAGTTCAATCGACTAAAGATCGGAGGATCCAGATTGAGTCGGGAAAGAGTGTTTTCGAACTGGCAGGCATGGATGCTTCGGATTATCCGGCCTGGACATCTGGCGAAGAGGTGGAAACCGCTCGAGTGGAAGCGTCGAGATTGCTCTATATGATCGACAAGACGATGTTTGCCTCATCAAACGACGATTCCAGATTCAACCTCAACGGTATCCTCTTTGAACGGAAGGACGACAAAACCAAACTGGTGGCCACCGACGGCCATCGGCTCGCACTCATCGAAGGAGATTTGGGAGTACGGTTGGAGTCCAGTCTTATCGTGCCCAGGAAAGGGCTCGTGGAACTCAAGAGGCTCTTGGAAAGCCTTAAGGAAGAGGTATCGGTGGGGTTTGAGAAAAAGAACCTCATCGTCAGCACGGATCGGCTTATGATGACCGTGCGTCTCATTGACGGTGATTTCCCTGATTATCGAAAGGTCATACCGGAGCATGGCACTACGGTTATTCAGGCGCCTCACTCGCAGTTGTTGCACACTCTCCGGCGAGTAGCCATCCTCACTTCCGATCGCAACAAGGGGGTCAACGTTAACGTGAGTCCCGGCAAAATGGAACTCACGGCTACTCACCCCGATTTAGGAACAGCGAGAGACGTCATCGATGTGGAATATTCCGGAGAGGAGTTTTTCCTCATAGTGAACGCATCATATTTCATTGAAGCCATTGGAGCGATCGATACCGAGTCGGTATCCATCGAGTTTCATGAAGAGGGAGCCCCGGTGATACTCCGTCCGATCCCTTCGAAGGATTACTTCAATCTCGTCATGCCGATGAGAAAATGACGGGAAACCCGGTGGATGCTCGCTACTGCAAGAAGAAAAGGAAAGTGGAATCTTGGGAGAAGAAAACAATTACGGTGCTGAGCAGATAAGAATTCTCGAAGGGTTGGAAGCCGTTCGGAACACTCCGGGTATGTACATTGGAAATACCGGTTCCGAAGGCCTCCACCAACTCGTGTGGGAAGTTGTGGATAACGCCGTAGATGAGGCTCTTGCCGGCCACTGCAACGAGATATCAGTCGTAGTGCATCTCGATTCTTCCGTAAGCGTCGAAGACAACGGCAGAGGAATTCCGACGGATATGCATCCCACGGAGAACATCCCCGCAGCGGAAGTCGTTATGACCATGCTTCATGCCGGCGGGAAGTTCGACAGCGAGAGTTACAAAGTCTCCGGAGGGCTCCATGGTGTGGGAGTATCCGTAGTAAATGCGCTATCCGAGGCATTGAAGCTTGAAGTTAAGAGAGAGGGGCGGGTCTATCAGCAAAGCTATCGTTTCGGAAAGAAGGTCACCGACCTGGAAGTCGTAGGCACGACCAAACGGAGGGGAACCAAGATTACGTTCAAAGCGGACAGATCGGTGTTCGAAGAAACGGATCTCAGTTATGAGATCATCGCGGCCAGATTGAGGGAATTGGCGTTTCTGAACAAGGGGCTTCGGATAGACTATGAGGACGAGAGGTCTCAAAAGGCGCCCGTAATCTTCGAATACGACGGCGGAATAGTGTCCTTCGTGGAGCACCTTAACCGGGCCAAGAAGACGATGGACACCAAACCGATCTATTTCACGGCCGAACGCGACGGCAACATGGTCGAATGTGCCATCCAATACAACGACGGCTATTCGGAAACCATCTTCTCATACTGCAACAACATCAATACCTTTGAGGGGGGAACTCATCTGTCGGGTTTCAGGGCCGCTCTCACTACGACGATCAACAGTTACGCCAACTCCCATGGCTTGCTCAAGAACGGTAAGACGCAATCAGCCATAAGTGGGGACGATCTAAAGGAGGGACTAACCGCGGTCTTGAGCGTACGGATGCTCAGTCCCCAATTCGACAGTCAAACCAAGTCCAAGCTGGGCAACATTGTCATGAAGGGGATTGTTCAGCAACTGGTCAACGAAAAGCTGTCGGAATACCTTGAAGAGAATCCGCAAAGTGCCAAATGGATCATCAACAAAGGTTTGGAAGCGGGTAGAGCGCGTGAAGCCGCCCGGAAAGCCCGGGAGCTGACGAGGAGAAAGAGTGCGCTGGAGTCTTCCGCGTTGCCGGGAAAACTCGCCGATTGCCAAGAAAAAGACCCGGCTTTGTCGGAACTGTTCATCGTCGAGGGGGAATCGGCCGGAGGATCGGCCAAACAGGGGCGGGACAGGCGCACACAGGCAATTCTTCCACTCAAGGGAAAAATCCTCAATGTGGAGAAGGCGCGCTTCGACAAGATCCTACAGAGCCAGGAAATCAGGACTCTTATTACGGCACTCGGAACAGGCATCGGAGAGGAAGACTTCGACATTTCCAAGATTCGGTACCACAAGGTCATTATCATGACCGACGCCGATGTCGACGGTTCCCATATACGGACACTGCTGCTGACGTTCTTTTTCAGATGCATGCCGGAGGTAATCAACAGAGGATATCTCTATTTCGCACAGCCGCCTCTGTTCAAGATCAAGCGAGGCAAGGAAGAAGTCTACGTGAAAGACGAAAGTGCCTTGGACGACATCATACTCAATGTCGGGCGGGAAAACGTGAAAGTCCGGATGAAGAATGGGGAATTTCTGGAAGGCACGGTGCTGATCAACGTCATCAAGAGCCTTTTGAAAATGGAGAAAATATTAGATGTTTATGAACGAAAAAATATGGAAAGACTCGTAATCAAGGCTTTTGCGTCCGCCGGGTTGAGCAACGAGTCTTTGGCCGATGCCGACAGTACCTCCGAGACGCTGACACGTGTCGAACAGCATCTTAAGATCCTGCACCCCGAACTTGAACCGATCACCGTGACAATGGATCAAGACGAAGAAAGATCGAAATACTGCATTACCGTCACATCTATACGAAATGGTTTGACCAGGAAGACGGTGTTGGACTCCGACCTGACCGAATCTCCTTCATATCAGGAAATCGTTTCAATCAGCAATAAGGCCCGCAGCGTGGGAGAACCGCCGTTTATCGTGGAAGTTGACAAGTCCGATTTGGATATGAAGTCATTCTCGGCGTTGGTGAACCTCGTGATGGAACAGGGCAGGAAAAAGCTCGGTATACAGCGTTATAAAGGCCTGGGAGAAATGAATGCGGACCAACTGTGGGAAACCACGATGAACGCCGAAAACCGGAGAATTCTTCAAGTTGCCGTAGACGATGCCGTCAAAGCGAATGAGATCTTTTCAACGCTCATGGGCGACCAAGTGGAACCCAGGCGGGACTTCATCGAGAGGAACGCGCTCAACGTCGTAAATCTTGATTATTAGTTGACATTCACTTCATGAATCGAACCGATGCAATAGTAACCCTTGAGGATGTCCACGTCCGCATCGGCCCGGAAGTGGTCCTCTCGGATATCAACTGGAAGTTGAAAGAGGGAGAAAACTGGGCCGTAATCGGAGGAAACGGCGCAGGCAAGACGACATTTCTCCGCCTGGTGCGTGGCGAGATCCATCCATTCCCGGGAAGAGGAAGCCGTACTTATCGTCTGAATGGAACTCACGTCGCCGGAACGATAGGTTTCAGAAGCAAGACAGGGACGGTTTCATCGGATCTTCTGGACCAATACAGGGCCATGGGGTGGAACATCAGGGGAACCGAGGTAATTCTGAGCGGCTTCCGGGGAACGGCGTATGTGCACCGGAGGCCGTCCGGCCTTCAGATTGAACGAACCGATGCGATCATCGGTATTCTCGGCTTAAGCCGTTTGGTGCATCGACGCATCCTTACCTTGTCCCAAGGGGAGGCCAAGAGAATCCTCATAGCAAGAGCATTGGTGCACAATCCAAGGCTTCTCATACTGGACGAAGTTTGCGAAAACCTCGACAAAGCTTCGAGAGAATCCGTCCTTGAAACGATTGAAAAAGCGGCAGAAACGGGAACACAAATAGTCTACGCCGCTCACGGGACCGAAGATCTCATCACTGCCGTAACTCATGTTCTCAAGCTCGATGCAGGACGAATAGTCGCACAAGGCACGAAAGAACATGTAGGCCCCATAACGAACGAACGAGCCGCGACATCATTGGAAAAGGTCCGGCGTAGAATCGAAGAACCCGGAAGAGAGCGTAACAACCGGCGGTTCCTGATCCGGATCAAAGATGCGGAAGTGTATCTTGGAGGAGAACGGATTCTTCACGACCTGGATTGGACCATCCGGAACGGCGAGAACTGGGCTGTTCTCGGGGAGAACGGCTCCGGTAAGACCACACTCCTGAAATTAGTGATGGGTGAGATCAATCCCAAGCACGGGGGCTCGATCCGGCGGTTCGGTGACGACAATCCACAGAGTATTTGGGAGATCCGCCGTCGTATGAGCCTGGTATCGGCAGATCTACATGCCGTTCACTTGAACGCTCAAACAGGGCTTCAGACAGTCCTATCGGGTTTCTTCGGAAGTGTGGGACTTCATGACACACCCTCTCGGCGGCAAATGGAGACGGCGAGCGAGTGGATCTCCTTTTTCCGCCTCGATTCACTGGCGCCGCGCGACATCCGCACCCTATCCTACGGACAACTCCGTATGCTCCTAATATGCCGCGCCATGGTGACCCGTCCCGAAATCCTCTTGCTCGACGAGCCTACCGCTGGATTGGACAAATCAGCTGCCATGAACACCATATCCCTTGTAGAAAATCTCGCAGGCCAAGGAACATGCATTGTCTACGTCACCCACCGGCAGGAACTGATGCCGGGCTGCATAACACATACAGCGGTACTGAATACCGGCCGCATCACCTTTCAGTAACTATGGCGAGACAGTCGCTCCGGCGGGGGGCTCGAAACAAGACTCTTTGCCGAACGGCAGCCAAGGCAAATAGGACTCTTATGTCTCAATTTGGTCCAAAACCGTCCGAACCGCGTCGAGAAGTTGCCGGGCCTCATAGGGTTTTCTTATTGCAGCCTTGGCCCCGTCGCCCAGCGCCGCGTCGATTTGCCCGTTTGCCGCATAACCGCTTGCAATTATCACCCGGGTTGCGGGCGCGATCTTCAGAATCTCATGCAGGCACTCTCGTCCTCCCATCTCCGGCATGATGAGATCAAGAATAACCAGGTCAATACGCTCTTTCTCCAGCCGGAACACTTCCAGCCCATCCCGGCCGTTGGAGGCCGTGAGCACGGCGTATCCAAATCTCTTCAGAATAGTCTCCCCAAGTTTTCGGACTGATTCTTCGTCATCCACCAGAAGAACGGTCTCCCGACCACCCACAAGAACGAGCCGTTGTTCGGGTCCGTCCACGTGTCCCAGTTCCGCGGCAACCGGCAAATAGATCTTGAAGGTGGTACCGTGCCCGGGTTCGCTATAGCAGACAATGCTTCCGCCGTGATTTTGCACGATTCCGTAGACGGTGGCCAACCCGAGTCCCGTGCCTTTACCGACTTCCTTCGTGGTAAAGAACGGCTCGAATATTCTGTCCGCCACCTTTCTCTCCATTCCGCAGCCGGTGTCGGAGACAGCCAAGACAGCGTAGTCTCCGGGGCTTGGTCCTGCATGAACTCTGCAGTATTCAGGGCCCAAATGCACGTTATGGGACTCCAAGACGAAATTCCCGACGTCCTCCATGGCATCCCGTGCGTTTACCGCAAGGTTCATAACCACCTGTTGAAGCTGAGCCGGATCCGCCATAACGGGCCTGATGTCTTCGGACAGCCGCAATTCGATGTTGATCATCTTAGGGATGGTCCGTCTCAACAAGCGTACGGAATGTTCCACCACCCTGTTCAGGTTCACTATCTTAAGGCTGCTTTCCACGCGTCGGCTGAACGTAAGGAGACTCCGGGTCAACTCGCCCGCACTCCGGGCCGCAGCTCGTATCTCTTTCATCTCGGAGTATGCCGCTTCACCTTCATCGAGATCAAACAAAGCCAAGTCCGCATATCCGCCGATCACCTGCAAAAGGTTGTTGAAATCGTGTGCAATACCGCCCGCAAGGGTCCCCAGTGCTTCCATTTTCTGGGATCTGAGAAGCTGTTCTTCCAGTTTTTTCCGCTCCGTGATGTCCAGCACCGTGAACACAAGTCCCTGGGAGAGATCTCCGGGAACTATTGACGCCGAACTGAGCAGGACATCTACTATTGACCCGTCTTTTCGTCTGAATCTTGTTTCAACGGTCCCTTTCCCGCTTCGAAGGACTTCCGCGTGCTTGACCTTTCCCACGCGGAGGAATTCTTCATCGCTTTCGTAAACGATTCTTGCGTTCTGTCCCTCCAATTCTTCTCCGGAATACCCGAGCATGATGCACAGCATCTGGTTCGTCCATCCCAGCGTACGGTTCCCTGTTACGTGGCCGATGCCGATGGGAGCAGCATCGAGAAGGGTCCTTAGCGTAGCCTCGCTCCTGCGAAGTGCCTCCTCGGCTTTCTTCTGCTCCGTGACGTTCCTTATTACGGAAATACTCACTTCGCCCCATTCATTGTCTGAAACGGCTATCGAGTCCAGCATCACATCCAATATCGTTCCATCCTTAGTCACATATTGGTAGGGAACATCGGAGATTTCTCCCTCATTCCAAAACTTCGGGAGGAGATCATGAAAAATCCCTCTGGATTCGGGGGTTAGAATGACGTCGACATGACGCCCGATTACTTCCTTTCGCTCATATCCCATCTCCCGGAGCCACTTCCTGTTGACGTTTCGAATAATGGCTCCGCGATCTATCGAATGGATCATAACGGGGGCAAGCTCGTAGATCATTCGGAAACGGCGTTCACTATCCCGAAGGGCCTCTTCCCCCCGCTTCCGCTCCGTTATATCTCGGACCAACACCTGTCTGGCGTTCCGGCCTTCGTACAAGACAGCTGCTCCTGCCGCCTCGGCGTCAAAAACCGTACCGTCCAATCTCACGAGCTTCTGTTCCAGAAGAGGGACCGGCTCTCCGATTTCCAGATTGCGGACAATCCGCTCCCTGATAGCGTCTCGATGGAGAGGGTGAACCAAGTCCAAGACCCTTGTCCCTTGAAGTGCATCCGGAGACTCCGCGCCGAAGAGGTTGGCCATTGCGGAATTTGCGAACGCTATCCGATCCTCGACCTGTACGAACACTCCGTCGGGTAATGACTCGATCAAGGTTCTGTATTTGGCTTCACTCTGCCGAAGTGCTTCCTCGACCCGCTTTCGGTCGGTGACATCCCTGCAACTGCCCGTCGCTCCGGCGACTTGGATTGCTCTTGCCCGTTCATCGCCTTCAACAGATCCCCCGACTCCCGACGCCGACCCTTCGATTCGGGCGAGCCGGCAACGCAGTTCCTTGTTTTCGGCGATGAGTTGATCTCTGCTCTTTTCAGCGTATGTCATTCCGAGCTCCGTTCGGACGGAAGGGAAGGTGTTAAGAGAAGGCCAAACACTTAGTGCTCCGCGGCGTAAATACGGTTGCACAACCTGAGCCCCGGAAGATGACGGGCAGGGACGCCCGTCCCACGAAACAGGTCTAAGGCTTCATGATAGTCCTTCGTAGCCCGGGCCTCCGTGCCCGGATTCTGTTCTTGCCGGCAGCGCGACGAAAATGTGCGACCGTATTTGTGCCATAGAACACTTGGGTTGTTGCCCAGGCGGATTCTAACCGGCGATACGGAATGAGGTCAAGACCCCGTTAAGCGTTCTAGGAGGTTGAGATCATGTCTCATCGTAAAACTCGGGGTAGTGCTTCTTAATACAATCGGGACAGATTCCGTGGCTGAATGTTGCCTCTGAGTGCTTCGCTACGTATTCTTCAACTTGATCCCAGTACCCCTGGTCATTCCGGATTTTCTTGCAGAACGAACAGATGGGAATGATGCCCTCCAACACCTTGATTTGCTCCAGGGCGTGTCGAAGCTCCCGGACTTGCGCGGCCAACTTCTCCTGCATTTGCACCATGCGTCGACCAACTTCGACCCGGGCTCGAAGTTCTTCGGGATGAAACGGCTTGGTAAGGTAGTCGTCCGCTCCGGCATTCATCCCGTTAATTATGTCGGTCTTCCGGTCCATGACCGTCAGCATGAGGATGTATGCCGGATGGTCGTTTTCCAGACTGCGGACGCGGCGTACGACCTCCAAACCGTCCATTATGGGCATCATCCAGTCAAGAATGACCAAGCGAGGTGCTTCGGGCTTCTGTAGCTCTTCCCATGCCTCGGCACCGTTGGCGGTTTCCACCACGGCATAGCCGTTCTTTTTCAGGACCGCGGCAAGCATCTTGCGGGACGTGAAGTCATCCTCAGCAATAAGGATGCGCATAGGCGGACTCCTTTTCTCCCAAATCATTTAGGGACTGTCCCAAAATAAGTGTCACAATTGTCCAAGGACAGCTCGGCGCTCAAGGGCAGGTAACACTGCCTGCGTTGCCGCTCGGTGGCGTAAATACGGTCACGGATTCCGTAAACGAGCGGTAGCGTCCCGGCGTCCCTGCCGGGCGAGAGATAGTACGTTGTTTCTACGAAAGAATACCCCACGGCACGCGGGGAGGTCGGCGCCACCAGAGCAGGGATAATTGCCGGCAGAGACGCCCGCCCCTGAAGATGACGGGCATCCCGCGTTCCGCGGGACCCCACGAAACAGGTCCAAGGCTTCATGACAATCCTTCGTAGCCCGGTCCCGCGTTCCGCGCGGGATGCCCGGATCTTGTTCTTGCCGGCACCCGAGCCGGCTGCGAGCGGTTGAGATTGCCACGCCCTCCCAAAGCCTCGGGCTCGCAATGACATGGTTCAGCGTGGTGGCGTGACCGAAATCGCGTGCTACCACGAGATGTCATTGCGAGGAGCGCAGTCCCGCGCAGAACGCGGGAAAGCAATCTCAACGCGAAAAACCCTTGCCCGTCATCTTCAAGGTTTCTTTTACCATTGCATCCCTCAAGTGCCCGAACCGAACCTCAAGCTCGGTCATTCTTTCCAAAGCCGCGGCCGAGTCACCCATCTTCATGGCCTTCTCCAGTTGAAAGGCCGATTCCCAAAGATCTTCTCCGCCGACATTTGCGGAAACCCCCTTGAGTGTATGGATCCTGCTCTCCACGTCGACAACATCTCCTTGCTCGACACACTGTCTGAGCATCTCAATCTGTGTCGGAACATCTTTCAGAAACGCTTCCACAATCTCCTTCGCCAGGTCCTCGTCGCCCATCAGGCGCTCCATCATACCCGCCTTATTCCACACCGGCCGTCCGGAGGCCTTTGACGGTTCGGACTCTGGACCTCTCCCGTCAAACCTCCAACCTGGAAGCCACTTCTGAAGGACCCCCGCCAAAACGTGCCTCGAAACCGGCTTCGAGATGTAGTCGTTCATGCCCTCTTTGAGGCATTTGTCGCGATCTCCCTGCATCGCATGGGCTGTCATGGCGATTACCGGCACATTGTGATCAAGAACCGCAGACTCGGGGTTGCGGATTTCGCGGGTGGCCTCCATCCCATCCATGACGGGCATCTGCACATCCATGAGGACCAGATCGTAGGAAATGCTTTTCAATGCCCTCAAAGCCTCGGCGCCGTCGGTTGCGACGTCGGCCCTCAGGCCCAACCGATTAAGAATCCCAACTGCAACCTGCCGGTTAATCAAATTGTCCTCGACAACGAGAACCCGTGGGTTGTTTGCCTCACCGGGGCATTGTCCGTCCCCCCCTTCATTGGGAAACATGTAGGCTCCCGACGTCTTACTCACAGCGAGGGGGTCTTCGGCCGAGGGAGACAGGAAATCCGATAATTCCTGATGGGTTACCGGCTTGGTCAGGCAACCGGCAAAGCCGATTTCCGCCAAGAGGGTTCTCTTGGCGCACTCACCCAGTGGAGGCATCAAAGCCATCGTGATATCCGCCAGGAGGGGATCTCCTTTGATTAACCTTCCCAGAGTCTCCCCATCCATGCCGGGCATGTGCAGGTCAAGGAGTGCCATATGGAAGGGATCTTCTTCATCGAGCGCCCGCCTGAGGGCCTCAATGGCTGAGGGACCGTCCGCGGCATCCGAAACCCGCATCCCCAAAGCGGACAATTGTCTTCCCAAGATTTCTCGGCTCTTGGCATTGTCGTCCACGATCAAGACCCTCATGCCCTCGAGATGTCCAAACGGTCTCTTTTCCCGGTTATTCGCCTCAGGCTGCTTCCCCAGGCGAGCAGTGAACCAGAACTCCGAGCCCCTGCCTTCTTCGCTTTCCAAACCCATCACGCCGCCCATCAACTCGGCCAACTGTCTCGATATGGCCAGCCCGAGCCCGGCACCGCCATACTTGCGGGTAGTCGAGGCGTCTGCCTGGGTAAACTTGTCGAAGAGCAGGTCGAATTTGTCTTGGGCAACGCCGATGCCCGTGTCTCGCACTGCAAAACGCAGCACCACCTCTTGCTCCGTCTCCGACTCAAGGCCGACGCAGGTCACAACTTCTCCGGCTTCGGTAAACTTTGTGGCGTTTCCTACAAGATTGGTCAGGATCTGGCGCAGGCGGCCCTGATCGCCGCGCAGCATCACGGGGATCGCGGGATCCAGGAACAAAAGAAACTCCAGTCCCTTACAATGGGCCGAGAAAGCTATGGCGGATGCGAAGTCGTCCATGAGAGTCCTGAGATCGAAATCGAGATTCTCGAGATCGAGCTTACCCGCCTCGATCTTGGAAAAATCAAGCACATCGTTGATCAGGCCCAGAAGCGATTCGGCGCTCGAGCGTATTGTCTCGGCCAAGCGCCGCTGCTCGTACGTAAGCTCGGAATCGAGAAGCAATTCGCTCATGCCGATGACGCCGCTGATGGGAGTCCGGATTTCGTGGCTCATGTTAGCAAGAAATTCGGATTTGGCAATTCCGGCGGCTTCCGCGCGGCGAGCCATTTCCCGAGCGCGTTCCTCTGCCGACTTGAGATCGGTGATGTCGCGGACAACCTCGATTGAACCGACAACCTGTCCCCCTTGGTCATAGAGGGGCGCCGCCACATTCCAGAACCAAACGGGACCTTTCCCCCGGAAATCCCGCAGGAAGGTTTCGGAAACCAACCGGTTTCCATCCCGTTTGACGTACCGGTACGAGGAGGCGACCTCTTCATTGAAATCAATCACCAAGTCGGCCATGATCGGTCGCCGGATCCCGTAGAAGGGTATGGCATACTCATAGTCGGCTTTGCCGAGAACCCCGGAAGCCTCAGCGCCGGTGAGTTCTTCCATGGCCCGATTCCATGCTATGACGTGACCGTGCCTATCAATCACCATGGTGGGGTCGGGCAGGAATTCCACGATCTGAGCCAGTCGGCGTTCGCTCTCTCTCAGAGCCTCCTCTGCGGTCTTGATCGCCGTTATATTGCGCAATGTCTCAATAGCCCCAACCGGTTCGCCGCTTGAACCGTAGAGAGCCCGGGCAGTTCCGGAAAGATAAATGCCCCCTTGCAGCGTGGGATGATGGGACTCGGAAACCAAAACCCCGTCCTCACGCCGGACGACGGAGATATATTTGTCCAGATAGTCTTCATTCCAATTGAGAGCCAAGTCCAACAGAATCGGCCTGCGCTCTCCATAGAAGGGCAATGCGTATTCATGATCTCCCTTGCCGACCATATCTTGCGCCGGTATCCCGGTTAGATCCTCCATTCCGCGGTTCCAAGCTTCCACGTTTCCTTTATTGTCGATGACGATGGTGGGATCGGGTAGAAACTCGATGATCTGGTCCAGCCGATGACGTGATATTCTCAGCGCTTCTGCCGCCTTTCGGGCTTCGGTGACATCCCGGACGGTTCCCTGGAATCCGATGATGTTCCCTTGAGAGTCTTTCCGCGCGACCGTTGTTATCAACGTGTGAATGATTGTCCCGTCCTTTTTCCGAAGGTCCACCGGGTAATCTTTGGAAAACCCGACTTTCGACACCAACGCGGCATGAGTATCCCTTTCCTCGGGATATGCGTAGAAGTCGCTCACCTTGTGGTCGAGCACTTCCCCGCGTTGGCTGTACGCGTATCCAAGAGTCTCCAACGCAACGTCATTGAAATCGACGAACCGTCCGTCCACCGTGGTCATGAATACGCAGTCCCGCGACGTGTCAAAGAAGGTTCGGTATTTCTCTTCGCTGTCCCGGAGCCATTCATCCGTCTGTTTCCGATGGATCAGGGCCTGCTCCAAATTTCTCACCGTATTGCTCAAATCTGCCTGCGCGTCCAGGAGATCGCGCTCGACTCTTTCTGCATTCAGCATGATCAAAGAGAGGTTTTCGCCCAGATGAATGACAACAAATGAAATAAAGAAGGCAAATTCCAGAGGCGCTTTCCAGAGAAGACCTGAATCCGCTGCGGATACCAACCAGACTGCCCGACCGAGGATCAGGAATCCGGCAAGGAACAACAACGACCCAATGAGTCGATAGAATGTCAAACGGGGCGAGACGGTGCTGCGGACGAGAAGCACGGCCATGGTCCAGTGAATCACTGCAATTGGGACCGACGCGACCACGGTTCTCCATACATTTGAGTTCCAGAGAAAGTAAAAGACGGCCAAACCGACGAGAACCGCGAGGGGGAGGGCGTACCAAAGCTTGGAAGCAGGTTTCAAGCCAAGAAAACGCCGTATCCCTTCGAGATGGAAGACCATGCCCAGGGGAAAGGCCACCGTCCCGAAGAATACCGAAACCCAAAGAGGAATGAATCCCCTGACGGCATAGAACAGATATCCCAGTGCAATGACGCCTACCCCCACCGTCCAGTAACCAAAGCCCGGATATGTCTTCCGGGTTGCCTGGAAGAAGAAGAGGAACAGTGTCAGGAACCAGGTAATCGCTGAAGCGACGAGGAACAACGACAGCATCCCGCAAACTCCTCAACACCTACACTTTGGAACCTTCCGAGTTCCCCTTTTGCCGGCCGTTTGCAAAGCTTGTCCGTCCCTAAGTGGTCCGTTTCCTAATTTCGGTCGCACATTCTTGTCTAGCGGCCATGTTGGGTGCCGGCAAGAACAATATCCGGGCATCCCGCGCGGAACGCGGGCCCGGGCTACGAAGGACTGTCATGAAGCTCAGTCTGGAAGACGACCGTCAGGATGCCGGTCCCACTGAAGAAGGCGTCCCTTGTCATCTTCGTGGGACGGGCCTCCGTGCCCGTCATCTTCAAGGGCGGGCGCTGCCCGCCGTCTCCCCGGCGCAGGCTGGGGTCCAGGAAGAAGAGACTGGTTCCCGGCCTACGCCGGGAAGACGGTTCAGCTTGCACAGAGACCTCTAATTTTCCTCACACCGGCTGGAGCGCCCTCTCCACTATCCGACAAAAATAGCTCGCTCCCACCGGCAATGCATCATCATTGAAGTCGAAGGCTGCGTGATGAAGCGGATATGAATCCTCCCCGTTGCCGATGAAGGCAAAGACTCCGGGAACCTGCTCGAGAAAGAACGCGAAATCCTCACCTCCCATTATGGGTGATCCCTCGATAACGTTTGCGGGTCCGACCAATTCCTCCGCAACTTTCAGGGCAAACCGGACCTCCTTCTCGGGATTCACCAGAGGAGGGCAGCCCTTGGCGTACTCGAACGATGCACTTACTTCGTGGGCTGCGGCCAATCCTTGTACCAGAGAGTTGACCTTTTCGGGTAACTCATCCTCGTATCTTGTATCCATATACCGGAGTGTGCCCATTATTTCCACCGATTCCGGTATGACGTTATGGGTTCTTGAAGCCGACTGAAAACTCGTCACAGAGATAACCACTCCATCGAGGGGGTCCACCCGTCGGGACACGATGGACTGCAACGCGGTCACCATGGATGCTCCCGCCACGATGGGATCTCGGGTCAGGTGCGGAACGCCCGCGTGACCGCCGCGTCCGGTTATGGTGATCGTGAAGCTGTTCACGGAAGCCAAGGCCTTACCAAGTGTAATACTTATGCCGGTAACGGGCAACCCCGCGAGACTATGAAGGGAGTAGATGGATTGAATGCCGTGCTCCTTCAGAAACCCGTCCGCCAACATGCACAACGCGCCCGTAGCGTTCTCTTCGGCGGGCTGAAACACGAAGATTACGGTTCCCCGGAATCTCCTGCTTTCAGCCAGGTACTTCGCCGCCCCCAAGAGCATTGCCGTGTGACCGTCGTGTCCGCATGCGTGGGTCACGCCATCATGCGTTGACCGGTGGTCGTGTTCACCTGCATCGGCGACGGCCAGTGCGTCCATGTCGGCCCGAAGGGCTATCACCGGGCCTTCCCCGTTTCTCAGCACCCCGAGCACGCCCGTTGTCCCGACGTTTTGCCTGATTTCGTCCAAGCCGAACGACTCGAGCAATTCAACGGCCTTCCGTGCCGTGCGCTTCTCTTGGTGGCACAATTCGGGATGCCTGTGCAGATCCCGGCGCCAATGGATCATCTCCCCATGGAATGCCGTAATGTCCGGTATGAGATTCATATGGTTCCCCGTCGTATGTTCGTTTATGCGTGCGGTCATACTACACCGGCAACCACTTTTTTTGTATCCGTTCAGGGGGGGTAGTCGGGAAGAGGCTGTCTTCTGTAAAGAGTGAAGCACATTCCTGTTTCTCATGCTGCTGCTACCCGCGTTATTTCGCGTCTATTCCGCGCTGTTCTCTTGACATTCTGAGGTATTGTGAT
>JAZDHD010000207.1:0-16080 GCA_043806215.1 Pseudomonadota bacterium | reverse complement strand
GGTTTTCACCACCAAGACTCCAAGACACTAAGAAGACAACGAATGCAAAAACTGTCGAAAGCCGGGTGTTGGGATCTGCCTTTCCGTGGCCCGGGAGAAATCCCAAGGGGTGCGTATGAGAACTCTGCCTTCCGTCATCTTAATTCTGTCTCCTTGGTGCCTTTGTGGTGGTCGATTTCTCTTCCTGATTCTTCCCACCCCCTCCCGTTCCGCCGGCTCAGAAAAGCACCGCCGCGTTCTACGAAGGGTCTTTGGCGGCACGGCTTTATAAAGCTGGAGTTCCGGGTACACCATACCTAATTGCCCTTGCTCTTGTGCTTGTTCTTTGGTCCCGGTTTCTCTCTTCTGAGCATCCGGCCGGTCATCTTCTCCACGTTGACCAAGTCATCGTTGATGCCTGCGATGTGAGCTGAGGCACTGCTCCAAGGGTATCGCGCAGGATCTCGTGCCATGCGAGCCCGAACCGGGTCCATTTCTATGTACCTCGCCGCCGCAAGAAGATGCGTCTCTTCCACCACATAGGATGCGAAGCGACCCTGCCAGAGATGGCCACGCCACCCTTCTCGGAAGTTGATCCGACGGGTGTACCTTCGATGAGCTTCACCAATCCCGAGTGCCAATGATTGGGAAGAAGCCGGCACAGCGATCAGGTGCACGTGATTAGTCATCAGACAGTACGCCCAGATGTCCACTCCATGCTTTGTGCACCACTCGGACATGAGGTCGATATACGCGCGGTAGTCCTCCCGGCAGAAGAAGGTCGGCTGTCTGCGGTTCCCTCTTTGCGTGACATGATGCGGATAGCCCGGAATAACCACTCGTGCAATCTGTGCCATATCCCACTGTATACTCTTCCAGCCCCTTCACATCAATAATTAAGTATGGTGTACCCGGAAGTCGGAAGTCCCGGCAGGGACGCCGGGACGCTACCGCGTGTTTACAGAATGCTTGACCGTACTTATGCCACCAAACACTAAGCAATAGGTTTCCTAAATACGGTGCCGCATCCAAGGCAGCAAAGCCTGCTTTGGTAGCGCCGGCCTCCCCGCGTTCCGCGGGGTATTCTTTAGTAGAAACAAGGTACTATCTCTCGCCCGGCCGGGACGCTACCGCGAGTTTACAGAATGCTTGACCGTATTTACGCCATGGAGCACTAAGGTGCCTCATAGAAGGTCTTGCCGAACAACCGTGAGCTGAGTCCGGTCAAATCGGCCCACTTCAAAGGCCCGCCCCGGTCCGCGGGAAATCCCGCGCCCCAGATCATTCCGATGTCGACCATCCTCGGGTCGTCCACGATGCCGCGGTCAAGGAGGTCTATGGCCTGCGTCGCCATCTCGGTGAGGACCTTTGACCTCATTTCTTCGGCAGTCAGCCGCTGTCTATGCCCTTGAAACACCAGTGGGAGAACCTCCGGGTCCACCGACCCGTCCTGGAGGAAGAACCCTTTGCCCGACTTCTTGAGCCCCAGCCGTCCGGCATCCACAAGGTTCTTCAAGGTATTCTGTTCGAGATTTCGCCCCCTTAACACGTTGAAGCATACGTCGATCCCCACCTCATCGGTTAATCTGACCGGCCCCACGGGCATCCCGAACTCCACGAATGCTTTGTCCACATCTTCAATGCCGTTGCCGGCTTCGATGAACTCCAGGGCGCTCAGAAAGTACGGAAAGAGAACCGCGTTCACAACGAATCCACGGTTGTCTTTGCACAGGACCGGCCGCTTGCGTATGGCGCCTACGAAATTCAAGAGGTTATCCACGGTTTCCCGACTCGTTTGGGCGCCCCTCACGATTTCCACCAGCTGCATCATCCATACGGGCGAAAAGAAGTGCAATCCGGCAAAGCGTTCAGGATTGGTTAAGAATTGAGACATAGCCGCCAGAGGGATGGACGAGGTGTTGGTCGCAATGATGCAATCTCCGGGGACCTCGCGGCAGATTTCCGTGTACACCTTCTCCTTGACCTTTATGTCCTCAAAGACCGCCTCGACGACGAGATCTACGTCGTTGAAATGCTCGGCGTACTCCGAGGTGAGCGTAAGCCGCGCGACAAGATCTTCCAACGGAGCTTTGAGTTTGTTCTTGCGGGCCATGCCGTCCAAAACCTTGTGCACAAAGGCCTTACCCGGTTCCAGCGCCTCCGCGGCGTCTTTGACTACCACCGGTATCCGCGTCCGACGAAGTATGTCGATGACGATGCCGCGGCCCATGGTGCCGAACCCCAGCACCCCGACCTTGTTGACGGCTTTGGGCTCAAAACCCCGGCTCATGAGAGACGCCGGCTTATCACTCATGTTCTTCAGAAAAAACGTGTGGATACTCCCCTTGGCTTGATCGGCGAGCACGGCTTCCACGAAATAATTCTTCTCGATCTCCAACCCCTGTTCCAGACCCACCTTGAGCCCTTCCTGCATGGATTTGACGGCCAACATGGGTCCCGGGATTTCCCTTCCCCTGGTTGCCTTGAGGACTCCCTGCCGGGCCATTTCGGCCGCTTGATCGATGTTGGAAAAATCGTGGTCTTGTCTCTTTAGAGGATATTCTCCCGAAACGATTTGGCCTAAGAAGGATTTGGCGTCCGTCAACAGATCCTGATCCTGCCGGATCAGTCTGTCCACGATTCCCAGTTCAAGGGCCTTATCCCCGGGAAGGATGGTTCCCCGAAGGATCAGCTCCATTGCGGAAAAGCCAATGAGCCGCGGGAGGCGCTGGGTTCCTCCCCCGCCGGGGAATATGCCCAGAGAACACTCGGGCAGTCCCATCTGCGTTGCCGGAGAATCCGTGGCGATCCTTGCGGTGCATGCCAGGGCAAACTCCATCCCGCCGCCCAGACAATGGCCGTTTATGGCGGCAAGCGTAGGAAAGGGAAGGGCTTCCAGCCTGTTGAAGGCGGCATGAAAGATGTCGAGGGCTTTTGCCGTCTCTTCTCTGTTTGTCATCTTGTTCAGCATGTTCAAGTCCGCGCCCGCGTGAAAACACCCCGGTTTGCGGGATATGAACACCAATCCCTTAAGACCGGCCGCATGTTCGAGCTTGTCGAGCACGGACAGGAACGACTCAACGGCATCTTCGGTCCAGGTGTTCATGGACCGTCCCGGGACGTCGATCGCCACGACGCCTATTTCATCATCTGTTTTCAACGAGAAGATCTCTTCACTTTTCATAGTGCTGCTCCCTTGCGGCAAAATCTTTCCAATTCCGGATGCATTCGTGTGGCCTGGGCGGAAGGGACGACCGTATGGTTCACGGTTTATCCATCATGGCGGGCGCACCACTTCGCAGCAGGTTTTCATGCACATCCGCCCGTCTGCCGAAGCGGCCGTAACGATGGAAAAGGCCGTATGGGTCACAAGAGATCACCCGTCTTGACGAATTCGGGCACATGGACCAATTCCACACTGTTCCGGATGTCCTGAATGAAGCTTCTTCCTTCACGGGTTATGTGGGTGATGCCCTCCAAGTTCACTGCAACCTTCCTGCCCCGGTCAAGATGACGCCGACAGACATCTTGCAGGACCGGAACCGCATCCTCGTCGAGCACTCCACTCACGTCAATCAAGATCGCGTCTTCATCCAGCCTCTCTTGTTTGACGTAGATCAATGATCCGACCCTTTCCTTAGTTCCGGGTTCGTAGGGAGATTACCCCCATGCAAGCAATTTGCGTGCCTAATCGGAGATGGCAAGATTTGAGAGGGATTGTCGGGCTTTTCGTTCCTCGGCAGGAGACATATTGCCGTCTCAGGAACAACATGTTGAGCATATGTGCACAGCAGGCCGCACAATGATCGTACCGGCAGGCATGAACGCATACCTGATGCCGTCTTCCAATCCCGGAAAGAACACCGTCTCCTTGGCGGTGAGGACTGCCGGCACACAGTGCCCCAAAACAGGGCGACGTGGAGCCGATGCATCCGAGGTGCGCCGTCAAGCGAACTTACCGCGGAAGATGAAAAAGACCGCGCCCAAAAGACAGAGACCGGCCCACAGGTAGTCTCGTTCCAACGGCTCTCCCAAATAGAAGAGGGAAAAGGGAATGAAGACGCTCAAGGTTATCACTTCTTGAATAATCTTCAGTTGTCCCACGGACAACACGGTATATCCGATGCGGTTGGCCGGAACTTGAAGCAAGTATTCGAAGAGTGCTATTCCCCAACTGATCAGGGCTGCAAGAACCCATATCTTGTTATTGAGCTCCTTGAGGTGCGCATACCATGCAAAGGTCATGAACACGTTGCTGCAAATGAGAAGAAATATTGTCAGGACTACCGGACGCAAGTATTGAACCCTTTCTTAAGTCTTATGTCCCGCGATTCCGATTTCGGTTTCTGATAATTCCTCTTAACCGAAACATGTGCTCGCTGAATCCCGCTATGGTAACATAATCTCGAAATCGGGTCGGGTTCTTCAAACACATGCCGACAAGCTGGGTCCACCATTGACGTCTGCATCCGGAGCGCACTCCTTGCCACCAGACAAGAAGAGTGAAACCAACGGCCTCGTTGAAGCCTCTTCTGCCTCGTCCCAGCGAAGACAGGCCATGCCGGGCGATACGGTATTTCTTTGAATCCCGGGAACCTTTGGCTACCGGAGGCAGTGCGAGGAAATGCCTGTAAGCACGAGCCAGGAAACGTGAACGGTCGTACAGATAGTCCCACGCCTTGGCATACTCCTCCAATATTTGCTCCTCGGGCCTTGTGGGAATATAGTTCAGACTCTCGGTTTCAATGCCGGTGCCAATGTTCCTCACGCCGATGAGGCGATTCTCACGTTCGAGCCGGTCGTACAGATCGGTATTGGGAAATGCTCGCAGCAACTCGACCATGACGATAGGGATGTCCGCTTGCTCTACAAAAGCGCATATCCGGTCACCAGCGCCCTCTTTCTCACCGTCGAACCCGATCACGAAACTGCCGACCACGGATATGCCATGGCTCTGAACTTTCGCAACGGATTCCGCAGCCGGGTTTCTTATGTTTTGGAACTTCCGGTTCCGTGAGAGCACTTCTTCATCCGGAGTCTCAATGCCTATGAAGACCCCTCTGAAGTTCGCCCGGTACATGAGGTCCATTAGCTCGGGGTCCCTGGCCAAATTCAGCGACACCTGTGTTGAAAATGTGAATTCTTCAACCTTGTCTCTCGTCCATGGAATCAACTCCTCCAGTATGGCCGTGGCCCGCTGAGGATTGCCAATAAAATTGTCGTCGCTGACAAAGACCTCGGATCTCCATCCAAGATTATGCAAGGCATCCAGTTCGAGAAGGACCTGGTCGGGGTTCTTGTAGCGGGGCTTCCGGCCGAAGAGATTCACAATGTCGCAGAACTCGCAGTTAAACGGGCAGCCGCGCGAGGTCTGAATTGCGACAAGTGCGTAATCTTCCAGTCGAAGCAGATCAAACCGTGGAACGGGTGACGTGCTCATTTCCGGCTTGACTTCGTTCTTGATCACGGCTTGCGCCTTGTCCTCATGGAGAGCCGCGAGCAAATCTGGGACGGTGTTTTCGCCTTCTCCCACGACGACGAAATCGGCCCCGGCTTCCAGGACCTCATGCGGCATAGAAGTGGCGTACGGGCCGCCCACAACAACGGTCTTTCCGCGGTTCTTGCATTGTTGGAGAACTTCCAGCACACCTTCTCTCTGTATGAACATCCCTGAAACCATGACCATATCGGCCCATGTCCAGTCATCGGTCCGCAGGCTCCGCACGTTCAGATCCGCCAGCCGAAGTTCCCACTCCCGGGGCAGCAAGGCTGCCACAGTGAGCAGACCGAGAGGAGGCATGAAGGTTTTGCTGCCGGCGATCCTGCAAGAGGGCTCCAGCGTCCAGTACGACAACGGCAATTTAGGGCTTATAAGCAAGACTCTCATGAGACGTGTTTTCCTTTGGAGGCATGGGTACCGGGTACACCATACTCCATATTCTGTTTTTCTCACAAACTCCTCGTAAGGGAGAACTACAAATTCCTATGGCCTGAGACACAATCGAGTTTGATTCATGGCGATCCTTCGTCGGGGCTGCCTTTTCGGTCCCAACCAGTTCTTCCAGATCATTGCCGTTGGTGTCAAGACATCTTATGAGATGCGAAAAAATTTGATCCCCCACCGGTAAGAGAGTAGGTTGGTGTCGGCTTCGGGCTCTTCCGGCACCGAATATCAAAGGGAGGCGTGGAACTATGAACGTGAGGTTTTCTTTCGTCGCGTTGGCCTTAATTATGACCCTCTCATTGAACACGGGCGCGCAAATGCCGCCCACGTTGTGGCCAGTGGTGGACATGCTGCGGTCCAAGGAATTCGTCGATCTTACCCATGCCTTTCATCCGGGAATCCCTCATTGGCCTGGTTTTGACAATGAAGTCAGGGTGACCTCGTACTATTACGACGAGGGAGTAGGGACGAAGGGGCACGGGTTTCTTGCCCATCAATACAACATACCCGGACAGTGGGGTACCCATGTGGACCCGCCGGCACATTTCGTGAGGGGGAAAAGATTTCTCGACGAAATCCCCGTCAAGGAAATGCTCCTTCCCCTCGTCGTCATCGACGTGAGCGGTAAGGCGACGTCCAATCCGGACTACCGGATTTCTATGGACGACGTAAGGGCATGGGAAAAGAAATACGGTCCCATACCGGCGAACGCCTTTGTGGCCATGAGAACCGATTGGTCCAAGAAATGGCCGAGCGCAAAAGCCATGCGTAACGAGGACGAAAAGGGCGTTGCCCACTATCCGGGCTGGAGCAAGGAAGTCCTCACCTACCTCTACGAAGAGCGGAAGATCACTGCATCAGGCCACGAGACCACCGACACGGACCCCGGCGTCGCGACAAGCAAAGGGGACTATTCCCTCGAGACGTACATTCTCTCCCGGGACAAATTTCAGATCGAACTCCTGGCCAATCTGGACAAGGTCCCCGAGTATGGGGCCCTGGTCGTGGCGGCATTTCCAAAGCCAAAGAAAGGCTCGGGTTTTCCCGCGAGGGTCTTTGCCGTTCTTCCCTAGGAGCCCGCAGCCAAGCCCCGGACATTGCGGACTTTCTTGCCGGGCAGATCTGTCGGGCCCGACGCCGGCCGCCACGGGTGAGGCCTTTGGCTTGGAGCATTACAGCGGTGCCGAAGAGCGCCTGACTCATTTGGCAGAAGTGCACGAGCGCCGGCCTCATCGGCAAAGATCCACTTCAGGGCAACGGAGGCATCGAGAACGATCATCGTGAATCCCTGATTTCTCGTACTGCCCCAACAACGTCAACGCCGACCGTCTCCTCCCGGTGCCGCTCTCGCCAGTCATCCATATCAGCGGCCAGGCCCCGCAGCTTCTCCTTCCGATTCTTTCTCAGCACCTTGTCTTCAAACTCCGCAACAGAAAGAATTACCGCCAGGGGACGGTTGGCACGGGAAACCATCACCTGCTCGTTCTTTTCCGCCACCGTGTCAAGAATGCGGCCCAGGTTCTTCCGCAAGTCCATTGTCGTAAGCTTGAGCATCGAGACCCTCTCTTCAACCGCTGATTCTACAATAGACTATGATAATGGGTATGTCAATTACGGCGAACCAGGGGCGAGCACCATCATGGAAAACGTCTTGCGGTCCGGGCTGCGGCACCGGATCGCTTCGTCGCTCCGAGAATCGAGATGCCCGTGAGGGTCTCGGCGTGATTTCAGCTCGTACAAGAGTTCAAGGGAACACCGGAAGAGAGGAACTCCTGGAAGCGGACCAAATCGAATCCTCAAAGACCCCTTCCGTGACCGTTTCCATGAAGCCTTTGCGGGAGCGGTTTTCGACTTCTGAAGGCCCGCTAATCTTCCTTGGCCCACACGGGCGGTTGGTAGCAGTTGTAGTGCCGGACGGCAAAACCTATCAACGCAACGCCGGCCCATTAGTCCTCGGATTGTGTCTTTTCCTTGGATGCTCCCAAAACGCCTCCCAATGCTCCCGCCAAGGCCTGTCGCACCGAGTTGCTGTTGAAGAGGATCGCGGCCGTGGTCCCCACGACGACGCCCTTCCAGAATTGGTCGTCCCGGAAGTCAAGGTTCAGGAGTCCGCTGATCAAGTCCTGAGGAGTTGCCCGGCCCTGTAGGGCCTTGCCTACAACCTCCGAGAACTGTGCGTGATGACGGCCCCCTTCAGCCCCGGGGGGCGGACCCGGTGCATGTGCGGACCCGGGCGCCCCCTCTTCCATCCAATTTCATGAAGAGCACCGGCAGTCATAAGGCTCTAACGACGGTAGACATGGGTAGCAGGTGTAGACCAATCGAATATGGATGTCAATAGCAAAAGATCAGGGGCGGGTCGAAAACCCGCCCCTGAGGGCATTTGCCTAGGAACATTCTCCACTATTGGGGTCTGTCGCCAAATAACCCCATCATCCTTCGGGCCTCTCAGTCTAGAAGCCCGCGGTTATCGTCGCCTCCAAACCGAGTACAGGGTCTATGGTCCGGTTGGGGTTGGTTCCATAAAGGTTCCCGGCGGCGGGTGCGGCCCATCCGGGGTTTGCCCGGGAGATGCATGCGTAGCTGAACCACTTCCCGGGCCGCCAATACGAAACTCTCGTGTTCAGTTCAAGGCCTTCCAGTAACGCCCAGTCAAGGCCGGCATTGGCCTCCCATCCCAAATCATCGTCCGGTATTGCGGGTACGGCGGTGGCTCCGTATCCCGGCAGTCGATTGTAGGCCGCGTCTCCCTCGAGGTCGGGCTGGATGTATCCCCAACCGTACCCCTTACTCACCCTGTTTGCCTTGAAGAAACTCGCCCAGAAATTGAGGTTTGCCGCAACCGAGTAATCGAGGCGGACGGCATAGGCGAACGCGTCGGTGAGATAACCGTCGCCGTTCCTGTTGAACGAGTTGTTGCCGCCGCCGTAGTTGAATACCATGAGATAGCTGTACGGGTTGAACAATATCGTGTTCGCCCAGTTGGGGTGGATCGTGAGGAGCGCGTCGGTCGTGTTTTGCGGTCCCACCCACAGGCCTGCGCCCTGTTTGTCGATGAGCACGCCTGCCCTGCGGTCGAATCCGGACGACCAGAAACCGAAAAGTGTTACTTTGGAGGGCCCGGCCACGGCGCCCAAGTCCATTGCGAAGCGCAACATCTCGGTATGATTCGTCTGGAAGACACTACCTGCTCCCGCAAATCCGCCTACCGAGGCCGGCCCGGAATTTTCGTCCGTATTGTTTCCGTTGGCTCCGTGGCGGACCGTGGACTCCCAGTAGTCGAACTCCGCGTTGGCGAAGAAACTTCCCGAAGCGTACTTGGCGTAAAGAATGTGGAATTGGCTTGTCAAATCCCTCGGAATGAAGAGGTTCCGGGCGAGCAGCCTATCCGCGGCAGTGGCTCCGTTTGAAACGATCAAGTTTTCCGGACCGAGAGACCATCGGAAATAGTCGTACAGATAACCCACCGAGAAATTGCAGGCGTTGTAAACCATAAAGCCCGTGAGATGGGGAGATTGTTGCACCGACTTGTTCTCCGTCTGAACGGAGATCTCCACGTCCGGCGTCATGGCCGCATCGCCTGCAATGAAGGCCGCTGAAACGTCGTCCGCCTGACGCCACGGGAACCAGAGGAGGCCCACACTGAGCGGCCCGTAAGGAACGGTCAGTTGCAATGCCTCTGTGGACGTGACGTCTTCACCGCTCGCCAGCGCGCCGATGCCGAAGGCGAAAGGCCTTTTCCCGAGGCCAACGGTCCCCCAGGGGGTCTCCGCTTCAAACCAGAGAAGGTTCCAGAAGCCCGGAGAGAACGAGAAGCCGGTCCCGGTAAACGTGCTGTTGGCATACTCTGATGCAACCAGGGCACCGGCACCCAACTCGGGCGCAAATTCCTCCCATGATCCCACGTAGTAGGCTCCCTTGATGGAAATGGCCTCATTCACCCGAAAGGTGGGAGAAAACTCCATAAATTGGGTGTTTACGGCTACGTCGTGCCCGGGAAAGACGCCGGGCCATTTGTTTGCTCCCGCCCAGAAGTTCTGGTTTTGAATGTTGTTGCCCGAGGCGTCGACATTATATGGTCCGAAGAACCCCTCGTCACCGGCCTGAGTCGCGTAGTAATAGTTCCAGGAGAGCCCTCCTTCCAACTCAAACTCCCATGCCCAAGGCGTTCCGGGGAACGCCCCAATCGCCAATACAACCAGTACCGCAAGGGCGGCAGTTCCAATTCTCTTCATATTCAATCCTCCTCATCATGACTTCAATGACGAGCGTAAGGCCGACGCAGGCGGCGAAGGCCGACATTCGTCAACATTCATGGAATAGATACGGCTGGTATTTGGGACTTTGTCGGAGGCTACGACCCATATAGTGAGTTAGTCAAGACAAACTTTGAAAACAAAAACAAAGATAGACGGATCTAGTCGCGGCGTGAGTGCCCTGGTCGGCTCTTGGAGCGATGCGTTGTCCGGGTATTTTACCGTTCCTTCAAAAGAACTTGACAGGATTTCTGGATTCAAAGGAACGTAGACGTGTAAAAGGAAAAGAGAGATGTCTATTTACTATCCCGATGGCGGGAGAGGCTTGACGGCACATTCAATGGACGACCGGTGGCGTGCACGATGAGTTTAGGGGTGACGGCCTTTCCCGGTGCGGGTACCGCCGAACCTTCACTGCTCCTGAGGGCTGCGGACAAAGCCCTCTACGAAGCCAAGAATGGCGGCCGGAACCGCACGGCAGCCGGAAGCATTATTGCATTGGATTCGGCCGAGGCGTGAATCGCGTAAAGGAGTTGTCCGTATCCATCAGCACCCGGGGCCTGTGTACCCCACAAAGGTGCACAATGCACCTAATTTGCGCGAAACATGGTCCACAATACACCGGCCTGCTTGCGGCGGATACCGGGAATACCGGTAAGGCTAAACAAAACAGAGTGTTTAGGGCTGCGAGCTATGGATGGCATATATATTGCAACATACTTTCACGGCGGTCATCGAGATGGGAACCGCCTCTGAAACCAGGTCCACGGGGCCATGGTATTGCCGAAGGACAAGAGATTCACAAACCGGAACGCACGCGGATCGGTGCGCAACAACAAACAAGAAGGAGACGAAATCATGCCGGGTTATGACAGAACAGGACCTCTTGGAGCCGGTCCCAGGACCGGACGCGGTTCGGGAAGATGCGGGACCTACGCGGAGGAAGGATTACGATTCACACGAGGAGCGTCCCGGGGTGTGGGCCGCGGAGGCGCGCCGTGGGGCGGTGGACGAGGCAGATGCTTCGGCGGCCGGGGCTTTGGATCGTACGGATACGGATTGCCCGCTGCGGATTGGGTTCCCCCATCGGCTGCGGAGGAAGCGGAAGCGGAAGCCCTGAAGGCCGAACTCGCGGCCGCGGAGAGTGAAATCTCGGCCATGAAAGCCCGCCTGGAAGAACTCGAGAACAAAGAGTGAGCGGACAGGATCCGTACGGCGTGAGAACAGATCAAAGTCACGACGGATCAAGCCCGGATGCTTGTGTCGGATACGAGAACGAAGAGACTCATATGAGCTCGGCCTTTGAAATGCCGGGCAAAGAGTCGGAACGGATTGAGCAAAAATGCCAAGACGAGATCAATCGGGCGATCCGGGTCAAGGCCCGGGAGCAGGAATGGGTCAGGGGAGGGGAGGAGGCCGCGGCGGAGGCCGTGGCCGGAGATTAGGTCCGGGTGGGGACTGCATTTGTCCGAGCTGCGGTGAACGGACTCCTCACCAGATGGGGACTCCGTGCTTTCAACAGAAATGCCCCAAATGCGGAGCGTCCATGGCGCGCGAGTAGCCGCCTCAAGAATTAACCACCAAGGCGCCAAGGTAAGAGATTCCGAAGAGAAGAGAAATCAACCACTAAGGCACCAAGACACCAAGGTGGGAGATAAGAAGAGAAGATGGAGTGGACCGGCAAAGCACCACGGTACCCGGGGGACCGATTCCGGACGGATTGGATTGTTTTGAAAGCCGTGGAGAAGATCTTGCCGGTGCATCGTGCTCAAGTCCTAACCTATCTCAAACTTGCCGGGCTCCGGCTGGGGCTGCTCATAAATTTCAATGTCCCCTTGATTAAAGACGGCATCAAGAGAATTGTCCTCTAATTTCTTTGTGCCTTTGTGCCTTGGTGTCTTTGTGGTGAGTCTTCTCTTCTTCTCCGGTGCTGGTCTTACTTCTTAGAATAATTGTATTAATTCTTCTTGGTGCCTTAGTGTCTTGGTGGTAAATCTTCTTCTCTTCTCGGGGTGGTTACGTGGACAGCGCGTCTTCGTTGGACTCGCCGGTCCGTATCCTGACTATGCCCTCGACCCGCCGGACCACGATTGAACCGTCTTCGGACTTTCCCGCAGAACCGTGGAGGCATATGGCCTCTACAACCCCTTCAACCAGTTGTGTGGGCACGGCCACTTCTATCTTGATCTTCGGGACCACATTGACCGAGGATTTCTTACCGCCGAAAGACCGGCCCCGGGGTCTCACTTCGCATGTTTGGAGTATCTCGGAGACCGTCATTCCGCCGACACCGAGTTCCTCCAATGCCTCTTTCACATCGTCGAGTTTGAACGGTTTGATGTACGCCTCAACAAAGAGCATGGCCGACGCTCCCGCCGCAAAGGGAAAAACGGGTTGACTTTAGGTTCTCATCTGACGTACTCTACCACATTGGTCCTCGTGACCAAAGCGCATATCTGTGCCCCCGTAGCTCAGTGGATAGAGCGACGGATTCCTAATCCGCAGGTCGCAGGTTCGATCCCTGCCGGGGGTACCAGAAAAAGCGCATCAAATTTCAAGAGGTTAAGTGATGCAGCAAAGACGTAAGTGATTTTTGAAAATCGGCCTTGTGCCAGATTTGTGCCAATAGAGCGACACAAACCTCTCCCAGAGCGAGCAATCTGGACATCAAAGCAATGTTTTGTAGCGAAAATCACTGTGGTATTTTCCTCTACTAGAGGATTATCCTACGCTAACGAGATGACGGCGTTTGCGCAGGATTGTCGTATTACCAATTTTTTGCCACTCCTCCGGACAGACTCGATTCGCGGCGGTTACGAGCGTGGCAATCTCGGGTGCCGAGTAATGAGTCGTTATCCGGGTGGACTTGTGGCCCAAGAGGTCCTGTCTATCTTCAAATGAGACGCCTGCCGCCCGTAGACGTCGGCCGAACGTATGTTTGAGATCGTGGACACGGACCTCCGGGAGACCGGCTCGACAACGGGCATGTCTCCAGACACGCCCGTATATCGAGCGAAGGGGGCGCCCCCGGAGTGTAAATACATAATCCGGGTGCTCTCCCCTTGCCGTGTTGACAACCTCTCGAGCAATGGTGTTGAGGACCACGAGACGGTCTTGACGATTCTTTACGCGCTCTCGCGGGATCAAGAAGACCGACGTTCCGATCTCCGGGATGTCGTATTCCCATTCCCACCGGAGTTTTGAAACCTCTTGATCTCGTGTCCCGGTATTGACCTTAAATAGGGCCATACGTCGCAGATATGCCGGAAGCTCCGCAAAGAGGCGGTCTTGCTCTTCCCATGACAGCGGGTAGGGCTCTCGTTTATCGTTCTCGGAAAGCAGCTTGATTTTTGGCACATGATCCAGCCACGGACGACCGGATTCGTCATACCATTCGCCGGCTGCGAGGTTCAAGATATGCCGTACCGTTTGGAGCGCGGCATTAATCGTCCTATTGCTGATTGCTTTGGGATTTTTATGGTGTGTACCCTCGCTCCGACGATCCTGAATAAACAACTGTAATGTCCCCATGTGGACTGCCTCTAAGGGGAGATCTCCGAGATAGGGGTCAAGATATCCTAATTGCCGAGTGTCCTCCCTGATTGTTTTTTTCGTACTTTCGTTCAAGTACCGGATTGCAGCCTCTCGGAAAGTCCGGGGCTCTTTGACGCCGAATACGCGCTGTTGCCGTACCGTTTCCATTCGGCGCGCTAGGTACTCTTCCGCCTCTTCAAGAGAGCTTGTGCCCGTGCTTTCTCGAATTCTGCGACCGTAGGCCGTTTTCCAGACGTACCAGGTATCCCCACGTTTCCGCAGTCCTGGCGGCGCGACGCGTTTTCCCATGAAAACTCTCCTTTCTCGGCCGGCCTCGCTCGACGGTTGATATAGTCATCAGCCCAGGCGTCGAGGTCGAGGCGATCAAAAGCAATACTCCGTCTGCCCATCGGGATAACCCGGACAAACGGGCGTACTTCGGCGTTGAATCGGTGCGCGTCCATCCCGAGATATCCGGGGGCGTCCCTCATCCGTATGAGTCGTGGTAGCAATCGGCAGTCACGTCCTATTGAGATGTGACTGCGAGTATTGTGCGGAAATATCTGTAGGGGTAAGGGGGGACGATAAAGCACCGACAAATCAATGTCAAGCCAAAAAAAATCACTCCTCTTTCGGATTGTTGCCAATCGGTGCAAAAATGGCGAAGAGGATTCGAGCGGAGAGATATGGCTCGAGTTCCGTAACCGTTGTCATCACCTCGTCATTGCGAATGGCAACCAGATTATAACCGTCCGAGATCTTTTCGATTCTTACCGCTACGTGCAAACCACTCCTGTCGTCCGGGTGCCGATAGAGATAGTGTGCCGACAAATCGGTAAGTGGATCGTTGACAGGGACAAGAACATACGTAATAGCGAGATCATTATAGATTTCGCGTCTGCAAAACGCGGTCTGAAGTGCTTCCGCTTGGATTAGGGAATCCACTAGGACCGGAGTTATTCCGCCACGCGAATCTAAATTAGGGAGTAATCGTGCGCCAAGATATGCAATATTGTTAAGAGGTGGGCCGTTGCTATTTTCTTGTTGCGAGGGAAAATACGCTTTGATGAGATTAGTTGTGATCATAGCTTCATATGTTCCTAACCTTATATACTCGGCAAGGTATCTCGTTATGAGAATATTGCTATTCTCTTTGCGTGCTACAGAATGCAGTTTTGTTAGATTCTGCACTTTTTCACGGAATTCACAAGAACTATCTTTGTCAAAACGCTCAATTTCGTCCAATCGCATCCAGAAATAATCCGGGGACGGAAGATCGGATACGGTAATCTCTGTAGACTCGGAGTCGGTTAGCCACCAATCAACCGAACGATTGAAGATTTCCGACAAACGCTCAAGCCAGCGTTGACTTACACTATGGCCTCGTTTCCACAGGGAAATGGTAGGCGCCGGGATCCCGTATTGCTTCCCGAACTCATTCCAACTTTGTTCTGGGTCCTTTAACTCTTGTAATCTCTTATAGATAGTATTCATTGGCCCCCTCCGTTTGAAAAAAAAATAGAAAAAGCTTGACAGCCTTGTTTAGTGTTTAGGAAACCAAACGCTCACAAGAATACTCAAGCAAACGCTTGCTCCACATGTTAACTGCTTAGCATAGTTGTATAGTCTTGTCAACTACTTTGCATGATTGTTCACTCTTTTGAATTTGAAGGGAAAGAATATGACTCGTGACTCAATCAATTACTCGATTACGGAAGTCGCCTGGCGCTTGGGCGTTTGCCCGGCTACAGTCAGACGCCTGATCGCCAAGGGGGGTCTACCTGCCATCCGCGTAGGTAGGCAGTTTCGTATCCTGGAAGAAGATTACCGAGATTTCATCGAAAAACAGACTACAAGGCCGCCGAAGCAGAGAGCGGTAACGAATCGAAAGGGAAGGAGTACGTCTATGGATTCACAACGACCCGAGGATCTCACGCCAATCGTTGAATGGGTAGCGTCGGGAGACCGAGGGTATGTCCTCTGTCCCGGATGTAACGTCGACGATTGTTTCGGCTGCCCGGTAGCGTGGCGTGAACTCTCCGGAAAGCTCGAATATTGGCGAATACCCGTCCATACAAGAGGTTTGATTCGATGACCAAAGGAGATTTGATCAAGCGAGTTATGGAAGCAACCCATACGCCGCCGCGCATGACAAAGAGCCTCGTCGAAACGGTATTCGATGAGATCGTCGACGCGCTCAAGCGTGGCGAAGATGTCCTGCTTCCCGGAATCGGGACGAATCGGGATGGAGAGGCCCAGAAAAATGGTCACCCGCCGACCAAACTGACCCCGAAAAGTGATCAAAAAAAGAACATTTCGCCAAAATCATTACATTTTCTGGCCGGATTGAATTCAGTTTGATCACGG
>JAZDHD010000206.1:0-18150 GCA_043806215.1 Pseudomonadota bacterium | reverse complement strand
AGTCCTTTCCGGGACAGACTTTCATCGTCCGTTCTGACCGGCCCGTCATGGCGATCCACCACGAAGACGACGGGCCGGGACGCCCGTCCCACTAAGATGACGGGCTTGGTCTGTGTTCTCCGTAGCCCGGGCCTCCGTGCCGGTATCTTGGTAGCGCCGGCCTCCTTGCCGGTATTCTTCAGTCGAAACAAGGCACTATCTCTCGCCCGGCAGACGCCGGGACGCTACCGCGTGTCTAGAGAATGTGCGACCGTACTTTCTTGACCTCTTGAGATTGCCACGCCCTCCCAAAGCCTCGGGCTCGCAATGACAAATTGCGGGATTTCATTGCGAGGAGCGCAGTCCCGCGCAGAACGCGGGAAAGCAATCTCGGCGCGAAAAATCCGTGACCGTATTTACGCCATGGAGCACTAAGCATCCCGGCACTTGCCCGTTTTCAAGCTTCCCACGGGCCTCGGAGTCTCACCGGTCATGTCTCGGACCTCTTCGAGAAGAGCGTGTAACAGATCCTTCTCGTCATAGGTGCCGACGCTCTTTCCCTTCTTGAAAATAATGCCGCGTCCCTTCCCTCCCGCAACGCCGACATCAGCCTCCCGAGCTTCTCCCGGCCCGTTTACGACACACCCCATTACCGCGACTTTCAACGGAGTGCGTATTCGGGAAAGGGCCCTCTCCACCTTAAGAGCAAGCCCGATCAGGTCTATCTCGGTACGGGAACACGTGGGGCAGGAAACGACCTCGACACCCCTCTGCCGAATGCCGAGCGCCCCGAGAATTGAGAACGCCGTTTGGATTTCACGTTCGGGTGGAGCCGTGAGAGACACCCGGATCGTATCGCCTATCCCCTCGGCCAGAAGCAGGCCGATCCCCACCGCAGATTTCGCCGCACCGGGTAACAGCGTCCCGGCCTCCGTAATACCCACATGGAGCGGATAATCGACACGGTCGGCCATCATGCGGTACGCGTGCACGGTCCGCATAACATCGGAGGCCTTGAGCGAGATCTTTATGAGGTGGAAGTTCTCGTTTTCGAGCATGGCCACGTGGTTTAACGCGCTTTCCACCATTGCCTCCGGAGTCGGTCCGCCATACTTTACGAGCAGGCTCTTTTCCACAGACCCGGAGTTCACCCCCACCCGAATCGGCACGCCCAGATCCCCGGCCGCCTTTGCAACTTCGCGGACTTTCCGTTGACCTCCAATGTTCCCCGGGTTTAACCGTAACGCGTCCACTCCCCGGCGAAGAGACTCAAGGGCCAGCCGGTGATCGAAATGAATGTCGGCCACCAGAGGGATGCGTATCTTGGCCTTTATCGCGTCCAAGGATCTTGCCGCATCCATATCCGGCACCCCCACGCGGATGATTTCACATCCCGCACGTTCCAACCGGCGAATCTGGCGAACGGTAGCCGGAACGTCCTTCGTATCGGTGTTCGCCATTGATTGAACAGCGATGGGGGCTCCTCCACCGACCGGCACGGATCCTATTCGAAGTTCACGGGTTGTCCGTCGTTGAATGTGCATTATGGAATACTCGAAAACTCAGCGGTTCCCGTACCATTTTTCGTAGTATTCGAGATACGCGCCGCTCCTTATGCGTTCCCACCACGCGTCGTGCTCGATATACCAACTGATTGTCCGGTTCAGTCCATCTTCGAAAGCGACAATGGGCTGCCATCCGAGTTCCTCTTGCAGTTTGGAGAAGTCCATGGCGTATCTTCGATCATGGCCCGGCCGGTCTTCCACGAAGCGGATCAGCGACTCGGGTTTATCCAGCCTATGCAGGATATACTTGACGATATCGAGGTTGGGACGCTCGCTCGCGCCGCCGATGTTGTACACCTCGCCCGGATTGCCCTCACGAAGAATCAGGTCGATGGCCCTGCAATGGTCGAGAACATGTATCCAATCTCTCACGTTCCCGCCGTCGCCGTAAACCGGAAGCTCTTGATCGTTCAGGGCATTGCTGATCATCAAGGGTATGAGCTTCTCCGGAAACTGATACGGGCCGTAATTGTTCGAACAGCGGGTGATCACCACATCCATTCCATGAGTCTTGTGGTACGCCCGTACCAGCAGATCCGCGGAGGCTTTGGATGCGGCATAGGGGCTGTTGGGCGCAATGGCGTGCCCTTCGGTGAACGCTCCGTCCGGCCCCAAAGAACCATAGACTTCGTCGGTGGAGATCTGCACGTAACGGCTTGTACCGCACTCCCGGCTTGCATCGAGAAGTACCTGGGTTCCGAGCACGTTGGTGGCAATGAACGCGGACGAATCCATGATGGAACGGTCGACGTGGGATTCTGCGGCAAAATTGATCACCGCGTCGATTCCTTGCGACATCATCTCACGTACCAGACCCCTGTCGGTTATGTCGCCTTTGACGAATTTGTGCCGTTCACCATAGGGCTCGGCATCCTGAAGATTTTCGAGGTTGCCTGCATAGGTGAGGAGATCCAGGTTCGTGATATCCAGATCCGGATGAGACTCCAACATGTGCAGAATGAAGTTCGAGCCTATAAAACCGCATCCGCCGGTAACAAGTAGTTT
This sequence comes from Pseudomonadota bacterium, assembly GCA_043806215.1. Taxonomy (GTDB): domain Bacteria; phylum Desulfobacterota; class Desulfomonilia; order Desulfomonilales; family Desulfomonilaceae; genus JAVHLK01. The sequence goes on along the minus strand of JAZDHD010000206.1, from coordinate 15,601 downwards.
CATGATGCTTCCGGTTGTTGAAATGTCGAGATCCGAATCGGGCTGCGTGAATATCGTCCCTCCCGACCGGATTCTAATCCTTGTTGGCACCGCCTTCCGCCACCAGGTTGGAGGCTTTCAGAAGCGAGTCGAAAGTTCCTGCATCCGTCCACCATCCCGTCAGTCCGGACCAGGTCATGGTCCCCTGATCGATGTAGAGATTGTTCACGTCGGTAATCTCAAGCTCACCCCGCCGGGAAGGAGACAGTGTACGGATAAAGCTGAACACCTGAGAGTCATACAGATAGATTCCCGTAACGGCAAACCGAGAGGCGGGATTTTGAGGTTTCTCCTCGATTCGTACGACCTTGTCTCCGTCGAGGACGGGAACTCCGAATCTTTGAGGGTCTTCAACCTCTTTGAGCAAGATCTTGGCCCCCTTACCCTGCTTCATGTACTCATCGACGGCCGGCTTAATCGTTTTCTCGAGGATGTTGTCGCCGAGGACCACGCAGATGGGGCCGCCTCCGGCATGAGACTCGGCCAGGGCCAAGGCTTTGGCTATACCGCCTTCCCCTTCCTGATAGGCGTAGTTGATGTGCTCGACGCCATAGTGCTGACCGTTGCCGAGCAATCTCAGAAAATCTCCGGGATTGTTGCCGCCCGTAACCACCAGTATGTCCTTAATGCCGGCCTTCACGAGACATTCGACCGGATAGGTTATCATGGGACTGTTGTAAACGGGCAGCAGATGTTTGTTGGTGATTTTCGTCAACGGGTACAAGCGTGTACCCAACCCGCCGGCCAGTACTACACCCTTCATCACATCCTCCGATGCGGGGATAACCGTAACTGAATCCTACCGTTTACGGTAGGCCGAATACGGTTTATTTCTCGATTGCGGCCAAATAGGTTGAAATGAGGTGATCCAGGACCATGTGAATGTCCTCGACCGGACCGTATTCACCCTTCTCGGTCACTACGTGTACCACATGATCGGCGATTCTCTTCATTTCGCCGCCGTCGAATCCTACGAGCGCAACCGGGACGCCTCCATTCTTCTTGGCATATTCGAGGGCCTTGACCGCGTTGGGGGAATTACCGCTTGCCGAAATCCCCACCACGACGTCACCGGGGTTCATGAGGTTCCTGAGTTGCCACGCGAAAACATTCTCATACCCGATATCATTTGCCAGACAGGTGATCAATGACGTGTTGGACGTGAGACTCAACGCCCGGAACGGCGTGTGGCCTTCCGGGGACGAGCAAAATCCCATGTCGTTGGCAAAATGTGCCGCGGTGGCCGCACTGCCGCCGTTGCCGAGAAAGAATATGGTATTGGCCCGGCTGCGTGCTTCGAGAAACACGTCGATCACGCCGGCTACCGCAGAGCAGTCCAAGCTCCGGAGAAGTGCCGTCACGCGGGCCGTGTAACGGCGTGCGAATTCCACGCTCGAAGACGAATCATGAGTTGTTTGGCTTGGTACGGCCAATGTATCGGTCCTCCCATCGGGCCTTCACCTTCGGCGGCGGTCCGTTGATCCGGCGGGCGAAGTTCCCGATCATAGACTATAGTTGAACCTGTTCCTGTTTTCAATACCTTGCCTTGGGGCATCAAGCCGACATCCATGTCCGTCGAGTCACGACAAAGCTTGAACGTCGGTGCAGGGCCCTTTTTGGGTACGGCCGATGTATGGTAGCCTGGGGATGCCGGGCTTCCCCCCCGGGGCAGTCCTCATATCGCAGAGGAAGGACCGGATATGCGCATAATCAACCCTCGGTATGCCGAGATGGTCAGGCGGGTAACAAATCAATCCCCCTACTTCCGGCTGATCTCGATGGAGTTGCTGGAATTCGATATCGGCACGTCACTCATGGAGATAGAGCTGCAGGAAAAACATCTTCAGCCGTTCGGAGCCGTTCACGGCGGAGTCTTCTCCACCATCATAGATGCTGCAACCTTTTGGGCGGTGTACGGCGAGATTGACGAGCAATCGGGGATGACCTCGGTGGACCTCAAGCTGAATTATCTCGCCCCCGCCGCGCCGCCCGGCAAACTCATAGCCAAGGGACGGAGAATTAAGATCGGAAGGACATTGGGGCTCGGAGAGGCCGAAGTAACCGATGAAGAGGGCAAGATAGTTGCCCATGGGACGTCGACTTTGATGGTGATGCCGGGATGGAGTATTTCCGGCGAGGAGCAATTACCACCAAAATTCATTTCATCATAACAGGAGGATACGGTGACGGATCTCGTGCTGGACGGACACGTGCACTGCGGTTTCACCGTGCCGTTCGATGAAATCTCTCGGGAGTGGCAAATCGCCGGCATAGACGGCGGCGCGATGTTCTCTCCGGTGGAAGAAATCTACAACCGGTACGACCCGGGGTTCACCGACTCGGATGAGTACCGGACGAGCAGGCGAAGAGTCCACGCCTATCTGCTCGATCTGGCAGCGCGGGACAACCTGTACTCCTACTTCTTTGTGTGGAATGATTTTGTGCCGGTGCCGGACGGATTCTCGGGGATCAAGTGGCATCGGCACGGAGGAGAGCCCGAATACAATTACCACACTCGGGAATGTGACCATGTTGTGGAGGAAATCTGCCGAAAACGGCTTCCCGTCGTGTTGGAAGAGGAATTCGGCAATACGCTGAATTTCCTTGAAAGAATCGACGACCGTACCACCGTAGTCATTCCCCACATGGGAGGCCTGAACGGGGGCTACCGCCGGTTGAGGGATGCGGGGGTTTTCGAACGGCAGAGCGTCCTGGTGGACACCGCATTGGCGAGTGGGCGCGAAATAGCGGATTTTGCCGAACGATACGGTACCGAACGGATCATCTTCGGCTCGGATTATCCTTTCGGAATCCCTGCACACGAGAAACGCAAAGTGGCCGGTCTGTTTTCCGGGAAGGACCGTGCAGCGGTGTTGTCGGGAAATCTACTCCGGTTGCTTGGGGAAAGCCGAACGGCTGTTAGGGGAGATGTCTGATTCGAGTACCGGACTCTATCGGTCACCCGGCGGCCGAATACGCCTTCCCATAAACCCGGTCCCGAATTGAGTTCCGAATTCCCGGCGTTCGGTAGTGTTCTAACTCAACTTTCGCACTTGGCCGCAAACCCAGGTCTGATGAGGGCCAGGGCCTCCTTCATGGTGGTTTCGATAATTTGCTATACCAGTTGTTCCGATGTTTCGTCCAACTTTCCTTATCCCGGCCCGACTCAGTAACGTGCCCAACTTGAAACGCTTCATGAGCTCGTCGATCCGACCGGCAAGGTCTTGATCATCTCCCTCAAATCGAGTACTTTTCATCATGGGGCGTCCTCCTCTGTCTTTGTTTGTTGCACTTACTTAGATAGCACAGTAGACGCCCCTTCGCGAGCCTATTCCGTTGCTTTCGCTATCTTTTCCTCTCTCCTCTCATCAGCGAAAGCTGAGGTGTCAAATGAAAAAAGACGTGATCGTAAAACTTCATTCCAGTTTTGAGGAGATGCTTCACCGGGATATGGAAACCGGCACCGAATTTTGGCTTGCCAGGGATTTGCAGGGACCTCTCGGCTACGCACGATGGGAAAATTTTATCCGAGTAATTGCTAAAGCGAAAATATCATGTAGGAACGCTGGTTACGAACCAGCGGACCATTTTCTTGACGTCACGAAAAAGGTCACGCTTGGTTCTGGAGCAGAACGTGAAATCTCTGATATTGCTCTTACTCGTTATGCTTCTTATTTAATTGCCCAAAACGGAGATCCGACTAAAGATGCCATTGCCTTTGCCCAAACGTATTTTGCCGTCCAAACACGAAAACAGGAAATTATCGAAAAACGATTGGCTGAAGTGGAACGCCTTAACGCCAGGAAAAAGCTGACCACTTCGGAGAGGGTTCTATCTGGAATCATCTTTGAACGCGTTGGCGATGGACAGGGATTCGCTCGCATCAGAAGCAAGGGAGATCAAGCGCTGTTTGGTGGGCTCTCCACTATGGAAATGAAACAGCGGCTCGGCATCCCGCAAAAACGCCCAATGGCAGATTTTCTTCCTACCATCACGATAAAAGCGAAAGACTTTGCTAATGAAATTACAAACTTCAATATAAACCGGGATGACCTGAGAACTGAAGGAGACATTACTACCGAGCATGTGAAAAACAACTCAGATGTTCGTGGCGTTCTGACACGCAGAGGAATTACTCCAGAAAATCTCCCTCCTGCCGAAGACACCAAGAAGATAGAGCGGAGGCATTTGTCAGAAGAGAAGAAACTTCCAAAGAACATAGATGCCCTCGAATTGACCAGAGAGGATATCGAGTTCTAGAAATCATTACTCCAAACTAGGATACTACCCGGCGTTCGCCGCGCTTGACTCGGGCACGTGAAATCTGGTACTAGTAAACCCTTGAGTTCGATCATTCCTTCCGGTTGCCCCGACGGAAACGGCCGTCGCCGGTGATCGGGGGAGGGCGACTTGGAGTTACTCACCCCGTCAGGTCCGGGAGGAAGCAGCGGAAGTAATCTCGGGGGTCGGCCCTCAATCCCGTTCACCGGCAACGGTCGTTTCCTTTCGATGCGGAAATCTCGGAGCCATGCCTTCCTATCTCGTCCTGGCCAGAAAATACAGACCCGCGTCGTTTACCGACGTTGTCGGCCAAGATCACGTCATCAGGACGCTGACCAACTCCATTCTTTCGGGCCGTGTGGCTCACGCGTTTCTTTTCTGCGGGGTGAGGGGAGTAGGCAAGACCACCATCGCCCGGATACTCGCCAAGGCCCTCAATTGCTCCGGCCGGGCCGATGATGACGCCAACCCCTGTAATGCATGCACCTCGTGCCGGGAGATCAATTCAGGAATCAGCGTGGACGTTCAGGAGATCGACGGAGCCTCCAACACTTCCGTGGAAAACATCAGAGAGATCAACGAGAACATCAAGTATCCTCCGGTCGGTTCTCCGTACAAAATCATCATCATCGACGAAGTCCACATGATCTCCATCAATGCGTTCAATGCGCTGCTCAAGACCCTTGAGGAGCCGCCTTCCCACGCCAAGTTCATGTTTGCGACCACCGAATCCCACAAGGTTCCGGCCACCATCAACTCCCGGTGCCAGCGGTTCAATTTCCGGACCATTTCGCTGCGCGACATCATCGACGGGATGACGCGAATCCTCGAACAGGAAAAGATAGAGGCGGACGAGGACGCTCTCGCTCTGGTGGCAAGAGAGGCCCGGGGTTCCTTCCGAGACGCCTTGAGCCTGCTCGATCAAGTGATATCCTTTGGGTCCGACCGAATCACTACCGATGACGTTGTAGAGATTCTTGGCATCGCCGGCCGCGACTGCTTCGGCCGATTGATGAAGGCCGTCTTGTCCAGAGACCCGGCTGCGGCACTGGGAGTCGTAAATGAACTGTTTCACGAGGGCTACGACCCGGAACAGTTCGTTCTGGACATGATTCAGTTCATACGGAACCTCATCGTTGTCAGGACCGTCCCCGAAGACAAGCGGCCGGAGGGAATGATCGACGCACCGCCTTCCGAACTGGCAGAAATGGGGGAACTGGTCGGTGACACCTCACCGGAGGAACTTCAGAATCTCTTCGGCATGCTCATGCGCAGCGAGGGCGAGGTCAAGAGGTCTTCCAATCCGTGGGTGGCCGTGGAAATGGCGGTCTTCAAGATGTGTTATGCCCCGGAGCTTAAAGACTTGGCCGAGGTACTCCGCAGACTGGATGCGGGCTTGCCTTCTGCGGGGCCGGAGATGCGGGGGATTGCGCGGCGCGCTGAAAAGAGTCCCGTTGCGCGTATCGAAGCCTCGTCCCGGCCCGAGCGGGCCCCCCTTCCCGCGGTGGGCCCGGTTTCCCCACAAGAAGTCGAAAAGACGGATCAGAAGCAAAGTGAGCGCTTCACCATAACCAAGATCACTCCGCTTCCCACGGGTACGCCGGACGAAGTTTGGGCCGACCTGCAACAAGCCGTCATCAATGCCGACCTTGGGCCTGCCGTCACCAAAAACCTTGAACACGGGAGCCTCATCGCGTTCGGTCCGACCGAGGTTGAAATAGGGTTTAACAAGAAGGTCTATAGAGAACGCTTTGAGGGTCATCTTGAGACCAAGGAAGAGTTGAAAAGGATTTTTGAAGAGATTTTCGGCAACGCTCGGATCAAGGTCCTCACACTGGCTCAACAGACTAAGTTGGATGCCGGCAAACCCTATGCCCAGGCCAAAGATGGAAACACGGATCTTGACAGGGCGCTGAAGAACGAGGCTATGGAAAACCCGCTGGTGAAGGCGGTCCTGGTGGAATTTGAGGGGAGCTACATAGAAGACATCAAGACCGGGACATCCAAACCCTGAGTGTTCCGGTTGACGAGTGCGGTCACACATGTTCAGCCGTGTACTCGTCGCCGACTTGACAGAATAGTCACAAAGCCTTAACTTGGTTTGTACGTTTACCGGCGCGGATTCCTGAGCTCCGGTAGGCCCATGGCGGCACGCAACCAACCGGTGAATCTCTGCAAGGCTTCAGGTGCCGGTATGGTGAGCGGTCATCGTTGAGATTGTACCCAAATCGTTTTAGGAGAACGAGATGTCAGGATGCAGAAGCTGTTCGAGTTGCTCGCCCAATCCGAGGCCTCAACCGACGAAAAAGGCTGAGAAACTGGAAAAAGGGGAACGTTCGGACAATCCCCGTTACCCGCACGTATTTGTGGGAAAGCAGGCAATATTTGTTGATGAACGCGTACAGATGATCGTGACGGTCATGGAAGATCAGTGCGACGACAGTTGTGACTGCTTCACGCTCGATCCTCAGAGGATTATCAAGGACCCCGGTAGGGAACATTCGGTAGGCACGAGTTTCAACATCAGTAAGCAGGCAGGTGAAAATTGCTGGAAACTGAGTGCGCTTATGTAGTTACTACGAGAAATATCCGATACACGACCATGGTAAGATAAACGATGGGACGGTACCCGGTGGGGTGAGGGTCTCCCCTCCGGGCACTGTCCCCGTCCCGCGGGATCCGACGCGCCGGATTCCCCCGAGGCAATGCCGTGGAGTGTCAAACCGGGCCGAGGACTCCCCCCCGAGTCGTTGAGTATTCTTTAAGACCCCAAGCCATTATTGTTCACAGGAAGATTTTGCCGTTGGGGTTCGTTTTCGGGGGACACGTAACCGTGTTTTGCCCATCGGATCTCAGGGCAAAACACGGTTACGTGTCCCCCAAGAACGCGGAATCAACTCGCAAGGTTTGTTTTGGGACAGACACTTAGCGCGACCCCGTGAGGAACCTGCCCATGAAAGTGTATACGACCGATAAGCTCGCAGAATACGCCGGCAAGAATGGTCGTGCCGTGCTGGTGGCTGTCGACGGAAAGGTTTACGACCTGTCGGCCAGCAAGAAGTGGGGCGACGGCAATCACATGAGGCGTCACAGCGCAGGAGCCGACCTGAGCACTGATATTAATTCCGCGCCTCACGGCCGAGAGGTTCTGGAACGCTTTGAAGTTGTGGGGGGTTTTGATGAGGTATTGAGCGGCGCGCCTCCGGGGACCCGCGGCCAAATCGAAACGTGGCTGAACAAGCATCCTTTCTTCAGACGTCACCCTCACCCGGCAATCGTTCACGTTCCGGTCGGATTGATGGCCGTGTTGCCGTTTCTTGAAATTGCCGGCCTGGTGTTTCAGTCAGGCCGCACTGAATGGGCGGCGTTTTGCTGCCTGCTTATGGCGATCCTTGCCATACCGGCCGCCCTTGCAACCGGGTACTTCACGTGGTGGATCAATTACGAGGCCCGGGACTTTCCGACCGTGCGCAAGAAACGGCAACTCGCATGGGCATCCCTTATCCTGGGGATTCTCGTCATTGTGTTGAGATCCGCGCTCATCTTCGATCCCCTCGACATTGAGCAGCCGTATGTAATCGCATATCTGGTAGGAATTTTTGCGCTCGCCGTCTTGGTCGGTTTTACGGGTTTCCTTGGAGGCAAGCTGACGTTTCCGTACGAGTCCCATTAACGGCGCCCGTTTCATTCCGGCGTTCATGAATGGAAAGGCACAACAGAGTATGAAAATCCCAGCCCGACGTCAGGCTATCCGGGGAGGGCATAATGACGGAATTCGATGAGAATGCCGGCACCCACCCGCAACTCCGAAATCCTTCCAGCTGGAAACTCTTTCTTGGCCTTTCCCGCACTCCCCACGGAGTGCTTGATCTGGCCACGCCTGCGATGGCGGCCATGTTGTGGCTCGGCCAATTCCCGCCGGCATCCATTGTGATCCTGGGCCTAATAACGGCATTTTCAGGATATACCGCGGTATACGCCCTCAACGACCTGGTCGATCATCGTGTGGACAGAGAGCGGCTGCGCGTGCGGGAGCAGAGCAGGAGACGGTTCGATGTGGACGAGATCATGGTGCCGCATCCGGTGGCTCAGGGATTGCTATCCTTCGGGAGCGGGCTGAGGTGGTGCCTGTTCTGGGCTGTACTTGCACTGGCGGGCGCTTGGATACTCAATCCCATCTGCGCATTCCTGTTCGTCATCTCAGCCGCTTTGGAAGTACTCTACTGCAAGCTTCTCCGGATCACGCATCTCAAGATCATCGCTGCGGCCGCAGTAAAGTCCATCGGAGGACTGGTCGGTGTTCTGGCTGTCGATCCGCATCCTTCGCCGGGCTTCATCGCTCTGCTGATGCTTTGGTTGGCCGCCTGGGAAGTTGGCGGTCAAAATATTCCCAATGACATGGTGGACATGGTGGAAGATGCCAAAGTCTCCGCGCGTACCACGCTGACCGTGAAAGGCACCCAAGAGGGCGTATTCCGGCTGGTTGCGGCCATATCCATGGCCGCGGCGTGCGGATTGGCCGTTTACTGGTTCGCAGGGGACGGCGTCGGCCTGCTTTATCCCATTGGAGCGGCACTTCTGGGATGGAAGCTTCTCCTAGAGCCTGCACGAAGAGTCTATTACGATCCGGGGAGCGCCTCGGCGGAGACTCTTTTCAACCGCGCGAGCTACCTTCCGTTGAGTTTCCTTGTGCTCGTGGTGGTTTCCATCTATATCAACATCTAGGCCGTTCCATTGTTTTCGGTATGAATCACCAAGAGAGTCTGTTGGAGGAACCGATCGATCCCCAAGCGAAGAAAACCGAAATGCTCATGAATTGGCCGGAACGGGTCTGGATATACAGCCCGGTTCGAGTCTTCTTCCAGAAGCGTGAAGTATCGAAATGGTTGAAACTGACCGGTCCGGTGCAGGTTGAGAATGCCCTCGAGATCGGATGCGGACTCGGCAGAGGGGCTCAACTTCTTGTGCGGACAATGCGGTTCCAACGGGTCTGCGCTTTCGATCTGGAGCATCGTCTGGTGCGCCGGGCCGACCGCCGGTTGCCCGACCGGTTCCGGGAACATATCTCCTTTTTCACGGGAGATGCCCAGGACCTCCCTTTCGCGGATTCAATCTTCGATGCGGTGGTCAATTTCGGGATCATACACCATGTTCTGGACTGGCGACGCTGCATCCGGGAATTGAGCCGGGTTACGCGGCCCGGCGGCATCTTCTACTTTGAGGAGATCTACCCAGGACTCTACGCCAACTTTCTCCTCAAACACCTCGTAAGGCATCCCACCGAAGACCGTTTCCATGAAGATCAGTTTCTGGAGACCCTTGCCGAACATGGTTTTCAGTTGTTCCGGGGGGTGAGAACCGGATCCAAACACGGAATTGTGGGTGCGGCTCGAAAGGTGGGTTAGGGAGGGAGTATCGGCGGCGGAGCTCGGCATGTCCCGTGGACGCACGGAAAAGGTGAAATGACCTAATGCGAACCGAGACCTGACTCACACCGGCCGGGCATCGAGGGGCCCCGATCATGCAAGGTTTCTTTCACTGTTGCGTCCGCCTCAGCTGGGACAGCCTTCGGTACAGGGTACTGAGGCTCATGCCAAGGTGACGTGCGGCTCGGCGCTTACCTTCAGTAGTTTCGCCGAATGTCTCAAGGGCCAACCGAATCTGCGCGTATTCGCTCTCGGCCAACGGAGTAAGATCCGGATACACGGCGCTCGCCGAACATTCCCTTGCGCTTCGCAACTCGATGGTGGAGGGCAGGTCCCGGATTGTCGCGACCCCTTCCCGCACCATGTTCATCACATATTCCACGGTGTTTCTCAGTTCCCGGACATTTCCGGGCCAATCATACCGCATGAGGAAATCCAACGCTTCGGAGGAAAAACCTCGGAAATCGCGTCTCGGCAAGGTCTTCCTCAGTTGTTCCGTGAAATGCTCGATGAACAGAGGAATATCCTCGGCTCGCTGCCTGAGCGGAGGCACATGGAGGGGAACAACGGCCAGTCGGTAATACAAATCCTTCAAGAAACGGTTCTCTGTCACGGCTCGTTCCAGATTAATGTTGGTGGCGGACAGTACACGCACGTCGACTCTCTCCTTGCGCTCGTCCCCCAGTCTCTGGAGTTCTCCTTCGTCCAGAATCCTCAGCAGTCTGGCCTGATTGTCCAGAGAAAGGCGCCCAACTTCATCGAGAAAAATGGTTCCCAGGTGAGCAAGCTGGAATTTGCCGGCTTTGCCTCTTCTTCTCGCGCCGGTGAACGCTCCCGGTGCGTAGCCGAACAATTCGCTTTCGAACAGTGCATCGGGAATGGCAGCGGAATTGACTGTTTCAAAGGGTCCCGCCCACCGTCTGCTCGCCTGATGAATGTAGCGTGCGGTGACTTCCTTCCCCACTCCCGTCTCCCCTAAGATAAGCACGGTGGAATCGCTTTCCGCCACGGACGAGGCCTGATCCTTGAGCCGGACTATGGCCTGAGACGTCCCCACAATCACCGGAAGGTTCGGTGTGGAGAGCGGACATCCCTTCCATGTTCGCCGCGGCCTTTCGGCGTGATCGACGACAATGAGCCGGCCCACGAGGTCCCGGCCGTCGGAAATGGGATAGTCTGCACTTCTTAAGTCCTTAAGTCCCAGTGCCAAGTCGAGGCTGAGCCGCCCGTCGACCGCGTCCCTCGGCCGACCTGCTTGCCCTGGATGCAGCTTAATGCCGACTCCATGAGCAGTCTTCTTCGTTCGCAACAGGTGCTCGGATTTTTCGTTCATATTCAGTACATGGTAGTCGGGCGACGTCAGGATGATACCCTCGTCAATGGCGTTGACGAACTCCCTTGTCAGACGGTGGGCGAGCACCTGGTGCAGATCGAGGTCTTCCGTTCCCCATACGAAATCCAATCTCTGAGACAATTCGGACAGCGAGGAGGACCGCTCTATCATGGCCTTGCGCTGTTCGCCGGAAAACCCCAGGAACCCAATGAGCCCTTTGATGCGGTTGTCCCTTGTGATGGGGCGACACATGACCATCGAGTACGGACAGAGCTTCCGGTACTCACAACGATAGCACTGCTTTGTGTACCGTGGGTCGGTGACCAACTGACTTTCCGCGTCGCTGATGGTAAGGTCCACATACGAGTCCGTCGGCCGCCTGGATCCGATGTTGGCCCGATACGGCCCGGTTCCCGCCACAGCCACCTTCTTGTCGTCCACAAAGAAAACCTCAACCCCCAAGGACAACTGAATCACCTCAGAGAGCACCTGCAGGGTTTTCTGATGGCGAAGGAGATCACTCATATCGGGTAGCCCCCCATCGAGATGAAGATTGTACTCCCGGAGAGAGTAGTTCAAAACCGTACGAGTTGTCAAAATGAGAATTCTCTTTTCATTTCTCACATAGAATTGTCATTTTGAGAATCGCTTGCGTAGTCGCTTCTCCCATTCATCTCATCGTCAGGCATGCGTCCGGCTATCTAACCGGCTTTACGGCAGAAAACAGACCGGACAGCCTCCGTTAAATTCTTGAAATTGCGGCACGGAATTTGCTTCACACAGAGTGCTCCAATTCAAGAGTCTGGTCACGCTCTTTCCACTTGTTACCGGGCTGAATACTCGCAACGACAACGAATCCGCAACTGTGTTTGCTCTACGACGTCTTCTCGATCTAAACAATATTCGTCTCTAAGGAGGTTCCACTATGGTCCACGAGGAATACTACAAGCTTCTCGCGCCCGAGTTCAAGTACACGCGTGCATTCTGCAACGAAGACGAAATCCGCATGGCTGAAACGATCCGGAAATTCGTGAACAAGGAGATCATGCCCCGTCGCCGGGACTTGGAAGGCGGCTGGCACCGCGATGAGAAATTGGCCCTTGAGACCCAGCATACACTGTATGCCAAGCTGGTGGAACTTGGGCTCACCAGATCCAGCCTCCCTACCCAGTACGGTGGTTTGGGACTCTCTCCGGTGGTCCGGCAGATGGTTAATGAGGAACTCTCCCGCGGGGACATCGGCTTGGGAACGTTGGTAGGCAAAATCCATTGGATCGTTTCCTTTATGCTGGCCGCCAAACGGGATGACTTGCTCAAGGAGTTTTCACCCCGCATCGTCGGCGACGAGTCCTGGACGGCATGCGTGGCCATTACGGAACCCTCGGGCGGAGCCAATCTGGAGGACCCGGCTCAGGAGTTTCGTACCGTCCGGACGATTCTCAAGGAAGACGGGGGAGACTACGTGATCAACGGTCACAAGATTTGGCCGGGCCCCTCCGGCCCTTTGGAGCGTTTCCAAAGCGCTGCAATGCACGGCCACCTGGGGTACTGGACCGTATGCACCACGGATCCGGCCCTCGGGCCGAACGGTGTGGCCCTTGTCCACGTTCCCGCTGACGCTAAGGGCATGTCCTTTTCAAAACCCTATGAAAAGATGGGGTTCTGCTGGAGTGACGATAACGTGGACATCTACTTTGACAACGTTCGGGTGCCCAAACGTTATAGAATCGATACCGAGCCGGGCCAGGGCGCACATATCGTCAAGGGCTACGTTATTGGGCTGGGTCGGCTGGCGGGAGCCGCCCGCCTGACCGGCCTGTCGCAGGCGGCTTTGGAAATCGTCCTGAACGCCTCGAAACACCGTGAGATCGTCGGCCAACCACAGCGGGATCGCTCCCTGTTCGCGATGTACCTGGGCGAGATGTACCGCTACATAGACATGGCCCGGCAGTATTACCTGACCGTGACCTGGCAGGTCATGAACCCGGATATATACGGACCCCCCTGGTCGCCGGAGATGATCGCGAAATTCTCCGCAGCCCGTTCCTTCGCCGGGGACTGCGCCCGATTCGTGTGCAATGTGGCCATGGAGATGATGGGTTCGTACGGTTACGCATACGAGTTCAATCTGGAAAAGTACATGCGCGACTACAAAATAGTCCAAATGTGGCTTGGAGGCGCTCACCGGGATCGCCTCGACATTGCCCAGGGCCTTTACGGTCCGTTCAAGTGGGGCGGCTTCGAGGAGTGGGAGAAGAAGCAGCGGCTCGGCGGATGACCTTTGCCTGAGAGCGCACTGCGAATCCCATCACATCAGGAGGAAAACATATGTGGGAACAAGTCAAGGATCTCATGCACGGGGCTTGCGACTTACACATCCACTCGGGACCGGACACGTCGCCCCGCCAACAGGATATCATCGAGGTTGCCCGGGACGCGGCCCAAGCCGGTATGAAAGTCCTGGCCATTAAGGACCACAATACCATTACTGCAGATAGGGCAGCGCTGGTCCATACAATCTTGGGCGATTCAATCTTGGTTTTGGGTTGCATCGTTCTGAACTACTCCGTAGGCGGATTCAATATCGACGCGGTTGAAAAGGCGCTCGACATGGGATCCCGAATCGTGTTTATGCCCAGCATGGACGCGGCCCTGACCATCGAGAAAGTCCATGTCACGGGCGAAACGCCGTGGCTCTTGCCCTTTGTAAAACGCAAGAATCCCCGGGACGGCTTGACGGTGCTCAATGAGTGGCCCAACGGAGATCGGGTCCTCCCGGAGGTTCAGGAAATACTGAGACTCATCGCGGAGCGAGACGCGATACTGGATACCTGCCACCTGTCGGCACGGGAGTGTAACGTCCTTATCGATGCCGCCAAGGAAGCGGGCGTGAAGCGGATTATCGTCACCCATCCCAACTGCAGTGTCAATCTCATGACCATTGACGAGCAGAAGGAACTTGCGGCAAAGGGCGCTTTCCTCAGTTACGCGTTTCTGACCTGCATGCCGCTTTTTGACCGCCAACACCCCGCGGAGATAGCCAAAATGATGTCCGCAGTGGGACTTGACCGTTGCCTGCTGTTCTCGGACTTCGGTCAGATAGTCAATCCGCCGCCCGTTGAAGGGTATCGGATGTTTCTCGCAAGCCTGTTGGCCGTCGGGCTCAAGCCGGAGGAGATCAGGAAGGCCGCATCGGAAAATCCGGCCAGGCTTCTCGGCTTGGCCTAGCCGTTCCGCGGATTCACAACTGCGGCAAATTTTTTAGGAACGCGGCGGCAAACCGGAACAGGTTGTCCGCTGGGAGATCCGGTGCTGATGCAATTGCCACAGATTCCTCCCGAATTCCGGAAGCTCCGTTCCCGGGCAAATCCCCCCTGCCCCTTTATTAAAGGGGGTGTTTAGAGGAGTTTATTCATTCAACCCCTGGGAACGAAACGGAGAATATCGGGAATCTCTTGTGGCGGTAGCTCGGAAACCGAACATTCGTGCAAACGTGAAAACCACAGAGGAGGAAGAGAGACTATGAAACTTCGGTTGATGGACTACGGGACGTTGCAGGCGGACTTGGGCTGGACAATGGAGGCGGCGGGCGTTTCCACCCACAGCGATAAGGCTCCGGAAAGCCCTCGCCGAGATTTCCAGATGATCGGAGCATTGCTGGAACACCCCAAGCACGGAGTCATCCTGTACGAGTCGGGGCCGGCTCCCAACTGGCCGGATCTTTGGCCCGATCCGGTGAAGGAGGTATTCGGAATCACGCGGTACACCGACGAAAACCGTCTGGACAACCTACTTGAGAAAGCCGGATATGGCGTCAAGGACGTCGCGGCGATCATCTTGGGCCACATGCATCTGGACCACGCGGGCGGTCTCGAGTTCTTCAGAGGGCTCGACGTTCCGATTTATGCCCATGAGGAAGAAATCAAATACAGCTTCTACGCCATCGCCACTAAACAGGATTTTGGTGCCTACATCCCGCACTACATCGACAGCGCGTTCAATTGGAAACCGGTTCACGGATCCGAGATGGAGCTGTTTGAGGGGATCACGGTGTACAATACTCCCGGTCACACGCCCGGTACTCTCTCAATGAAAGTGGCCTTGAACGACAAGGAATCCTTCCTCTTTACTACGGATACGATGTTCTTCAAAGAAAACTATTTCGACGAACAGCCTACCGGCTGGCTGACCAGAGATATGGGCGCATGGTGGAAGAGCCTCGCAAGACTCAAGGGGATCGCACGGCGCCACAACTGCAACGTCATCCTGGGGCACGACGGCGACATCTTTAGGGAGTATGCCGAGAAGGGGATCATAGGCGGGTGAAACCGTCTCTCGAGGCGACCTGGACCGGTCGCCTCGTTACTTGATCGGACTGCACTTTCCCGTCCTTTTGGAAGACCGCGAAGACGCACGCTGCCTGAGCCACAATCCGCCCGCTCCCGCCACCCAGGTGAGTATGCCTATCCAGCTTACGATGGATAACTGAAACGGCGCCCAGAAAGATGATGCCGTGCAGCAC
>JAZDHD010000205.1:0-7003 GCA_043806215.1 Pseudomonadota bacterium | reverse complement strand
ATCAGCAAAGACGATCAGCAAAGATTGGAGATGTGCGATGTGGAATCGTTCGGTGGGTCTCATGCTCTTGGCGGCGCTTCTCGTGTCCGCCTCACTGTGCAACGTGCAGGCCGGCGCTCAAGAACCGGTGAAAATCCGTTTCGGGGTTCTTCCCGTGCTCCAAGCGCTTCCGCTGTTCGTCGCCAAAGAAAAGGGCCTGTTCGAGAACTCGGGCGTCACGGCGGAGCTCGTTCCGTTCAACACTGCCGCTGAAAAGGACATAGCGCTGGCGTCCGGAAGTATCGACGGCTGCTTCGGCGACATGGTGACGCCGACGGTGCTGCGCGGGAACGGCCGGGACGTAGCAATAGCCGCCGTTAACTATGACACCAAGAACGACCGCCGCATGTTCGGCGTACTGGCAAAGCCGAAGAGCACGTTCAAATCCGTCAAGGATCTTGCCGGCGTGCCGGTTGCGGTGTCGTCCAACTCGGTCATCGACTACGTCACCGAGGCACTTCTCAAGGCCGGCGGCGTTCCGGAGGACAAGATCGAGTCCGTCGAGACGAAAAACATCGGCATGCGCATGCAGATGCTGTTGTCGGGTCAAGTCGAAGCGGCCACCTTGCCGGAACCTCTCGTCACCGCAGCAATCGCCAAAGGAGCGGTCCTCCTTGCAGACGACTCCGGCTTGGCGGCAAGCCGGACCGTCTTGTATTTCTCGGTTCCGTTCATGAAGAAGCATCCCAATGAAGTGAGGGCTTTTCTCAAGGCCGTGAACGAGGCCAATCGCCTGATCGGCAAACAGCCCGATTCGATCCGGCCGGTCATGGTGGACAATGTCAGACTGCCGCCGGCGCTCGAGGCCGTGTACCCGGTTCCCCGCTTTCCGGACCTTCATGCCCCGGACAAGGAATCCGTTACGAAGATCATCGAGTGGCTCCGGAAGAGAAATGTTATCAAACCGGGTCTCACGTACGAGCAGGTTGTGGATGCACAGTACATCCCCTGAACTTCTCGGCGGACGGAATCTCTCCAAGACCTACAGCGCGGAGAACGGCCCCGTCCACGCCTTGAGATCCTGTGACATCTCTTTGCCTGAGGCTCAGAGCTTGGCATTGGTGGGGCCTTCCGGATGCGGCAAGTCCACGCTGCTCCTCCTGATGGCCGGGCTCGAGAGCCCCACGGAAGGGTCGCTTTCCTTCAGAGGGAGGCCCTTGACTCGGCCCCACCGGGAGATCGCTCTGGTACTCCAGGATTACGGTCTGTTTCCTTGGAAGAGCGTCCGCCGGAATGTGGAACTCGGTCTGCGCATCAGAGGCGAACAGATAGATCGCCGCAACGTGGAACGGCTCCTGGCCGAACTCGACATAGCCGAGAAGGCGGACGTGTACCCTCAGCAACTTTCCGGCGGTCAACGGCAGAGAGTGGCCCTGGCCCGGGCGCTCATACTGAATCCTTCCCTGCTTCTCCTGGATGAACCCTTTGCCGCGCTGGACACGCTCACCCGGGAGCGGCTCCAGGATCTTGTCGCAACTATGTGGCGGAAGCGGAAATTCGGCATGGCCTTGGTCACCCACAATATTCAGGAAGCCGTCCGGCTGGGACACCGCATCCTGGTGATGGGGGAAACGCCGGGGACCATCCTCGGTTGCGTGGAGAATCCCAACGCCTGCGGCCCGTACTACCGCGGATCGGACGAATTCTACGAAATTTCCGCTCATGTCCGGCAACAGTTGGAGCAGACCGCATGAAGTCCAAGTCGGCCTACCTGTGGGGTGTCTCGGTCCTGCTCATGGCATGGCAGATTGCCTCATGGTCGGCGGGGGAGGAGATCGTCATAGGCCCGGTCACGACCATGCTCAAGCTCTTCTCGGAGGCCCGGACTGGCCGGTTCTGGGCCAATGTGGGCGCATCGTCCTTTCGTATCGCCGCGGCCCTGTCCCTCGCCTTTGTAACCGCGGTGCCTGCCGGGTTGTTTCTCGGCTCGAGCCCCCGGGCCGACAGAATTGCCAGGCCGCTCATCTATTTGACGTATCCCGTGCCGAAGATCGTCTTTCTCCCGTTGATACTTCTGGCTTTCGGACTGGGAGATTGGGGAAAGATCGTCATGTTGTCCATCATTCTCTTCTTTCAGTTGCTGATAACCACGCGTGATGCCGCCCGAGGGGTAAGCCGTTCGGCCAGGTATTCGTTGTACAGTCTGGGAGGCACGAGGAGGCACCTTTTCGTCCACGTCATATGGCCGTCGTGCTTACCGGCCGTTTTTACCGCTCTGCGCATAGCCACCGGAACCGTCGTGGCTGTTCTGTTTTTTGTGGAGTCCATCGGCACCCGCCACGGCATGGGCTTCTACATCCTGGACGCGTGGGGGAGGGCCGACATTCCGCAAATTTTCGTGGGAATCGTCGTTCTGGCGGTCATGGGTGTGGTATTGTACGAGGTGTTCGACATTTTGGAGAGAGTCTTCTGTCGATGGAACCAACTCTGAGTAGGAAAAGCTTCCCCCATCCAGACGGTCCGTCCGAGATCCATCCGCCGGCCGGGCTCAAATCGTTGTCACGGCATCCACTTTTCTTGGTGTCGACCGTAGTGCCCGTCAACACCGAGGACTCTCATCATTCGTTGTGGCTTGCCGAAAGCCCAGAGCCGGCACATGAAAGACGTCCGACATGCAATCCCGGTTGGATACTCGATGGGGGGGGTTGGGGGGGAGATGGTCTCCCCCCCAAGGGTTGCGCATCGGGCGCTCTTGGTACCCCATCTCCGAGGCGAAGCCCCGGAGCATTCGTCAATGCCCAGGGCTTTCATGATTCCTGGTGCCTTGCCGAAAGCCTAGAGCCATGGATGTTCGCATGAACAAGGAGACGGTGCAAGCGTGGGTCCAGGCGAGCCGGGTGCCGTTTTTTGTTGCCACCTTGATTCCCCTGGGCTTGGGAGGAGTCGTCGCCTACAAGGACGGAAGCTGGAACCTGCTCCGGTGGCTTGCCGTGTTGCTTGCGTGTTTCCTGGTGCACATGTGCACCAATCTTGCCAACGATTACTTCGACTACCTCTCGGGAGCCGACTCGGGTGAATCCATCGGCGGCAGCCGCGTGATCCAGGAAGGCAAGATCACTCTCGGGCAGCTCCGAAATGCCATGGCAATCCTCTACGGCTTTGCACTCGCGTGCGGTGTATGGGTTGTCCAAGATTCCGGCCTGCTGTGGCTCATTCCGGTCATACTCTTCTCGTTCCTTTCCAGCCTCTTCTACACTGCGCCGCCGGTACGCTACGGATATCGGGGGCTCGGGGAAGTCTTCGTCGGAATCAACATGGGACCGATCATGGTGGTCGGCACCGCTTCGGCCGTAGCCGGCGTGTTTCTGCCCCGTGCCCTGTGGCTTTCCGTGCCCATCGGGCTCATGGTGGCCATGATCCTCTACTACCAGTCACTTCCGGACATCGAGGAGGACCGGGCGGTGGGCAAACGCACCGTGGCGGTCCGGTTGGGGCAACCCGCCGCAATCTGGGGGATACGGTTCTTTGTTGCCGCAACGCTGCTCTCGATCCTCGCCCTGGTCCTGTTCGGAAGGATCCATCCAGTGGCGCTGCTCTCGTTCGGGGCGGTGGTCCTCGCAGTACGGATTGACCGGATGATAGCCTCCACAAAGGACTGGAAAGACCTCCATGACCGGGGCGGCATTGTGAGGATGTTCTACCTGGGGGTTGGAATGGTCATGATCCTGACCGTGGCGTTGGCGAGATGATTACAGTTCGGTGGTGTCAAACGGTCGGTGCGATGTGACGGTGGATATCCCTGAGCCATGTCTCTGCCTCATTTGTCCAGTTTATCTTTGCCATGTACGTATTCGCCGTTTCATTTCTTCATTGGAAATGGTCCGGCCTGAACGCGAGTCATCGAGACCGCGGTCGATCATTCGAGCGAATGCCAATTCCCGAAGAATCTCATCATAGGAGCTGTCTTCAGGTTGCTGTTGAATGATTTCAACTATTCTTTCTTTTGCTGTTGTCATTTTCGGCTCCCATCACGGGGCATTGAGCCCGGCGTCGCTTTCCCTATACGCTGGTCCGGCTGCAGTAGAAAGGCAGCTGCGAGATAGTCTTAATGCCTATCAAAAGACTGCGTCAGGGCGCGCCCGATTTCCAGCGGCAAGTCTATTGCAAGGAAATACTTTTCCGGATACAGGTAGTCTTCCCCGCTCTCGTCAATAATGCGCAAGTCTCCGTCCTGCTCCGCATCGCGATCGGGCACCACGCGATAGATCTTGTGGACCTCCAGAGAAGCCGGATACTCAGAATTGTCAACGCATACGGCAAAACGTGTTTTCATGATCTTCAGTCCAAATAGCGTTTGCGTTTGAATTCCTTCTTGCCTATGCCATGAGCTTCATACCAGTGGATTTCGGCTCGACGCATTCTTCCGTCAACAAGACGAATAATAGCAATTCCTTTGAGTTTTCGCCAACGGCCGTCACCGTACCGCTTCCGCAAGCGTCCAATCTCATGAATGGAAGCCCCTACGGCAATGATTTCGATTTCCGAAATCTCGCCAATAATCTCAAAAGATCCCATACCTGAGTTCTTGATATGATGTCATGGTCTTTCTCACGGTCTTCGGCCCATGAGAGGGTCTGAATGCCCGACCCAACCGGCTTTGTCAAAACTCGGGGGAAATCTCACTTGAATCGCGGGGATGATTCCACCTCCTGTAATGATCATCCCATTTCTTTCTCGCATCCGTGGGAGGGGGAATGAGCTTGGAGAGCGCCTTTACCCCGGGGATATACCGGGAAGCCCAACCATCCTCCTCTTGATCCATATCGTAATTGGCCTTCACGGCCGTCAGGGATCTCATTGAGGTACATGAGGCGGTGAGTGCGAGGAACAGAGCCACTGCAAGGACGAGCACCGTACAGCGTTTCATGGAAAATACTCCGATTCCCAGAGGCTTGATCCAACGCAACCTGGATCGAGTCGAGCTTATACACACTATAATTTGAAACTACAAGCTATTTGTTATAGAGACAATAAAACTAGCTTGTTTTTAGTATCATAGCCAGAACAACATGAACCGCCTCAGTGTCATAGCTTCAATTATTTTGATTTCAACGATAATTCACCCTCTGTTCCATAGGAACGGCCGGCATCCCCACTGATGTAGTTTTGGCGAGAGTTCATTCATCCGCGACCGGTGATCTCGGCGAGAACCGCATCCCTACCCGGTGCCGATTTCCGGCACCTTCATACCGGGCTCCATTGCAGGGGCCCGGGGCATCAACGCAACAATGAACGGCCGGCAGGATGCCGGTCCTACTGAAGATTTTGACCCCGCGGGGACGCGGGGTCCTACCGGGAATGCGAACCGGATTCCTTGTCATTGGGTTCCCCGCAGGGTTCCTCCGATTCCGGCCCTCCAAGCCATTTCTCCATTACAACGGCATCGTCGTTAATGCTCGTGTAATACCTCTTTCGAAAACCTATCGAGCTATAGCCGCACTTCTTATACAGTCTTCGCGCCGGCAGATTCCTTCTCCCAACATCCAGAATAATTTTATTCAGACCGGCCTTCAAGCAGAGTTCTCGCAACCGCTCCATCATGTACGTGCCGTACCCTCCGCCCCTCCGGTCCGGACGGACCGCAATATTCATCAGGTGGCCTTCGTCCAGCACTACCCAGAAGCACATGTAGCCCACTATGAGCCTGTCTTCGGTAAACACGATCAATCGTGCGCTCCGGTTGGACATCTCTTCGAGGAACATATCCCGGGTCCAGGGAGCGGGAAACGAGACCGTCTCGATCTCGAGAATCTCGTCCAAATCCGTGCGTTCCATTCGTCGCGACGTGAGCGGTCTGTCCGAGGTCACAAAATTCATTCCATCCTGCCGTGCACAAGAACGGGCTTAGCGGTGCCGGGGATGCCCGACCCTTGTCATCAGTGTGGGCCAGTATACCATGCACGTCCGAAGATGGATAAACGGCACATTTCGATCTATGGTTTTCGCGGTGCTTCGGCTAAACTGGCCTCCAAGACCGAGTATCAAAACGAAACTGCGTGACATGAGGCGAAGCAAAGACAAGAGAATATTCCGGATCGTTCCCACCCTGCTCCTCATCCTTGCTGCTGCGGGGCTCCTGATGGATCTCTTCCATCCCGTAAGCCAAGAGCTTACCGCGGGCCGAATCTACACTAGGATCTGTTGGCCGCTGCTCCGTCTCCTGCTCTTCCTCGGGATCGGACTGCTCGTCGGGCAAATCCTCGAATCTACTGGATGGTCATCCAAGATCGGACGATGGGTCGGACCTCTCACCCGATGGGCCCGCCTCAAAACCGAGAGCGGCGCCGCATTTGTTTCAAGCTTTGTTTCCGGTATTGTCGCCAACACCCTGCTCATGGGTTCGTATACCGGGAAGAAACTGAGCCGCAAGGAACTCGTCCTCACCTATCTGCTCAATACAGGTCTTCCTTTGTACCTGGTACACTTGCCCACAACGTTCTTCGTGACGGCATCCCTGGTCGGCCGCGCGGGTATCGATTACATCTGCGTCGGGTTTGTCGCCGCCTTAATCAGGAGCGCTTGCGTGCTCGTATACTGCCGTTTCGCTCTCCCTCCCTCCCCTCCTGCCGGCACGTCCGCCGGCTTGCAGCCGGTCCAAGAGCGCTCTCACCTTTTGTCGGGGATTTGGAAAACATTCCGAAGCCGTTTCGCCCGGCTGGTCCTGTACACGGCCCCCATCTACATACTCGTGTTTCTCTTGAACGAATGGGGCCTATTCGTGTGGCTCCGGAAGGGTACGTCGGGGTTGATTGCCAACGGGGTGTTTCCCGTGGAAGCCGGAGGCGTGGTTGTCTTCGCTCTGGCAGCCGAGTTCAGTTCCGGGATGGCGGCCGCGGGAGCGCTCGTGGAAGCCGGAGCACTCACGGTGAAACAGACGGTGATTGCCCTGGTTTTGGGGAGCATCGTTGCTTCGCCGATCCGGGCCGTCCGCCACCAACTCCCCACCCATGCCGGAATATTCAAC
>JAZDHD010000204.1:0-3133 GCA_043806215.1 Pseudomonadota bacterium | reverse complement strand
ACTGACGGCCGGGCCTCATCTATACGGCCGGGAGGGATCGGATGAACGCAGAAGAGTTTCCCGCAATAATCGGCCCGAATTTGGGATGCCCGTTGATCGTATCCGTGCAAGATCTCGCCAAGGGTGCACCCTCCCCCCTCAACCTCATCGTTGCAGATCGGTGGGCGGGCGGCACCGATCCTCTACGCGGTCTATTCGAAGGCAAGCTTTCTCTCAGGGTTTCCTGTCCCGATGACGGAGACCCGGGCGAGGTGCCGTTGTCGGTTGCGGAAGATCCACGGGAAATAACCGACTGGAACGTGCTGTCGGGCTTTACGGAGGCGGAGGGGACGAGGCGGCTGATTAACAATGAAATCCACTACCACATCCTTGGTTCGAAGACTCGATACTGGATAGTGAACGTCACGCCGGAGACCACCGGGGAACCAAAGGATCTTTTACGGCAAAGGAGCGGCAGATACCTCCCGAGACTATACGATTTGGCGTTCACCCGGGAAGACCGGCAAACGCAATCGGTAAACCGTCATTGTGTACAGTTTGTCGAAAATTTCCATTCTGGCTGCACGTTCATCCACCTTACGGATCTTCATCTGGCTGCACGCAATGACGTGATACTCGACGAAGTCCTCAAAGTGAGGCACAAGAGGAGCCGTACGGAGATCGTGCAATCGTACAGAAACTTCAACGACCAGTTCCGAAAAGTCATCAAGCTCGCGAATGAACGAGCGGATCGGGGTGATCTCGATTTCGTGATCATAACGGGAGACATCGTTGACTTTGCGTTCCTGGGGTGGGTGACCGATACAAACCATGCGGAGAACAACTGGCGCACCTTCATCGACATCATAACCGGTTCGGGTGCGCAGGAAAAGAAGAAGGGCAACCCCGGACTAAAGATTGCCGCGTTCACGTCAACGGGTAACCACGACTGGCGGAGCTTCCCGTACGACCCCAATTTGAGGGAAACCCGCGGTCAATACGGTCTCGAACGGCAGGAGTTGAGGAGCTACAACTACAAGATGTTTGACGCCGAGGAGCACCCGGATCACCAACGGATCACGGAGACTCGGAAGTCGATCCGCAAACAGGTCAACAGATTCAATCTCGACCACTTCGACGACAAATTGTTTCTTCAAGTTGCCAAACTCTTGGCCGACGGCACGGCACAGTGGGCCCTTCCCCCAATAGCCGCAGCTCTCGGACTGTCCGGGGCACGCGCTGCGGGAGTCGGTACGCAGTGGTCGGGCCTGGTGCGCTCAGGGGTTCTGGGACTCCTTGGACTCGGTGTGGGCGTGGCGTCAAAGGCACTTGTGGACGGGATCATGGAGAAATGGGTGCACCTGCTGGCGGGCAACCCTTTACATGCCGATGCAGGGTCTCTCCACTACTACTTGCGGCACATCAACCCTTACTTTGATTATGCATTCACGTACGGCCACCATTCCTTTATCGTCATGGACACCGGTCCCGATGCGTGCACGGCCCCGTTGCAGGATGGCAAGACGACGGAGAGCATCAAGGTAATGACCTTCTCCAAGAGTATTCTCAGCGGGTCACCGGACTCAAGGGCGTTTGATTCGGGCCATATTCACTACAACTGGAGCCAGATCGTGTGGCTCGAAAAAGCGCTGACCGCACTCAATCCTTGCTCGGACGGCGCTCCCCGCGGCAGGACCTTCATCTTCGTTCATTCTCCTCCCATCAACTTCAGAACAACGCCCAGGTTCAACAAACGGAGCCTTTGGGAGACCTACAGAACGGACAAGAAATGCAAGTGGATACCGCCACAGGAATGCACGTTGACCTTCGGGACGATAAATCATTTTCTCAGTCAGTTCTGGTACATGTGCCTTGGCCTCGTGGAAAGCGATTTGGCGGGACCGGACGCTCCGTGCAGGTTCGAAAAGGTCGACATGGTTTTCTCGGGCCATACCCATCGCGATTTCGAGTTCCGGATGTCCGTAGACCGCGGCCGGCGGGTGCGGATATACTCCGACCCCTACAGCGAAAAGCTCTCGGGGCTGGGGCCGGCATCATCGGATGAAAGGGAAACCTGGTGGGAGACCCACAAGCCCGTACTCGTTCAAACTGCTGCGTGTGGGCCGAGAAAATACCGCAACCAGAATCCTCCGTACTTCCGGATTGTCTCCATTGACGACCGCGGTTCCATCAACGATTTCAGATCCGTCGATTCAGAATCCTGTAAAGAGGAACAATAGTCCGACCACAACCGTGGACAGGTTTGCTCCAAGCACGTATAATCCGTACAGACACCTTGGATCGGAAAGGAGAAATATTATGGTTCCGTTGGCTCCACTCGTTGGGCCCCTTGTGCGCTGGTTCCTCGTAGGAGTTGCCGCGTCGGTGGGATGGAAACTGGGTTCGTATGCAGTAGAAAAGATGAACGAACCTGAATGGAAAGATCTCAAGCATACGTGGACGGGCAGAGAACAACCTCCGGTCAAGCCTGTCGACGAGGCATGATCGGCATGGATACGCTTCTACGCCTATTCTATTTTTATGGCAACTTAGTTTTTTGAGGGCGTCCCCCTTTCCAGGATATCCAGGATATCGAGGATATCTGGGGACATACACCTGGTTTTTTCTAAGATGGACGCTTACGAGGTCTTCCGGGTTTTCCTTTGCTCAGGTCTCGACCTGTCATCTTCTCGACCTGTGCCGTAAACGCCGTATCTCCGTGCCGGGCGACCAGTCCGAGTCCGTTTTCGGAGCGTGCTCAACCGACCTTCGTCAGAGCAGGCCGGGGTCAGGTCTTGTTTCTTGAATCAGGTTAGAACACCGCACTCTGACCGCTTTGGATGTTGCAAGAAGCAAGAGATGATCCTGTTGTTTACTAATCCGGCCATTAGTTGAAAATACCATAACTCCTCGTCGAAATCTTGAATTATGTCTGGGATCCTCGAAAATCCGCCGGAATTCCACAGTCAGCGTCCTATAAATTCAAGATGAAAGACCTGACCCCAGTCCTTGCTTGGAGGTAGAATTCGAATGAAGAGCCCGCGCCGGCAGCTTGGCATAAGGTGTCGGCAAGCCCTTATGTCCAAGCGTGCGCTTAGAAGTTCGCTTCAGGCTCTTCCAGCTGCGTACAGCTGCTGCACTATCCGTTAAAGCT
>JAZDHD010000203.1:0-9006 GCA_043806215.1 Pseudomonadota bacterium | reverse complement strand
AAGTGCATCTTGCCTGGGGAGCCTGAGGAACTATGATGCAAGAAGAGCCACTGTTCACGTACCCGCGTCGGTGAATCGGGACCGGAATCGGCCGGTCGGCCGATTCTGAATCCGGTTCCGGATCTCTCAACTGGGAGAGGTTCATTCTCGGCCTCAAGAGAACCACCAAAGAATTCATCGATAACGTTCTCGAGAACATTATCGAGTCGATCGTGGTGACGAATCTGGAAGGCCGACTTATTTCCTTCAACAAGTTCTCCGAGGAACTATTCGGATACAAGTCCCACGAGGTGCTCAACCGTCATATCGCCATCCTGGGGGCAAGCGAACCCGACGTATTGGGCCACATCCGCCGCAACGAGCCATTCCGTAGTGAAATAGTCCTCAAGACCAAGGGGGGAAAACGTTTCCCCGCTCACGTGAGATGCGTGCCCTTGACCGACGAAGCCGATCGTCCCATCGGTATGGTAGGAGTAGCCCGGGATCTCACCCGGGAGAAGGAAAAGGAACGCACCGACCGGGAAATGGCGAGGCTTCAGGCCTTCAACGAGAAGCTGATAGCGTCGCTCAACGATGGAGTTCAGATCATCGAATCCTCCGGCATAATCAGCTTCGCCAACAAAAGGCTCGAAGATCTCCTCGAGTTCGGAAAAGGCGAATTGATTGGTGTGCACTATGTTCAAATCGTAACGAGAGAATGCATACCACAGTTCCGGAAACTCGTCGAAAGCAGGGAAAAACTGCGTGGAAGTTCCTCGTTCGAGGCCAGATTCGTCGCCCGGTCCGGACGGAAGATCCCGGTTCTGGTCTGCGCTTCACCGTTCATCGGCGAGGAAAGGTCGAGCGGCATAGTTGTCGCCATTACGGACGTCTCGGAAGTGGAGAAGCTCAAGGAAGAGCTGTGCCAGTCCGAGAAGATGTCCCTGGTGGGTACGCTGGCAAGTGAAGTGGCCCATGAAATCAACAACCCGCTGGGAGGGTTGATCATGGCGGTCAGAATGCTTCTTGAAATGCTGGAAGAGGGGGACTTCGATCCCGGAGTATTCTATGAGGAACTTACCGAAATTGACGCGGACGCGGGAAGGTGCAGGAGAATAGTCCAGAAGCTCCTGGAATTTTCCAGGCGGTTGCCGGAAGGAAAGATGCCGTTGAACCTCAACGACACGGCCGAGGAAGCAATGATCCTGGTGCAGCGTCAGGCCGAACTGGACGAGGTTTCGTTCGAGAAATCCTATTCCCCCTCTTTGCCTCTGGTGAATGCCAATTCCAACGATCTCCAGCAGGTCATCATCAATTTGGTCAAGAACGCTTGCGACGCCATGCCCAACGGCGGCCGCATCGGAGTACTCACGGAAGAGATCGACCGGGACGGCTGCAAGTGGGTGAGCCTGTCGATCTCCGACTCAGGGCCGGGTATACCCCCGGAACACCGCGACCAAATCTTCAAATCCTTTTTCACGACCAAGGACACGAATAAGGGGACCGGCTTGGGGTTGGCGGTAAGCATGAGAATCATCAAGGAGCACGGAGGAGATCTCCGCTTCAGAAACCGTGAAGCAGGCGGAGCGGTATTTCAAATCTTGCTTCCCGCATACCATCAATGCTCGTGAGAGGAGTGGAATGACGGAGCCCATACGCATCCTGGTCGTGGACGATGAAGATTCCGTACGCAAGCGGTGCGTCCGCCTGCTTGCCCGGAAGGGATACGATGTGGTGGGCGCCAAGGACGGCTCTGTTGCGCTGGACATCATAAGGAAGATCTCATGCGATCTGGTGGTGGCCGACATCCGCATGCCCGGCATGGACGGCATCGAACTCCTCAAGAAAATTAGGGAGTTCAACGGGTCGATGGACGTGATCATGATGACGGGGTACGCGGCAGTGGAAACCGCGGTACAGGCCATGAAATGTGGCGCAAGCGATTACCTTGCCAAGCCCTTCGATGTGGACGAGTTTCTGCATGTGGTCGGCAACGTTGCAGAGAAACAACAGCTGCGGCGTGAAATGAACAGTCTTCGGCGCCGCCTGCATGAACAGGAAGGGGAATCCTTTCTGATGGGGAATTCGCCGGCAATCAATGAAGTGCGCCGGTTCATCGACAAAGTGGCGGCTGTGAACTGCAACATTCTTCTCGTTGGCGAAAGTGGTGCCGGTAAGAATCTGGTTGCCAAAACCATTCACGCGTCCAGTCCCCGCAGCCGGCACGAGTACGTGGTGGCTGATTGCGCGGCGTTGTCCGGCGCTCTTCTGGAAAGCGAGCTGTTCGGACATGTCAAAGGAGCGTTCACCGGGGCGTACGCTGACCGCAAAGGGTACTTCGAAACAGCGGCCGACGGAACCATTTTTCTGGACGAGGTCGGTGAATTGCCGCTGGACTTGCAGGGCAAGCTCCTGCGGGCCGTAGAAGAGAACATCATATTCCGCCTCGGTTCCAGCAGGCCGGTAAGGGTAAACGTCCGGGTCATTGCCGCAACGAACAAGGATTTGGAAGATCTCGTCCGAAACCGGTTGTTCCGGGAGGACTTGTTCTACAGGCTCAATGTGGTGGGTCTGAAGATTCCTCCCCTGCGCGACCGCGTCGACGACATCCCCCTTCTCGTCAAGCACTTTGCCAACAAACACAGCGCCGAACTGGGCCTGGCGAGAGTTCCCAAGTTCGGGGAAGATATGCTGAATTCCTTGAAGGCGTACGCGTGGCCCGGCAACGTACGGGAATTGGAGAACGCCGTTCAGAGATCTCTCGTGCTGGCCGATGACGGCAGGGTATTGCTGCGTCACCTCGTCCCCCCCGAGGCGTTGGGGGCCATGAGCGGCTCCGGATCGTTTCTTCAAGAAGAGGAAGCCTTCAAGTCGATGCGCAGCCGGGTGGTACAAGAATTCACGCACGGTTACGTCGAATCCTGCCTCAAGCGTTTCAAAGGAAACGTAACGCAAACGGCTCAGGCCATAGGAATGAGGCGCACTTCCGTGCAGAGGCTTCTCAAGAAGCTCGGGCTGAATGCCGGCGACTTCCGGCAATAGGTGCTCCTTTTCAGAAATGCGGTCGCTGATTCGTTCGCGCGTCCCGGAAGCGGCCGGCTAACCGGACGTAAGATAACCCTGCGTTCCGCAGGGCCGACGGGCAGGGACGCCCGTCCCACGAAACAGGTTTATGGGACCTCTTGAAAGTTGTTCACGGCCCGGGCCTCCGTGCCGGGAAAACCTTTGTCCCGTGGCGGGCGGTACGAGATGCCTCCCTGATGGAGGCACGCCTCTTCAATGACGCATCGGGAAAGTACGGTTATGTCCGATGAAATGGGAAGCGTGGTGCCTCCCGGAGGAGGCCCCCGGCACATCCGGGAATCCCGTCCCCCCGGAAACGCTGCGATGATACGCCGGTTTCTTTGAATTCCCTGGGCCGGCACGGTATTTGCCTATGGGAAACACGTGCGGATCGTGTCCGCGCACCGTCTTCAGTGAGGTGAGGAGTATGTCATGCGCCTTCCCAGGTTTGAACTGAAACGACCGGGGTCTCTCGAGGAAGCGGCCGAACTGTTGCGTGAATACGGCGGCGCTGCCACTCTCGCTGCAGGAGGAACCGACATCTTCCCCAGGATGAAGTACCGACTGAGCTCCCCGGACGTGTTGGTGAGCCTCAAGGGGGTTTCCCCTGCCGAGCCGGCCACAGGTCCGGACGGACATCTGCATATCGATGCATTGATGAAGCTTGCCGACATTGTCCGATCCGCCGGCATCCGCCATCATGCCGGCTTGCCGGCCGAGGCGGCCCACTGGGTTGGGTCCGCTCAAATCCGCAACATGGCCACGCTCGGCGGAAACCTGTGTCTGGAAACCCGGTGCACTTTTTTCAACCAAAGCCACGATTACCAATTTGCCGAGCCGTGCATCAAGCGCGGCGGAGACCTCTGTTACTTTATGCCCAAAGGCAAGAAGTGTTGGGCCATTTGCCAGGCCGACACCGCCCCTGCTCTGATTTGCCTGGAAGCCCAGGTGGTCGTCACGGATGGACGAACGGAGCGGCAACAGGCTGTGGAAGATCTCTTCACGGGTGATCCGGTGCGACCAATCGGCCTCGGGCCGTCGGACCTTGTGAAGTCGATAGTGCTTCCTCCGTCATCCAAGATCCGGGGATCGGCATTTATGAAGCTTTGCCCGAGAGAAGGCCTGGAATTTGCCACAGTGAACATCGCAGTGCTTCTCGACATGGAAGAGGACTTCGAGACGTGCAGAAGGGCCCGGATAGTGGTCGGCGCGATAGCAGCGTCTCCGGTGCGGGCAAACAAGGCTGAAGACATCCTCGGGGGAGAAAAACTTTCCGACGACGGAATCGCCGCGGCTGCCGAGGCTGCACGCGACGAGATCAGGCCGACGCCGAGGACGGGTTATTCGAGGTCGTATTTGAGGAAATCCATCGAGACTCTCTGCAGGGACGCTTTGCAGCGGGCAAAACAAAGAATCGGACGCGGCGCGGACACCTTGAGGCCTTGAAGGAGAGGTTCGAATGAAGATACTGATTGAGCTTTCCATCAACGGCGATTCCTACGAGCTGGCAATCGAGCCTCAGGTATCGCTGGCCGAATGCCTTCGGGACCACTTGGGCCTAACGGGCACGAAAGAAGCATGCGGCACCGGAGAGTGCGGCTCCTGTACGGTTCTCGCGGGCGGAAAACCGATACTCTCGTGCCTGACATTGGCTGCCGACTGTCAGGGCATGGAAATCACCACGATTGAGGGTCTCGCATCCAAACACGTGTTGAACCCGATTCAAGAGGAGTTCCTGGCGCATGGGGCAGTCCAGTGTGGTTTCTGCACCCCGGGAATGGTCCTGTCCACGAGCGCCCTGTTGGAAGAAACGCCCAACCCGACCGACGATCAGATAATGAAGGCCCTCGAAGGCAATCTCTGCCGATGCACCGGTTACAACAAGATCGTCGCAGCCGTCCACGCGGCAGCGGACGCAATGTCTCGTGGAAGCGTGGAGGACTCGGAAAAATGAGCGAACTGGATTACGTAGGCAAATCCGTACTTCGGAAAGACGGGCCGGACAAGGTCACCGGACGCGCTCTTTACACGGTGGATCTTCACTTGCCGGGTACCCTGGTGGGGCGCATTCTGCGGAGCCCTCATCCCCACGCCCGGATCCTGAACATCGACACCTCTCTGGCAAAGCGGGTAAACGGGGTCAAGGCGGTTGTCACCCATCAGGACACGCTCGGCATAAAGCACGGGTTCGTGGAAACTCCCCGGTACCCTGCCGATCAGGATTGCCTGGCCTCGGACCGGGTGCGGTTCGTGGGAGAAGAGGTCGCGGCGGTTGCCGCTGTGGATGAATACTCGGCAGAAGAGGCCCTGAATCTGATCAAGGTCGATTACGAACCGCTCCCGGCCGTGTTCGATCCTTTGGAAGCCATGCAGCTGGATGCCCCTGAAATCCATCCCACTCACCCCAAAGTGCCCGAGCCCTACCACAATATTGCAGGTAAGACGGAATCGGCATGGGGTGACATTGATGCCGGTTTCTCCGCGTCCGACTACGTGGTGGAAAATCGCTATGAAAGCCATCTCCGGACCCACGGATATCTGGAACCCCAGGCCACGGTGGCCAGTTTCGAGCCCGAGGGCAAACTCAACGTTTGGACTTCCTCCCAGGGACCCTTCCTGAAGCGGGCAAAGCTCGCAAAGACCCTCGGACTGCCCCAGTCCGCGGTGCGCATCCAGAAGGCGTACGTGGGCGGAGCTTTCGGTGGAAAGATCGATCTGTTCTCTCATGAGTACTGCGCTGCACTCCTGTCCATGAAGTCCGCCCGTCCCGTCAAGATCGTCGCGTCCAGGCCGGAGATCTTCGCCTCGTATCGTCACGGTCAACCCATCCTGGTCGAGGTGAAGACAGGGGTAAAGAAAGATGGAACGCTCGTGGCTCAGCAATATCGGATCATCAACAATTGCGGGGCATATCGAGGCAGCGGCGTAGTAGTGATCTTTCTTTCCTGGGGATTTGCCATGCTTCCCTACAGGATACCGAACTTGAAATACGACGGGTATGCCGTCTACACCAACAACCCGGTCCGCGCTCCCCAGCGTGGACACGGCGCGCCCCAGCTCCGATTTGCGGTGGAGTCCCAACTGGACGCCATTGCCGAGGAATTGGGAATCGATCCTATCGAAATCCGCCTCAGAAACGCGAGACAGTCCGGCGAAGAGCTTCCCAACGGCGACAACGTGCATAATTGCGGTCTTTCCGACAGCATACGGGAAGCGGCAACGCATACCGATTTTCAGCGGAAGTATGGTCAAGGGAGGAAGAAGGCCGGGTCGGCCGGGCGGTATAGAAAAGGTATCGGTATTGGAGTGAGCTCCTATTTCGGAGGGTCCCTGATCTATCCCAATAGTTCGTCGGTGGTCGTTAAGATGAATGACGACGGAACCGCCACGATACTCACGGGGGCCATGGACATCGGTCAGGGGGCCGAGACCATCCTCTGTCAGATTGTTGCCGAAGAGATCAAGATGCCGGTGGAAGAGATTCAGGTGATTGCGGCGGATACGGAGACCACGCCCGTGGATATCGGCTCCTGGATCAGCGGAAACGCCTACGTTTCAGGAAACGCGGCAAGGGAAGCCGGTGCCGCAGTCCGCCGGAAACTGCTGGCCATAGCCGCGGAAGTGATGGAGGCCGACATCGACGACCTCGTACTGGAAAACAAAACCGTTTACGTCATGGGATCGCCGGGCACGGCATTGAGCTATGCCGAACTCGTGGCCGCGAGTATCCGCAAGCATCGCGGAGACCCCATTATCGGCGACGGTCACTGGCGCACCATGCGCGATACGCCAACTCATCCAAGCCTTGCCACCACCAAAGGCCGATGGAGCGAGAACTACGCGTTCGACGCGCAGGTAGCGGAAGTCGAAGTGGACACCGAGACCGGCGTAGTTCACCTCATACGAGCGGTGACGGCACACGACTGTGGATTTCCCATTAATCCGCTCCTGGTGGAGGGTCAAATCGACGGCCAGGTATCCATGGCGCTGGGGCACGCCTTCATGGAAGAGGTGTTGATGAAGGAAGGCCGCACCCTGAATCCCAACTGGCTGGAATACCACATGCCCTGCATCCATAATGTGGCCGTATCGGAACATATCGACGTCATCACCGAAAGTTTCGAGGTGGGTCGCCCCTATCGCACCAAGGAGGTGGGCGAAGGCTATGTCTCGGCCATTCTGGCCGCCATCGCCAATGCGATTTACGACGCCATAGGCGTGAGGCTTGAGTCGACGCCTTTCACTCCGGAAAAGATACTGAGAGCTCTCGGAAAGATCACGTAAGCAGGTCCCGGTGAGACACGCCGGGTCTCGAGAGAAGAGCCGGCCCGGCCCGCCGAGACCCACTTGTTGAGAAAGAGGGTGAAGATGCAAAAGGTTCTGTATTGGCGACAAGACGTGGAGACGCTCCCGAGAGAAAAGCTGGAAGAACTCCAGCTGCGGCGCTTCAAGAAGCAGATGCGGTATGTGTATGACCGCACAGCGTTCTACCGCAGGAAATTTGATAAGGCCGGAATCACGCCGGATGACATCCGCACGCTCGACGACATTCAAAACGTTCCGTTCACCGTAAAGGAAGAATTACGGGACAGCCAGATCGCGTGCCCCCCTTGGGGGGATTTCCTGTGCGTTCCTCCGGAAAATGCCGTACGGGCTTTTCAGACTTCCGGCACCACCGGCGTTCCGGTTAAGATTCTGGTCAGTAAGGCCGATTGGACGGTCCACTTCTATGAGCAGTTCATGCACTTCATGTACGGGTATGGACTGACGACTTCCGATATCCTGTTCGTTCCATTCCACTTCGGTCTTCACATCGCATGGTGGGGGTTTTCGACCGCGCTCGGACAGGAGGGAGTCCTGATAATTCCCGGCGGAGGCCAGTCCTCCAAGAACCGCGTGAAGAATATTTTCGACTGGAAAGCCACGGCAGTGTGCGGAACCCCGACGTACATGATCCACCTGGGCCAACTTGCCCGGGAAATGGGGACTCCGCTGGCCGACTCCGATGTGAAGACGGTGGTGACGGCCGGGGAACCGGGCGCGACCGTGGCCTCCACCCGGCGCCTCATAGAGGAATTGTGGGGCGCACGCTGCTATGACGACATCGGGTCGACGGAAACCACCAACTTCGGATTCGAATGCGTTTTTCAAAACGGCACACACGTGGTAGAGAGTATGTTCTATGCCGAATGTCTCGACCTGGAAACGCTCAAACCCGTTAAAGAAGGCGAGGCGGGAGAACTGGTGCTCTCCAATCTCTGCACGGAGAGCATGCCTCTGTTGCGCTACCGGATAAAAGATCTGGTTCGGTTCAACAAGAAAGAATGTGAATGCGGACGGACGTTTTTGAGACTCGACGGAGGGGTCCTCGGCCGCGCGGACGACATGTTCCACTTTGCCGGTGTGAACATCTTTCCCTCGGCCATAGAGAATCTGATTCGCGAGCACAAGGAGTTCTCTTCGGAATACCAGCTCGTGGTGCCTCCCATGACCTCGGGAAGACGCTTGAAGATCCTGGTGGAACCTGCGGGCCCGGACGTGCCGCGGGAAATGCTCGACAAGGCGGCCGCAAGGCTGATCGAGACGATCCGCTTTCGCCTTACCATTACTCCCGAAGTCGAAATTGCAGCCCCCGGAGAGCTTCCTCGCTTCGAGGGAAAAGCCAAGAGGGTGACGAGGGAGAGTTGAAGACTGAAGTGCGGCCGTGCATCTATCGGGATTTGGGCCCGGTGCTTCGGAAACAGGGCAACGGAGGCTTGTTTCTCGCCTCCGGCGCCGCCCGGGAACCTGCACGCCGCAAGGTTTCCCGTGTCTGACAGGAGCGGCTAAGTGTTCTGTGGCGTAAATACGGTCACGAATTTTTCGCGCCGAGATTGCTTCGTCGCTGCGCTCCTCGCAATGACATCCCGCAATTTGTCATTGCGAGCCCGAGGCTTTGGGAGGGCGTGGCAATCTCAAGAGGTC
>JAZDHD010000202.1:0-9809 GCA_043806215.1 Pseudomonadota bacterium | reverse complement strand
CATTCCGAAGGCAGAAAGCCTGTAACCACCGACCAATCTTCTTCCCATAGCCAACTCTCATTTTTCATCACCGTCCCTCCTGGGACGGTGGTATACTCCATATGATTTCAAAACGCGAGATGAAAGTTAGCGCCTATGGGGCTCTGCCCGGTCTCCGGCTCGGAGTCCGAGGGCCTTTCATGGTCAGTTGTGATAACCCCTTCATGGGGGTTTAGGAACGACATTTTCCACTCAGATCCATATTCTACTTCACACATGCCTCCCGTCAAGGCATTCGTGTGGATCCGGGGCATTGCGGGCCATAACGGCCGGTGCCTGCCAGCCGCTCCCTCAATTGTGCGCCGTACTCCGTGACGGGTCTTGGGAAAGGGTCCTGCCAGCTTCCATCCGCCGGATTTTCGACAGGTGGAATTTCCCGTCGCCGTGGAGTATTGTGACAAGGGTCGAGAACACAAGCCCCGACCCCATGCCTCTTGAGGACCGTCATGAAAGCCCAGTCTTCCAAGCGTCTGCGGCCGATCCTTCTTCACGTAATGCTGCCCGTACTCACGTTGTGCGTGGTAAGTCTGTGGATCTTCTCGCACACGGTCACGATACGTGCGCCGTGGTTCGGAACCCTTGCAGAATCCCATCATCAATATCTGTCGGCCCACACCGTGCTGGATGCAAAATCATGGTACAGGGAGGGACCGTGGAACCTCTTCTTCGGAAGCTTCTCACATCCCGGGTCTATTGAGTTTCCCACCCTCGAGAGCAGAGGGTTCTATCCGTCGTATCCCCCAGGGTACATCCTTCCAATCTATCTGACCGGTCTGATCACCGGGAATGAGCCGAACGTCTCGACGCTCATGAATTACAATCTCGCGAACCACCTCTTCATCGCTTTGATCCTCTCTTTGACCGTCTTCGTCTTCATGAGGCAGATGGATATCGGCACAAGCGCTTCCGTGGCGTTGTCGCTCAGTCCCATCGTTATGGAACTCCTGCTGCCCGGCCCGCTCTATTGGCATCAACCGACGTTCTTTGCCGATCAGGCGGTGCTCTTGCCGTTCGCTCTTTTCATTTTTTTGGAGGTGGTGAGGGATTCTCTTGAGCCGGGGACCCGATCACGGACGTTGTTGGGTGTCTGCCAAGGCCTGGTCCTTTTCTACGGTTTTCTCACGGACTGGCTCTTTGTGTTCGTGTCACTGGTCGTGTACGCAAAACGGCTGAGCGAAGGAGAGATGGGAAGATCGCCGTACTCCTTCGTGTGCGGAAGTCTCAAGTACTGGTCGGGGGCACTGGTTGCACTCTCGCTCTTCGCGGCCCAGTTGTTCATGCTTGGAGGCTTTTCAACCCTCTTCAGGAAGTTTCTGTGGCGGGCAAGCGTATTCAAGACCGAGATACCCTTGGACCGCAACCCTCTGAAGACGTATGATTTCTTCGATGTATTCTGGGGACATCACATTCCCTACAATTTTGGAGAGCCGGCTCCCTACATTCTTTGGGCTTCATTGATCCTGTTGTCGGTAATCTCCTTCATCCTCGTCCATGGCCGATACATCAGAGGAGAGCCCCCGCCGCTCAAGGTGAGGAAAACCCTGAACCTCATATCCATGTTTCTCGTTCCGTGCTTCCTGCAGATATACTTTCTGAAACAACACTCCTTGATTCACCTGTTCTCTGCGCTCAAGTTCAGTTTGCCCATGGCCGTCGTTCCCTTCGTACTGATTCCGGTTCTCGCGTGGGTGTTCCTGGAGAGCAAATCAGGTCAAATTCATGCGTTACGAAACGGGCCCATGGGGGTGAGACGTCGCGTCGCATTGGGATGTATTGCGCTCTTCCCCGTCATCCTTGCGGTACTATACGTCCAGGCGCAACATCCCCGTTACCCAAGCCTGTTTCCCAAACCCAATAAGGCTTTTGACATTGTGGGTCCTTTCATAGATCAAAACACCGGTTGGAGCGATGTGGTTTTCTCCCCCCATTCCGAAGTGCCCGAAAGACCACAGGAATGGCTGTCCTACACCATGAAGAGGATTTACCGGATCGGCTCGGTCAACGACCTGTACGGCAGGATCCGCGGTTTGCAGGGAGACTATGTGGTCAATATCTTTGTGATGGATGCCTACAGGGATCGAATCTCGGCAGATCTGTGGACTTTCATGGACAAGGCGGACTCTGTACGCCGCGAGGGCTCATTGGCTCTCTACAAGTTCTCGAAAAATTCAATCCTGCGGCTTGCACCCGGCAGGCCGAGTCCCACAAAGGCCGGGCTGTCTCCGCCGGGGATAGGAAATGAACCACGTAGACAGGAAGACTCGAAATGAACCGGTTTCGGATAAACCTCCATGATGGGGCGATCACAACTGACCATGAAAATCCCTCGGTGTTCCGGGCCGAAGACCGGGCAGAGCCCGGCGGATAGTCATTCCCAGGCAGGAGCCTGGGAACGAGGGGAGGGGTATTTTCAGACAAACCGGAAACTCCGTCGGAGTACCTCAATTGAAGGCCGACGGCAAAGACCTTGGCGGACAATAGTATGGGAGGCCGGTCATGCAGTGCAGTAGGTGCCGCTCATTTTCCCCGGTGCCGGTAAGGTGAGGACTCCCGCATGAAGAGGGAGGACCTGTGGATTGGCGTGATCATCTTGGCCGCCTGCTTCGGCCATGCAGTCATCAGTTCGTTCTTCCTCCATACCTTTTACAGAGATGATAACGTCGTTTCATTTGCTCCGCTTATTGTCGACGCCGCACGACAGGTAACGGAAGGACGAATTCCTTGGAACACCTTTTACGTAGGAGGAGGAGGAGGGTCGCCAATAATCGCCGCGCTCCAACCAGGCGTACTTAACCCCCTGATATTGATTCCCGGGATCATGTGGGGAGATGACCCGGAGATCATGGTCAACATAATCGTGTCGCTGCATATCGCACTGTTTTCCGTTGGAGCCTGGTTTCTCTCATGGGCCCTGAGGGCTCCGCGATGGTCGGGGTTCGTGGCGTCGATTTCTCTTGGGTTCTCGGGCTATTATTGGGTCTGGGCGTCAAATTGGATGCCGATGACGGTCCCATACGCATTTCTGCCGTGGATAATCGGAGCAACCGTAAGGCTGGTTTCGGCAACCGATTCCAGGCAGATCATTGCCGCCCATCTTGTTTGTGCAGCCTCGGTGTTCGGTTTGCTCTTTTCAGGGGCACCGAATCCTGCGTTCTATGGGGTGATTGTCTTTGCCGCTTGCTTATGTTCTCTTGCCTTCACCGCTTCCAAGGAGGGCGCCGGCATCCGGGTCCGCCTCATTCCTCAGGCAGTGTTCTTTTGCATTGTTGTTGCGCCGCTATTGCTCCAGTCGGTCAGTGTGTTCCGGTACTTCGGAAGCCGTTACACTCCTTTTGACGTTTGGAGTTGGTTTTCAGTACCGCTGTCGGCATATTCGGCACTTTGGTTGCCTCAGACGTTTTCGACCTGGAACTTATTCGGCCGGACGTTGTTTATGGACAATGTGGTTTTGTCTACCGGGGTTGTCCCATGCTGGTATGTGCTGACGTGGATCATATGCAAGCCGGCAGGACTTGCGAACAAGGAACTGCTCCCTTTGGGAATAGGAATAACGGCCTTTATCTTTGTGCTGTCTCCTCATTTGTTGCCCAATGCCGCCTCACTTGCAAGCCTTGGCTTCATCAATGCCTTTCGCTGGCCGTTTAGAGGCGTGCCTGCATTTCACGTCCTACTGGTATTCCTGTTTCTTGTCGCGGCACGGACATGGAGACGCCCGGCAAGCCGGCGGTCACAGATGCTCGTTGTCCTGGCATGTCTCGGCTTCAGCCTGGTGCCTGTCTATGCTGAAATGTTTTCGATTTTTGCGGCCAAACCCGGCGAGAACTGGTTTCGCGTGGGACCGGGTTTTGCCGACCGGGAATCCTGGGACAAGATCACCCTGGATAGGCTTCGCTCTGCCGGCTATGTAGCCGCCCTTTGTAGGACGTATCGTCTGTACTGCACCAAACCCGGATTGTTCTTTCACGGGAATCTCGGCGCGCAGTGTTCCGTGCATACGGTTGGGAGCTACCTGTTTAATGCCAATACCCCTTTGCGGGCAAGCATCGGCATGGACGACAGGGGCCGTTTCACCAACTGGAACGATGCCTTGCGATTCATCAAGCTTTCTGCGCCCGCTCCATCGAATGAGAGGACCGGTTGGAAGAACGGAATCGGTCCTGCGGACTTGAAAGAGTTTTCGTCAAAGACCTATGTGGGTGCCGTGGTGGTGGAAAGGGCCTGGAGAGAGCCTATTGAGTATTTCCGGCAGTCCGGGGAATGGAAACTCCTTGATGAGAAACCGGAGGCTGCGGTTTTTGTGCGAAGCCCGCCGTGAGCACCTTGTTGACGGCTTCTTGCAAACCTTCAATCCGGCACCGGCCGTGCCGGGCTCCCGGCGCCCGCGCCGGGAGCTCCGTTTCAGGCACCTCTATTTCCCGTA
Source organism: Pseudomonadota bacterium (assembly GCA_043806215.1). Lineage (GTDB taxonomy): Bacteria > Desulfobacterota > Desulfomonilia > Desulfomonilales > Desulfomonilaceae > JAVHLK01. Next base: position 5,350 of record JAZDHD010000202.1, on the reverse strand, counting down.
TAGTCTTTCCAGTTCCGCGGCCACGTCTGCCGGCATGGGATAGCAATGCTCTACTGCCGGGAAGGAGCCTTCGGCAACCTCTTTCTTGAAATCCGCCAACGCCTCCGAGATAAGATCGCCGACCTCGCGGTATTTCTTGACGAACTTGGGCACACGGCGGTCGAACATCCCCAGAATATCGTGGATGACGAGGACTTGCCCGTCACAGTGAGGCCCGGCTCCAATACCGAAGGTCGGAACTTTGGCCCGCTTGGTGATGACGGCTGCAACCTCCGACGGAACGGCCTCCATGAGAAGCGTCGAGACCCCCGCCTCTTCGAGCACCACTGCATCTTCAATGAGTTTCTTCGCGGTCTCGATATCGCGTCCCTGTGCCTTGAACCCACCCAGCTGAGCGGCGGATTGCGGCGTCAGCCCAATGTGGCCCATGACCGGTATGGTGGCGTCCACCAGTGCTTTGACCGTGTCCGCCACGGCCGCGCCGCCCTCGAGTTTGATCGCGTCGCAACCGCACTCCGCCATGAATCTGCCTGCGTTGCGTATTGCTTCGGACTTGGACACCTGGTAGCTCATGTACGGCATATCTCCCACCAGATAGACATCGGGAGCCCCAAGACGCACGGCCTTTACGTGGGGGATCATGAGATCCATCGTCACGGGCAGCGTGGAATCATAGCCGAACATCACCATACCCATGGAATCGCCGACCAGCACTACGTCGATGCCGGCCTTTTGTTCGAGGAGCGCGAACGGATAATCGTACGCGGTCAGGAACGTCATTTTCTCGCCACGGGCCTTTTTGTCTCTGAGGTTCTGAATTGTGGTCTTAGGCATGTCAACTCCATTCGTAGATTTCTTTCCCGCGTGCCGCGGGAAAGGGTGAACTGGAATTGGGACGGCGGGTTTCGAACGAAAAAAACCTTCCGGTTGGAAGGCATTATTGCACCCTTACTGAAAATCCTTCCGTCCCGGTCTTAAAGATCCAGGCGGTATGTAGTCGGCCGCACTCAGTACCGGGCTGCCGGGTCAACGGGTGACTCCAGCGCCTATTTATTCATACAACTTAGTGAGATCACGGGTCAAGATAAAAAGAACGCTCGCCCCGCTTCTTATGATCAGGTATTATTCATGACAAGGATCGAAGAAGGAGATTTCTCATGCCCCGGCAGGAGCGAATCATAATCGATCCGGAAGTACTGGTCGGGAAGCCTGTCATTGAAGGTTCTCGACTTGCAGTGGAGTTCATAATCGATCTTTTGGCGGATCAGTTGCCGCTTTGGAGAGTCGTTCGGATTGGGCAGGACATTTTTCGGTGATAGAGGAACACCGGATAAGAATGACACCCCTAAGGGCGAGTTCCTCTATGGAGAAAAGATAATGGACGTAAACGAAACAGCACGGGAAATCAAGAAGCTCAGCGTTGCAGAGCGTATTCTCCTCGTGGAAGAGATATGGGACGGCATTGCCGCCGACCAAGAATCCCTCGAACTTACTGAAGCCCAGAGGAGAGAATTGGATAGACGACTCGAGGCCTATCATGCCTCTCCCGGAGCCGGATCGTCCTGGGAGGAAGTCAAACGAAGAATCACGGACGACAAATGAAGACTTCCATGATTGTCCGCCCGGAGGCAGAACGTGATATTGACGACGCCTACATCTGGTACGAAGAGAACCGAGCAGGGCTGGGGGCCGCTTTCCTTCTCTGCGTCGATGAGGGGCTCGCCAAGATTCAGCGGCATCCGGAAATGTATCCGGTGGTTCACAAGAATATACGGAGAATCCTGATCCGCCGTTTTCCTTATGGGATATTCTATCTCAGGGATCAAACTTCGATCGTAGTGCTGTCAGTGTCCCACGCCCATCGTGATCCGCAAACGTGGCAATCTCGCGGATGAAGGCAAGTCGATCCTTGGGACTACGATCCGGCTCCCGACCGCCACCTTACTGCCGCAGATCTGCACCAGGAGATCAGACACCGCCTCAGCCGACTCATGGTTTATCGCCCGATTCGCCTGCCGCCGCAACTCTGAGATCGGCAATCAACCGGTTCAGATCCAAGCCGTATTTGTCCGCTACATCGTTCAATGGTTCGAAAAGCGCCCGGCACCACAGACATTCGCCGACGGTTTCATCGTACTGCTTGAAGACCGCTTCGGTCTGCTGGTACCGTGATACGACATCCAGGATGGTCATGCCGGCATCAATTACCGGACTTGCGTCACATTGACTTGGATTCATTCCGTCTTACTCCGTTTTCCGAAGTGCACGCTACGCACCGACGGTCGCATATTCTTGAAGAGTCTCACCGGCCGGCCGCGGCCGTTGCCTCAACCCGTCAAACACGGATTCCGTGCAGCCTCCGTTTCGTCCAGGCGCCTCACCTTGGTCAGCGTTGGGGCTTGCCGTAACAGGTCCGGATTCTCTTCCGCCTCATTCACGACCGCTTTGACGGCATCGATGAACAGGTCGAGATCTTCCTTGGATTCCGTCTCCGTAGGCTCGATCATGAGGGCACCCGAGACGACCAACGGGAAGTAGATGGTGGGGGGATGGAACCCGTAATCGATAAGTCTCTTGGCCATGTCCAGAGTAGTGACCTGCTTGGACCTTTGAAACTTGTCGGAAAAGACGCATTCATGCATACACGGCCTGTCATGGCTCAAATGAAGGACATCCTTCAGGCGTTCCTTGACATAGTTGGCGTTCAGCACGGCCAACTCGCTCACCCTCTTGAGCTGCGGCCCCATGGAAAGGATATAGCCATACGCCTTGATCATGACGCCGAAGCTTCCGAAAAAGGCGTGCAGTTTCCCGATGGAATCGGGGAAATCATAGGAGAGGCAATACGACCCGTTTTCCTCGACGATTCGAGGAACCGGCAGGAAACGTTCCAGATCCTTACGGACACAGACGGGCCCCGCACCGGGTCCGCCGCCTCCGTGAGGAGTGGAGAACGTCTTGTGGAGGTTGAGATGCAGTACGTCCACTCCCATGGCTTTCATGTCCGCGATGCCCATGACCGCGTTCATGTTCGCGCCGTCGCAGTAAACCAACCCTCCTTTGGAGTGAACAATATCCGTGATTTCCCTTATGTGCTCCTCGAAAAGGCCCAACGTATTGGGGTTGGTGATCATCATCCCCGCAACGGCTTCGTCCATGACCGCATCGACGGCCTCCGGCGAAAGAATACCCCGTTCGTTTGATTCCACCCTCACCGGCGTGTACCGGCAGAGTGCCGCACTGGCGGGATTCGTACCATGCGCCGTATCGGGGACGATCATCTTGTCGCGATCCGATCCGTTGCAGGCATGGTGAGCACGGATCATGAGCATCCCGCACAGCTCGCCCTGGGCGCCCGCCGCGGGCTGAAGGGATGCTGCGTCCATCCCGGTAATTTCCACGAGAAACCCTTCCAACTCGTACATCAGCTTCAGGACGCCTTGACACAACCTGTCGGGAAGAAGCGGATGTGCCTCGACAAACCCGTGGAGTCCCGCCAAGGCTTCATTGATTTTTGGGTTGTACTTCATGGTGCACGAGCCCAACGGGTACATGCCGGAATCTACCCCGAAATTCCACTGTGACAACCGCGTGTAGTGGCGGACCACGTCTAGTTCGCTCAAATCGGGGAGATCCGGTATCTCGCCGAGGAGATTCCCGTCGATGGGTGCGGGATCGACATCTCTCCTCGGAAGACTCATGCCGCTCCTTCCCTTACGGCCTTTCTCCCAGAGGAGCGGTTCGTTCAATACCAGGCCCGAGGTTCCAGGAAACTCTTTCATGATGCAATCTCCCTGACCAGAGCGTCCAGATCGGCCTTGGACTTGGTTTCGGTCACGCAGAACAGATACCGGCCATGGAGTTCAGGGAACCAGCGGCCCAAGGGTAGTCCGGGGACTATGCCCCTGTCCGACAATTTGTCGTACATCGACGCATCGTCCTTGGGAAACCGGACCACGAATTCATTGAACGTCGGACCGGAGAAGCTGATCGTGCAGCCGGCTTCCCGCAGTCCGCTCTTAAGGTATTCGGATTTGTCGTAATTGAGGCGGGCCAGATCCCGGATGCCCGTTCCCCCCAAAGAGGCCAGGAACATTGCCGCGGTCAGTGCGCAGAGGCTGTTGTTCGTGCAGATGTTGGACGTGGCCTTTTCTCTTCGGATATGCTGCTCGCGGGTTGCAAGCGTCAAGACAAAGCCTCTCTTACCGTCCGCATCCCGGGCCCGTCCCACAATTCGACCCGGCATGCGGCGTACGTATTTCGTCAACGTGGTGAATATCCCCAGTCCCGGCCCCCCGAAGGATCTCGGAATTCCAAGGCTTTGCCCCTCTCCGCAGACAATGTCCGCACCGAGACTTCCCGGGCTCTTCAACAACCCGTAAGCCAGGGCTTCGGTAAACACGGTTACGAACAATGCCCCGAGTTCATGTGCCTTCCGTTCCACCAGGGCGAGGTCCTCGATACATCCGAAGAAATTGGGTGACTGTACTACGACGGCCGCCGGTTCATCCATGTTGTCAAGCGGGGAAAGATCCGTCCGCCCGTCTTCCATGTACGGCAATTCCGTGAGTGTGAACCCCGCTGACTGCACATAGGTCCTAACGACCTGCCGGTAAAAGGGATGAACCAGTCCGGATACGGCCACGCTCGTCCGCTTTGTCACGCGGTTTGCCATCAGAACGGCTTCAGCCAGTGCGGAGGCCCCGTCGTACAACGACGCGTTGGCGGCTTCCATTCCGAGGAGCCGTGCGGTCAACGTTTGATACTCGTACAACGCTTGCAGCGTACCCTGGCTCATTTCCGGCTGATACGGCGTGTACGCGGTTGAGAATTCGGAACGGTTGAGCAGATAGGACACCGACGCGGGCCGGACGTGCTCGTAACTCCCGGCCCCCAGATAGACCTTGTGGTCGGGCGGGCCGGACGTGTTCCGGGCCAAGGCCGCGGTGTGTTCGGTCACTTCCCATTCCGTGAGCGGTCCCGGCAGTTCGAGGTCCCGCGTTCGACGGCAATCGAGAGGAACCGGTCCGAACAGGTCCTCAAGCGTGCGTGCTCCAACGGCATCCAGCATGGCGGCAATGTCTTCATCCGTGTGAGGCAGGTAACGCATTTATTCAAAACCCTTTAGCATTTCGATATAGCCTTGGACGTCCATCAGGGCGTCCAGTTCCCCGAGGTCCGAAGGGTCGATCCGGACAAGCCACCCCTTGCCGTAGGGATCTTCGTTGATCAGGCCGGGCGATTCTCCCAAATCCTCGTTGACCGCCACAATGTCTCCGCCAACGGGCATAAACAGCTCGGAAACCGCCTTGACCGATTCCAGGGTGCCGAACTCGTCTCCCTGTTCAAG
>JAZDHD010000201.1:0-63829 GCA_043806215.1 Pseudomonadota bacterium | reverse complement strand
CGCTCCGAGAATCGAGATGCCCGTGAGGGTCTCGGTGTGGATTCAGCTAGTGCAAGAGTTCAAGGGAACAACGGAAGAGAGGAACTCCTGGAAGCGGACCAAATCGAATCCTCAAAGACCCCTTCCGTGACCGTTTCCATGAAGCCTTTGCGGGAGCGGTTTTCGACTTTTGAAGCCCCGCTAATCTTCCTTGGTCCACACGGGCGGTTGGTAGCAGTTGTAGTGCCAGACGGCAAAACCTATCAACGCAACGCCTGCCCATACGTGCAGATCCACGCCCGTGTTTCGCCCATGACATCTACCCCGGTCCGGGTGCAACTGAGGCAGGACCAGAACGGCCATGGATCCCGCCATACCCAGCTTGGCCAGGGTCCTAACTGTAATCGGTTTCATGAGAATACTCGCCTTTATCTCGGTGGATATGCTCCCGGCCCCTATCCGCCATACATGACAACGCGGAAGGCGGCCCGGAACCATCCGTGTAAGCGCCTAGTACACTTTGGCACAAATGCGGCGCCATATTCCTGGAAACGCTCGGCGGCGTCGCGGCGTTCCCGCCGGTCGCCGCGCCGCGTTTCCGTCAATAGGTCGCCGTACTTCCGCAGGCGAGTACTATTCTTTCGGCTTTCTCAGCTCCGCTTGAGCGTCCTCGAACTTCTCCTTCAGTTCGCCGACGCCGTTCTGCGCCGCACTATACGCTTTTGCCACCCCCGTCATGAGGGCCTTTTGGACGGTATCATTGGTGACGAGAAGCGTGACCGCAGCCCCAATGAGTGCACCTTTCCAGAAATTTCCGTCACTAAAGTCGAGCCCGAATAGAGAATAGCCCGGTACGTCCTGGGCGTCATCCGTCTGATACGTGCCTTGTGGGTAGTACCCATAGTGGTGGGCATCATGCAAAGGCGGATGGTGCATGGAGAACGTCTGCGGCGAGCCTGGAGCAGCATATCCGGTGAACCCGGTTCCCGGGTGAGGGGTGCCTCCGCCGGCGCCGGCAGGCCCACCCGCCTGTGCCGGGCCTCCCTGACCGGGCATGGGGCCGGGGGCGCCGCCGTATCCACCGGATTGCATCGACGGTCCCGGCATCATCGGGGACGGGGGATGCGGGGACGGGGTAGGGCCGGGAGAGGCCGTTTCTCCACATTCACATTGCCTGTATGCCGAACCGGCCGTCCCTGCGGTTTGGTAACCGTGTGGGGTATGGACCATTTCACTTCCTCCTCGTTGGTAGAGTTGATTGCACTACTTGGCTTTTCTCGACGAGACCACCACTTCACTTGTCGCCTGCCTGCCGATTGAGTTCAGCAGGTAGATGACTCCGGTCGCCGCGGCAAACATGAGGGCGAATCTGGTCATTCCCGTTCCCCCGACGGCAGATGCGGCCGCAGCGGCGGCCGCTGTCGCCACTCCCGCCCCCGCTCCCTTGACAACCGTATCGATGAGGGCTTCATTCAAGGTCATCTGATTAGCTTGGACCCTATGCAGATTGACTCCAAGTGCCGCCGATCCGCCCACGACGAACCCGGTTCCTCCCGCGGCCAACGCCCGTGAAGCATCAAAGGGTCCCAACCCGGCACCCGGTGAGTAATACTGCGGGTAGTAGCCCTGATACGATTGATATGGGTAATGATTCATACTGTTCTCCTTTCATTTCTGCAGCGGAATTGCTCCACTTGCTGTTCATCGTTCCGAAAGTTATAGTGACGCGCATTGAAATTCTCGGTAATCCTAATCCGGTTCCTCAAGGATCCCGCTGGTCCATTAGTCCTCGGATTGTGCATTTTCCTTGGATGTTCCGAAAACGCCTCCCAATGCTCCCGCCAAGGCCTGTCGCACCGAGTTGCTGTTGAAGAGGATCGCGGCCGTGGTCCCCACGACGACGCCCTTCCAGAATTGATCGTCCCGGAAGTCAAGGTTCAGAAGTCCGCTGATCAAGTCCTGAGGAGTTGCCCGGCCCTGTAGGGCCTTGCCTACAACCTCCGAGAACTGTCCGTGATGACGGCCCTCTTCAGACCCGGCTGTGGGCGAAAAAGGAATATGGGGGGGATATCCGTAAGCCGGGGGCTGCTGATGCAGGCAATGCTGATGATGTCCCGAAACCGGATGCCCCCAAGGCGGCGGACCACCCGTGGGGTGACCGTACACGGGGGGGCCGTACGAACCGGGCTGATGCACCGTGTGTGCCGGGTGCGGACCGGCGCCGGCAACAGGAGCCATCTGGGGGAATCCGGCTCCGGTATTCCACGCGTCCGTCATATGAGGAGAGGCCTGGAATCCGCCGTAGTCTCCGCCGCCCACCGGGTAACCGAGGCCCGGAACAGCACCCGTCTGCCGTGGCCCCACACCGGGATTGTATCCCTGGAACATCTCAGGCGGCGATTGGAATACCGGTTGCTCTCCGCAGCCGTGTGGGGAGTCCTCGCCGTTCGTACAAGTTTCCGGCCGATCCGGTTGAACCCGGTCCACACCCTCTTGCCGATTGGTTGTCACAGGACCGGTTGGTGGTGATTGTCGGGGAGACGCGGCAGTGCAGCCGCAATCGGGTTCTTCCGTTTCCCGCTGAGCGCAGGCTTCCTCGCCCGCACCCATGAGATCCGTCCCGGGATTCGTCGATCCGCCGGTGCATCCTTCCGGGGCGGCAGGCGTGTCCATCAGTGCTCCCTGTTGGTGTAACATAATCTCCTTTCCTTCCATCGAAACCTCCTCACACCGCTTCGTCGGCATGTATTCGTAAATTGTGATCGTCGAATGTTGTCGATATGTTCCGCCCGTCCGTCGGACCGGCAGGGAGGGCGCTTCGTCCCACTGCCGTCCGTGGTCGCGAAATATCGTTGTGCCCGTTGCCGTGGCCCTTTGCGGCCTGGGCAAGTTCGGCCAGATCCGCCTTGTAGAAAAGGAGTTTGGCGGAGTTGCTTACCACGCCTACGGTAATCATGTTGTGAAATACCGCTCCGGCCAACGGAGGCAGCCATCCAATGGCCGCAAGGAGCATGCCCGCTACGTTGAGACCCACGGATATCCCGTAATTCTGCCTGATGACGTCAAGAGTCTTCTGCCCAAGGGCCACGGTCTGCGCCACCAGAGACAAATCACCGTTATGGAGGACGATGTCGGCGTGCTCTATGGCGATATCGGCGCCCGTGTCGCCCATGGCAAAGCTGATATCCGCGTGGGAGAAGGCCGGCGCATCATTGATTCCATCTCCCACCATGGCGACGACGTGATCGGGGTAGAGCTTCTTACAGTGCATCACCCAAGAGGCCTTGTCCTCCGGAGATTGCTCCCAGCGGATCGTGTCAATGGGAAGAGACTGGGCGAGAGCCCTGGCATGCTGTTCCCGGTCTCCGGTAAACATGGCGATATGCTCCACCCCCAAGGCCTTCAAAGCGGATAGAGCCTCCGAAGCGGTTTCCTTCATGCGGTCTTCGACACCCATAAGCCCGATGAGGCGACGGTTGCACGCGACGAAAAGGACGCTTTCGCCTTTGGCAAGCATGGTTTCTTCTTCTTTGTGCCCCATCTCATGGTCCACCTGATAATCCTCCATGAAGTGGTGGCTGCCTACCAGGATTTCGTCGCCGTTGATCTTGGCCTTGACTCCGTGGCCGATGATCAGTTCGGTCTTCTCATGTTGCGGGATCTCGATCTCCGATTCGCGCACCTTCTTGAGAACCGCCAGGGTCATTGGGTGCTTGTAATGCATCTGGGAGCTTGCCGCCAACTGGAGGATCCGGATCGGGTCATACCGTTCGTCGAGTGAAATCACCCGGGAAACCTGCGGAACGCCGCTGGTCAGAGTGCCCGTCTTGTCGAATGTGAGGTGCTTGATCTTTCCGGCTCCCTCGAGATAACGCCCGCCCTTGACCAGGCTGCCTTGCCGCGCGGCATTTCCCATGGCGGCGCTGAGCGCAGTGGGGGTGGAAAGGCTTACCCCGCATGGGCACGCTATGATCAGCATGGCCATGGCTCGATGGATATTTCCGGTGATGAAATACGTCAGCAGCGACAATGCCAGGGAAAAAGGCACCACGGAGTCGCTGAAGCGCTGCGAGGAAAGGATGATTTCGGCTTTCTGTTCCTGCCCTTCTTCAATGATCCGTATGATCTGCCCCATCCGGGTCTCTTCGCCGACGGATTCCACTTGAACGAGGAGTTTTCCCATCTCCAGGGTGGTTCCGGCCAGCACCACATCCTCGACGACCTTGAATACCGGGCGGGATTCGCCCGTCATCGCCGACTCGTTGATCAGAGCTTCACCTTCTACCACCTTTCCGTCGGCCGGGACGGAGTCGCCTTGGCGTATGGCGACAATGTCCCCTTTGACAAGATCGGAAACCGCGATCAGGACTTCGGTGCCGTCCCGGACTACCCATGTGTCTCTGACGTCATGGCTCAGCATGTCCCTGATGGCCTTTCTGGTCTTCTCAACGGTACGCGTCTCCAACCATTCGGAGAAATTGACCAGCCACATGACCACCAGCGCGGCCATTGCCTCCCCCATGAGTATGGAGAGGCCCGCGGCACTGGTGACGAGAAGGTCCATGCTGAAACCACGGTTGGCCAGATTCTTCAGTGCCTCCTTCATGATGGGGATGCCCAATCCAATGGCGACAAGCGCGGGGGGATTGAATACGCGCGACAACAGTGAAAACCTTCCGGCACCGCCGCGGCTGAACAGGAGACGCCGCAACCATTCGAAGAGGATGTAGGCTCCCGAGAGAACGAGTATGGTTCCCGAGACATGGGAACGTCTGTTTGCATCAGGGAGCGAAGCCGGGGAACCTGCAGTGCATTCCCACCGGGAAGGCGCAGAGCCCTCCCCGGGTAACGCCGATGAAAGGATTTCTCCGACGGCTGCCGTGTCGAGAGCACGGCCGCTATGAAGCAGTATGATTGAGCCGGTGCTCAATCGGATCTCAACGTAGGAAACACCGGGGACGACGTCCAAGCAGTCGGCCAGTTGTTGAGCGACTTCCTTCTGTTGAGCCAATGCGGGACATTTGATTCGGGTTCGCCAATCCAGGCTGTGTACGACTCGGAACCTCATTGTGTCACTTCTCGCCTTTGTCTGAAAATCCCACTCGCGGATTCCACGTTCCCGTAGGGGTAGGCCCCCGTGCCTACCCGGGCGGCCACAGGGGGCCGCCCCTACAGCCTGGGAATGCCTATCCGCCGCCGGTCCCATCCCGCGTCCCGCGGGATAGGGGCGCACCTGCGTGTGCGCCCAAATGCGGGCGGACACATAGGTCCGCCCCTACCGTAGCCTGGGCCTCCGTGCCCGGAAATTCTTCTCGCAGGCTCCCAACATGCCTACGAGACGACAATGTGTGACCGAACTTATGAAATGAAGCACTAAGTGCTCCGGTTCCCCGATGCTGTGTCGTATCCAAGCCGGTTTTCCGAATCTTGAGAGTGTTTCCAAAACGGGCGGCTACCGGTAGGCTTCTCTGCGAGCTTTGATTTTCATGACCGTAATCTCTAGACCTCGTTCGTTCACTTCATAGATGATGCGGTAAGACCCTTGACGCACGCGGTAGAACCTGTCGTCAAGCTTCTTACAGCCTCGTGGCCTTGGATTCCGAGACAAAGAAGCGACCCTATCCAGAACGAGCCGTTGATAGTTTTGAGGAAGATTCTCCAAGTCTTTCAGGGCTGCATCGGAGATTACCGTCCTGTACATCTACAGTCCCAGCTTTTTCTTGACCTCTTGCAGAGAATGGGTCCTCTCCTTCCTTTCTGCGATTCGTTTCCGAATGATCAAAGCGTCCAGAAGATCTTCCCGGTCTTGGGGATCGTCAAGAGCTTCCAGGGACGCCCGGACTTCGGGGTCGGCCGCGATCTCTTCCATCTCTCGATCTATGGCTGTCGGCTCTATGACTGGAGCGCCGGGCATGGTCACAACCTCCTATTCGTCAGCATAGCACACGCCGAGTTCAAAACCTACGGTCTTTGACTCACGCTGGTTGCCTTCCCTATCTTCCGGCCTTTTCTTCCTTATGCAGCAGCTTTAACCGTTACGGTTACGGACAACAGTCTCTTCACCAAGGTATAGGAGGGGGAGGAAGAAGAGTCAAGGCTGAGATGAGACGCAAGAATCGCTTGGCGGTTCGTTGACTTCTCGCGGGTGTTGGACTATACCGACGTGAACTCAGCCTGCCGGCAAGGAGGAGCCGTATGCCGGATAAGAAGCGTAAAGATACGGAGAAAAAGGGACGGTCGCGGGTGTTCTCGGCTGTCTTGTCCTTGGTACTCCCCGGACTTGGACAGATGATCCGAGGCCGCATCTTCGCCGGAGTCCTCTTTCTCTTCAATGTGGTGCTCTACTTGGCTCCTCTCTTCGTGACCAAGCAGGCCGAATACGACGTGCAGACTCCTTCGCTGCTCATTGCCGTAGGGGTGTGGCTCTGTTCGGCTCTGGACGCTTTTCTCTTAAAGAGCTCCTTCCTGGTCATGGCTCTGCTGGTCTCCCTGTTTTGCTTCGGAATGGGATTCTTCGGAGCGTTCTTCATACTTCCGCACCTGGACATTTGACGGCCGAGTGCGTTTCAATCCGTTCAGTCTCAGTACTCTTGAGACTCTCACCCCGAAGGCATAAGACAAAAGAGATGACCAATCACCTTCTCGATATCCGCGGTTTACGGACGGCATTCCGATCCGAGGAAGGTCAGGCGGTAGCCGTTGACGGGCTCGATCTGCACTTGAATGAGGGAGAGACGCTCGGCCTCGTGGGGGAATCGGGCTGTGGAAAGAGCGTGACCGCCCTTTCAATCATGCGCCTGGTCCCATCCCCTCCCGGGGAGATTGTTGCCGGTGAGATTCTGTTCGAAGGTCGGGATCTGCTCAAACTTCGCGAATCAGAGATGCGGAAGATCCGGGGGGACGATATCTCCATGATATTCCAGGAACCCATGACTTCACTGAATCCGGTTTTCCGGATTGTGGACCAAATCAGTGAGGTGTTCCGTCTTCACCGCAACATGAACGGCGCGCAGGCGGCTGAAGCCTCCGTGGAGATGCTCGAGAAAGTGGGAATTCCGTCCGCGCGGCAAAGAGCCAAAGACTACCCCCATCAGATGAGCGGAGGGATGCGGCAGCGTGTTGTGATTGCCATGGCCTTGGCCTGCGACCCCAAGCTCATGCTGGCCGACGAGCCCACCACGGCACTGGATGTCACCATACAGGCCCAGATCCTTGAATTGATGAATGAAATCAAGACATCCAAAGGAACCGGCATTATCTTGATCACGCATGATCTCGGGGTGGTCGCGGAAATGGCCGACCGGGTCGCGGTCATGTACACGGGAATGGTTGTTGAAGAGGCCCGGGTGAAGGATCTGTATGCGAATCCCCAACACCCTTATACTATGGGACTTCTCAACTCCATCCCCAGGATGGACCGGCAACGCTCGGGCCGCCGGCAGAGACTGCACGTGATCGCCGGCATGGTACCCGACCTGCGTCATCTCCCCCAAGGGTGCACGTTTCAGGACCGGTGCCCCGAAGTGCAGGCTCGATGCACGGAACCGCCCGTCTTGGAAGAGAAGCGGGCAGGACATCTTGTGCGTTGCTGGATGCGATGATTATCTGATTCCCATTGACCGATAAACCGGGCAGAACATGCCAGGAGGAGTTTATGACCGATTCCGGTATGCCGGGGGAGTTCATTATTACCGACTCAAAGAGTTACGTGAAGTTACGATACCACTGTCGCGTGGAAAACGGACCTACGCTCAAGGGAGGCGAACAACCGGAGGAGATGGACTTCGTGACCGGATACGGTCATGTCATTCCCGGTCTGGAGAGACGCCTGGTGGGACATTCAAGCGGCCGGAAGCTCTCGTTCACCGTGCCTGCGGAAGAGGCGTTCGGTCCCCGGAGGCAGGATCTCGTGATAGAGAAACCCAAGGACGACTTCCGTTTTCCCAAGGGAATGGAGCCATTTCCGGGTATGCAGCTGCCCTTGGTCTCTCCCGGTGCGAATGCTCCGGACACGGTCATGATTCGCGAGGTACGGGGAGACAGCATCGTCATCGACTTGAACCATCCGCTCTCCGGGTTGTCGCTTGTCTATGAGCTTGAGATCATTGAAGCAAGACCCGCTCAAGAAAAGGATATGTGCGCGGAATGGGATGAGGCCTCAGCCGGTGACTCCTGTGGCGGCTGCTCCCCCCATGAGATCGTCTTGGGTCGTCCCGACGGCGGCGGTCCGGAAACGAACTGAGTGCTCCATGGCGTAAATACGGTCACGGATTTTTCGCGCTGAGATTGCTTCGTCGCTGCGCTCCTCGCAATGACATCTCGTGGTTGCACTCGATTTCGGTCACGGCACCACGCTGAACCATGTCATTGCGAGCCCGAGCCTTTGGGAGGGCGTGGCAATCTCAAGAGGTTAAGATCCGGGCACGGAGGCCCGGGCTACGAAGGACTGTCATGAAGCCTTAGACCTGTTTCGTGGGACGGGCCTCCGTGCCCGTCATCTTTAAGGGCGGGCGTCGCTGCCCGCCGTCTCCCCGGCGCAGGCCGGGGTCCAGGAAGAAGAGACTGGTTCCCGGCCTACGCCGGGAAGACGGTTCAGCTTGTGCGACCGTATGCCATAGAACACTAACGACATTTCATAAGTTCGGTCACACGTCTTCGTCTCGTTGCCATGGTGCCCTTAGAGCTTGCGAATCGTGACTAAACTAGGGTCAGTGCGAGGCTTGGGAGGTAGTGGGTTCCAAAAAGCAGAACCCGTCGTGATTGGATGTGTGTTCAATGATCGGTATCCAGACGGTGAAGACGGTGCCTTCATCGTCCGATCTGACGGATATGGATCCTATGTGGTCCTCGACGATCTTGCGTGACACGGCCAACCCCAGGCCCGTGCCGCGTTCCTTGGTGGTGAAGAAAGGGTTGAATATGTTCTGAAGCGCCTCCGGCGGTATCACCGGGCCGGCATTTCGAATCTTCATCTCGAAGAATCCGGCAGAGTTGAGTTCCCCTATCTTGATTGCCTTGTCACTGGGTATCGACACTCCCGTCTCGATGGAAATGATCCCGCCCTCGGGAGAAGCCTCTATGGCGTTTGACACCAAATTCAGCACCAACTGTTGAAAACGGCCGGGATCAATGGGGATTTCCCCTATTTCCGGACCAAAATTCACATCGACGGTGATCTGTTTTTCCCGTAACCGCGTCTCGGTCACTTCCAGGATGTACTCGATGAGGTCATTTGGATTTACTCGTTGTCTTAATATCTTATCGCGTTTAGTAAAATCTATCAACCCGTCAAGTATTCGTTCCAATCGATGGATCTCCGTGATGATTATGTCAATGTACTGGCGTTGCCGATCAACTTCGGAGGCCTGGGGGGAGTCGAGCTGTTTTGCGAGCCTGCGTGCGAAACCTCCCACAATGGCGAGCGGTTGCCTGAGTTCATGAGCCACTTCGGCAGTATGCTCTTCGATGGCCTTACACTTGTGCGACTGGACGATATGTTCGTAAAGTTCGTCAATAATTTTGATCTTTTCCACAAGAGCGGCCTTTGACGCTTTGAGGTCTTCCTCGAGCTTCCTCCTCACGGTCCGGTCACGCATCACCCCCTCGAACACCATGCAATGCTCCAGCTCGTTGAATGAGGCTTTACAGCGTATCCTCGCGAACTTCCTCCGGCCCTCCGAATCCGTTATGCCTATCTCTTCGTCCCACACGGCTTCGGGTTCCAGGTGAAGAATTGCTTCAACGCGATTCTTGTCTTCTTGGGCGACATGGTCCTTTAGAGACGTCTCGAGAACTCGTTGCACCGGGTATCCCAGAAATCTCTCGACCTGCGTGTTGACGAACGTGAACTTCCCCCACCCGTCCAGGGAAAAGATGATATCCGGAACCTGCTCCACAAGGTTGCGGTAGAGACGCTCCGAATCCTTCAACCACTCTTCGGTCTGCCTTCGCTGAGTAACGTCGACGATCAGTTCGCCGGCTCCTACGATCCGCCCCTCGGAATCTTTGATGGCAGTCGCGGTATGCTGAAGCCAGGTTGGTTTGCCGAGCTTGTCATGCCTGAGTCTCTCTGAAACCGCCCGCTCCTCTCCTTCGAATACTTTCTTCACGGGGCAGTTTTCGCAGACGGTCTCACACCCGGACATGAACTCGTGGCACAGTCTGCCGGTCGGGTCGCCGAAGACCGACTTGAAAAGGTCGTTTGCGTAGACTACTCTGAAGTCTCCATCCAGTTCCCAGAACATCTGTCCGGCACTGTCAAGCAACCGGCCAAATATCTCGGGTATGTGCGAGTCCGGCACCGTAAGTCCTCCGGCATGTACTTGGCCGTCGTCAGACTGCCTTCGATGCTGCAATTATCGACTCTAATCGATCCGATGTCCAGAGGATTCGTTAAAGCCTGAGTACGAAACGGAAACTCGGGTCGCTCAAGCCGCTCCGAGCCCCACATCCGATTATACGGTCAATGGATCCGGATCGTCGTTCCGTCCGTGACCGGCCGTCGGGGTATTCAATGGGCGCGGGGCTCCGGCGAAGACCTTAGTCCTGGAAGATGGACTCCAGAAATGTGGCCAAAGAATGTTTCTTGAGGGCCTCATTGAGTTCGGGGTTGTCTCTTAGGGTAAAGAGCAGGCTCTTCTCGTCGGTAATATCCCGCTTAATGCGCTGAACGAACCTCTTGGGGTTGGCTTCAAGGGCTTTGTTAAGGTACTTGTAGACCTTGTCTTCCTCGTTGAGAGCCAGGTACGAGTAAGCCATCAGGTAGGAACCGAGACCGCGGTCATCCTCGTTCTCATAACGAGACAGCCGGTCCTCCATCTCTTCCGCCTGCCGGAGGACCTTTCTTGCCCTTTCGTATTCCCCCAGAGCGACCCAGGTGCGGGCGATGAAAATCAAGTAGATCGGATTCCCGCCAAATTCCGAGAATGCTTCCTTGTAGAGATCCAACGCGGACTGGGGCTTGTCGGCTGCGAAATAGAGGTTGCCTATGTTGGCGAGAATTTTTGCCTTCTCTTCCGAAACGGTCGCCAATTCGAGGGCCCTGTCGTAATTCTTCATTGCACTGGGGAGATCCCCCATATTCTTGTGACAAACAGCCAGAGCATTGAATCCGAAATAGTCCTCCGGTTGCTCGACCACGAGATTCTCAAAGGCCTCGATCGCGTCCCGGTATTTCTTCTCCTTTGCAAGCCGGACCCCCTTTTCCCGCCAATTCTCTTCCACCTTTGGCGAAGCCTTCTCATAGGCGAGCTTGTCCAGACCAAAGGGTATGCCTCGCCGGACTTGCTTCTTCGCACAGCCCACACAGACGAGGACACACCATAAGCTCAAGACTATGAGAAGATTGCGGTTCCTTGGAGAGCAAAGATGTTCGAAACTCACTTCAATCCCGTCCGGTCAAGAATAGCATCCCGGCTTCGAGTCTGTTTGCCGTAACGTTGCGTCCGCATCAAGCATGAGACCCCCCGGCCATAATACAGGTGCGCAACCGCCGGCCCCTTCCCGAAGATATTCTACCCGTTTACCGGGCTTGATGCCGGCCCTCGACGGGAGGGCGACTTCAAGGCGGGCAATACCATACCCAATCGTTCGATCCGTGGCAAGCTTCAGGATGTCATGCAATCTTGACAAATTACAAGTTCTTCACTAAGATTGAGGTGAAGATTCGCGTCTGTATTAATGTTTGAAGATGCAAAAAAACTCTCCATGCCAGCTGTCGAAAAGAAAGTTGTGAAGGTCGGTGCGCGGTTGTCGAAGTTCATCGGCGCCAAGGCCACTCGGGAAAAGAAGATGCAGGCAGCGGCCATGCAGGCGGAATTCACACTCCACGACACATTGATAATCCTTTGTTACCTGGGAAAAGACACGGATCCCGAGATTGCCTCCCAGGCACGCAAGAACCTTATTCCCGCAGCCAGGAATTGGTACGGCCGCCCGGATAGACCTGAACTGCCCGAGCCGATTCATGAAATCGTCATGAAGGTCATCGAAAGGGTGGGCCTCGGCGAAAAAAAAGAAGATGTCGGCCCCAAGGACAGTTCAGTCAGGGGAAATATAGGACTCCTGGGGCTTGGTGAGATCATCCAGGCGATCGATCACAATAACCGCAGCGTACGGCTGGCCCTGGAATTCGAAGGACGGAAGGCCGACATTTACACCGACCAGGGCAAAGTGGTTGGAGCCGTGTGTGACGGAATCGACGGATTGGAGGCCCTTTACCGGGCCTTTGGCTGGGTCGATGCTTCATTTCATTACTCGCTTGCCGACCCCGGTCCATTCGAGAACCGAATCAACGTCAACACCTTCGCTCTTGTCATGGATGCCCTTGAACATGCTCCGGATACGGATCCGTTCGACAGTGATGTCAGCACAACCTGGAGTGTCCAGGGGCACCTCAGGACAATGAACATCTTCGAGATCGCAGAGATCTTCGAGATGAATTCCAAACCTGCCGTGTGCAGGCTCGCCAGAGATGAGAGCAAGGGAGAGCTTTACTTCCGGAACGGCCGGATTTGCAATGCGGTCTTGGGAGACACCGACGGTATGGACGCGGCGTGCAGTCTTCTTGCGTGGCCCAATGCCGAGTTCACCATAACCCGTGGAGGGGAGGATATTGAAGAGGTGATCCACGTGGGAATGCAGAACCTCATCATCGAGGCGATGCGTCTCTTGGATGAAGGCGTCACCGTTACCGAAAAGATAGCCAACGAACTAAAACTGATAGACGAACTGTTCGAAGGACAAGATCTGGTTACTCTGCCGGTGCTCGACAAAGTCCGTATCGTGTTCGGAGAAGACGAGTTTGCCCGTGAGACGCTCGAATCAGACGGGAATCCGTTGGTCAGAAAAGCCATTAAGGTCAAGATTTCCAAGACCGTGCACAAGTTCCTCAACCCTGCCACGGAACATGAAATAAGACTCAACGCGGCAAAGGGCAAAGCGCCGCTGTCCACCACCGAGAAGCTGGTGTTGCTGAGCTACCTGTCTCACGACGATAATCCGGAAATCAAAGAACAGGCCAAGAAGACCTTGGAAGCCCTGGACGTAACAACCTACCGCAAGGGCTTCGGTTCGGATCTTCACCCGTCGGTAATGGATTTCCTCGTCAGGGAAACAATCAAGGAGTCCAGCCTCATAAAGGTTGCGGCCGGTTGCGAAACCATTCTGGAAGAGACGGCGCTTCATATTCTCGACAATTGGTCCGACGAAGAGATCCTTACCACGGTCGTCGAAAACAGGAAGCTGTTGGAAAGAAGCCCCTCCGTGGCGACTAAGCTGGCACAGGGCTCCCGGCACATCGAGGATATTCGGCAGCGGATAGACGCCTTCGAGGAGAGCCTCATCCAGGGACAGACCGACCTAAAGGTCGAAGGCGCCCTGGATCTGTGCAGTCTCTCCGGTCTGCTCTCCGCCGCGCGGCAAGGGATACGCTCCGGAACGATTTTGATCGAAGGCCTCGGAAAGACGGGGCGGGTCTACTTCCAACGAGGGAAAGTCGTTGGGGCCGTCGCCGGGGAACTCGAAGGGTTGGACGGACTGAAGGATCTGGCGACCTGGAAAGACGCTCGATTCAGGTACACCTTGCGGACCCATTTTCATGTGCAAAATGTCGATCCTCAGAAGGCCTTGGAATTTCTCGAATCCCACGCTTCCGGTCCCTCGCCGGTAGACGGACAGATGGGAAGCTCCCTGAAGCTGATGACCGGAAGCCTGAAGGTAATGGATGCCTATGAAACGCTGACGAGCCTGGAAAAGACCCCCGGTACCCTCATGACCACCATAATGTGCGAGGAAGGCTCCGGAGAAGTGTATCAAAGGAACGGCCGAGTCATCCACGCCCAGGTCGGAGGCAAGGATGATCCTTTGCATGCCATGGCGGCCATGTTGGCGTGGAACGGCGTCCGCTTCATTACTCGGCCCGCGTTCGGCGAGAGCCCGGCAACTTTGGATAAAACTCTGAATGATTTCTTCACCGAATCCATGAAACTGCTTCCTGAAGAGATCATGAGGGCCCCGCGACCCGGCGAGTTGCCCGAATGGGAACTCTCGGAGGAAGAATCCGAGAGCCTGTACCACAGAATCATGAACATGGGAGTGGCCGATAAGGTCAAAATGGCCTTCCTGGGCAACAAGGAGGCCCGCAGCATCCTCGTCCGGGATCCGATTAAGCTGGTGGCAATGGCCGTCGTGAAGTCACCCAAGATACGCGAGGACGAAATCGAAGCCATCTCAAAGTCCAAGCAGGTCTGCGAGGACGTCCTGCGCCAGATAGCCACGACAAAGGAGTGGAGCAAATCGTACGCCATTAAGCTCAATCTGGCCAACAACTCGAAGACACCGCTCCCATTGTCCATGAAGTTTCTTCCCCATTTTCGGGAACCGGACCTGCGGAAGCTGGCCAAGAGCAAGAACATACCTGCCGCGCTGGCCTCTCAGGCCAGACGACTTGCAGAGGCCAGGAGTGAGAAATCATGACACGGTCCCGTCCCTTGCCGCAGCAATCCGCACGGCAGGGGTCGTGAGACGATCAGGGAGGCTCGCCTGGAGAGCAAAAAGACCCGGCCCCTCGGGGTGATAACTCTCCCCAAAACGTTGTTTCTGTGTTAAGCTCGCACATGGATTCGGTCCGGTCAAATCAGGTTCGGCACCCGCCGATAGACTCTCCGTCGGCTCCGTAAGCCCTCTGATTCCGACCGCACTGAATTCGCCAAACGGGTCCTGCCCAAGGGCTTTACAGGAGACTTGAAATTCGGACTTGATTCTTCGCATTAAAGGATTCAACGGAAATGACCTCACAAGATCAGGGCATCAATGATATTTTCAAGGGTGCCGCCGAGATTGAGATCTTCGGAAAGCTGCCGGCGCTGTTGTGGGCATATATTGACTCCGCCCGAAGATTCGTGGACGGGCTCAAGACGGGAACGGGAGATACGTCCGTGCACGAAATGGAACGGATTCTCTCCGTGCTCACTTCCGCAGCGAACACGCTCGAGAACAGGGAACTCAAAGAACACCTCCGCGAGCACACGAAATTGCTGGCGATGTTTGCTTCGGACGCCACAATTCCGGATGAAGCCGCTCAATCGCTCACCTCGGGAATTGACCGTCTCCAAGAAATTGCCGGTCCGCGGCCCGAACACACCGGCGATACGCCGCTGACCAGGGACTGGGTGAACCTGGAAATTGCCAAAGTGGAGCGGATCAAGACCGGACGAAGCGGCGACGTTGTTGTCAGCGTGGACATTCTTGAAGACGTGCGGGGCTATCTCTCCAAGGAGGTCATGACCGAGGGAATATCGTCAATCCTTGTGATAGATAACGCGGGGTCGCTGATTGTCAACATCGGCAACAGAATCGAGTTGGATGTGATTTCACTCGCAGCGGTGGCCGCTGCGAACTTTGCAGCAACCGAGCAGATTGCCAAGTTGATAGGAGAACGGGATTTTGTGCTTCTTTTCTACAAGGGGCACTCGGAATCCTTCCATTTCAGTCGAGTGGGAACCGAATACATCATTGTAACCATTTTTGACAATTCCCTTTCACTCGGTTTACTCAGGCTGAAGATTGCCGAAGTCTCTCAAGTGCTTGAGGCTAAACTCCCCAAGAGAGAGGGATAGAAATGGCCTTTATTAACAAGAGCGCTAAGGAAATTCAAGTCAAGGTAGTGTACTACGGCCCGGGACGATGCGGAAAGACTACGAATTTACTCTACGTTAACCAAAAGATGAACGCGAAGTTCATGGGGAAAATGATCTCCATCGATACCCGGGGCGACAAAACTCTCTTCTTCGATTTCCTCCCGTTATCCTTGGGAAAGATCCGCGGCTTCAATATTCGCGTGCAGCTGTACACGGTTCCCGGTCAGGTCTTGTATAACGAGAGCCGGAAAATGGTCTTGAAAGGTGTCGACGGGGTTGTCTTCGTTGCCGACTCGATGGCCGTTCAACAGGAACCGAACAAGGAAAGCCTACAGAACCTCAGGGAGAACCTGGCCGACGACAATTTGGACATGGACGAACTCCCCCTGGTCATACAGCTCAACAAGCGGGATCTCGAGGGAAGTGTGATTCCCGTGCTGAGTAGAGAAACCATGGAGCAGGATCTGAATTCCATGATGAAGACCCCGGCGCCCACAGTCCTTGCCAGCGCGCTTGCCGGTCCGGGTGTCTTTGACACGCTGAGGGAAATAAGCAAGATCACCATTAAGTCCGTCCACCATAAACTGAGGACGTGATAAACGCGTGGGAAGGCCTATGGCCAAACTGGACGACAACGACGATCTGGACGCTCTCATAGACAAGGCAGTGGACACGTTCTTCGTGGAAGAACCCGGACCGGATGAACTGGCCGATTGGGGAGCCTCCGAGGAAGCAAAGGCTCCCGAACCCGCTCTGTCTGCCGGGGAAGCAGGACCCACCCTCGATGAGGCGGTAGATACTCTATTCATGAGTTCATTCCAGGAAGAACCTTCCCCGCAAGAGGATTTCACTCCCCCGCGGGAAAGGCCGCGTGCCTCCCCTCCGAAGCCTTCGCTCACCCCTGATTTTTCGGTTCCCGCATCGAGCCGAAGTAATCCTCCGCCTGCATCGGACACTCTTCCCGATTTCGCGGGCTCCACGGTTATTTCCTCCGGCGACCCCGACACCGACCGGGAAATTGATTTGGCGGTGGACACTCTCTTTATCGAGGAGCCGGAAACCCCGGCCCCAGAGACGACCCAACTGGAAGTGACTCCGGCGGAGCCTTTTGAACCGCCGCCCGTGAAACCCCGTCAGACTCCCCCGGCAGCCCCGGAGGCTCAACGGGTGCCGCGGAAGGCCCCGCGAAAGGCACAGGCGGCTGCGCCCGGGAAATCGGCGCCTCCCCCCATCCAGGAGGGCCCGGACTACGACGAGGCCATGGCGCACGAGATTCAGCGCCACATGCATACGCTCTACAAGGAAGCCTCACATGATCGACCAGCTCCGGCCGGACGCCGGGCCGGAACCAAGCAGTCTCCCGGGAAACCCCAGGCCGGAGCGGCCGACGCGTTTCCACTGAGGCAGTTGCAGGAAGCGATTCTTACCCTTGAATGGGAGATTTCAAGAAGATCCGTGACGGTCCTGGCCAACGAGCTTCGTAAGGTACGCATCAGATTCAAAGACAACGTCACCGTAGATTTCGCCGCTTTATCGATGCGGGTCGTTCTGGACTATGTGGTCAAACGAATGTCCCGGGCGCATCCCGAATCGATCCGTTTTCTTCTGGATATCACCGATTACCTCGGAAAGAGTATCGAATCTTCTTCGACGGATCCTCTTATGGCTTTCCACGATATTCTGACTCGATATGAGAAGTACAAGTCTTCCGTAAGGAAAGCCGAGGGAATTCCGGATCGGAGACCTCCGATTCTCAATGAGCTCTCGATCAACGACCCAGCGGCCTTCTCACATATGGTTCACATTCAGGCTTTGGCGCTCAAACGGGCGGGTGAAGCATTGGCGAGCGCAATACACTCTTCACCGGACCCGGAGAATCTGATACGGTCGTTCAGATTTCTGGTGAATCGGGTGGTCAGCAGGATTTTGGAAAGCACTCGGGAAGGAAGACCCGTACAACCTGCACAGCGCAAGACACAGAAGAAGATTTGACCGTCCGCGGCAGGCCATGACGATGCATGCTGTTGCACGGGATTGAATATGTGGACGCCTGATGCTAAGAAATGGTGCGAAGGGACGGCACCGCCGTCCGGCATTGTTCGGTGAACGCGAAGGAGACCTCCAGGAGGAGGAGATGAGCGGAGACAATCCGACGGGATCATGGGAAAACCGTCGAAAACATAAGCGAAGATATATGCTGTTCAAGATTCCCGCCTATGACGCAAAGACGAGGAGATTTCTCGGTCTGGTCCAGGATATTACGGAAGGGGGTATTCAACTCTTCGGCGTGCAGGTCGACGCCGGTTCGACGGTGACCATAATTGTTCAAGCGGCCGACTACGTCAAGAGCGCCCCTCTGCACTTCGACGCAGTGTGCCGGTGGACCGCGAGAGAGAATCCGCACGGATATTTCGTATCCGGTTTCGAAATCGTCACCATCAGTGAAGAAGCCAAGAAAAACCTGGCCAAGCTGATGGATTTTGTCGCGCTGGGGTGACCGTTCACGCACGAAAGATTGCAGGTGATCCTCATATCCTCCAGTCGGAAGATTGAGCACGATGCGAGGGAAAACCGGCGGTTTCACGTTTCAGGACTACGGTATCGTTAGTTGCCTGCGGCACGGCGGCACCCAATGAGTCTTCCTCCGACTCGCCGAGAGTGGAAATGTTTCACCTTACGATATTCAGACCCGACGGCCAAGAAATCGAGCAGGAATTCCTCGGCCATCAAACCACGGTGGGCCGTCATGAAAGATGCGATCTCTGCCTTGTCGACACGATGGTTTCACGCAATCATTGCATCATTCTCAGGGAGGGAAAAGGATTCGTTGTCAAGGATCTGGAAAGCCGGAACGGCACCTGGATCAATGGACGTCGAATAAAGAACAGACGCCGCGTCAAGGACGGAGACGTCATACAAATCGGTCCGTTCAGGCTCCATTTCTCGCCGGGTATCCCCGGCCGGGTACCTCTTCACAACCAGACCCTCGACATGAGCGAACTCCAACAGGCCCCGTTTGTTCACAAGAATGAAACAGAACAAGTCGTCAAACCGATAGGTATGATCAGCAACTACCTCTCCGAGACCGCGGGAGAGGTCGAACGCATTCCAACCAAGGTCAGGAGAGAACGGCTCAACCGTAACCTGCTCACGCTGTACCGCATCACCGAGGAACTGGTGGTGACCAAAGACTTGGACGAGATACTCGATTACATTATGGACCAAATATTCGAGATATTCTCTCCGTCTCAAGCAACCATCCTCCTAAGGGATGCCGCCGGCTTGCCGGCGCCCAGGAAACAGAGATCCCATCATGGCGAGGGGATGGCAAGACCGGTAAGCGGCACCATTGTCGCGCGCATCATGGAAGACCGTGTCGCAGTCTTGACGGACAATGCCCTGGAGGATCCTCGTTTCGAGATGGGCGACAGCGTTGTCATAGATGGAATTCGCTCCGTTATCGCCGCCCCGATCTGGGAGGATCGCGAGATCCTGGGCGTACTCTACATCGACAGGCTGGACATGGTGGGCGGTTACCTGACCGAGGACTTGGATCTCCTCACCGCCATCGGACATCAAGCCGCACTGGCGATCCAACGCTGGAACCTCACCGAGCGCGTGCGTGAGCAAGCGGTGCGGGGAGCGATCATCCGCGAGAATTTGAAACGTTTCCACTCTTCTCAGGTCGTCGATCTCATTCTTAAGGGCGACGCGGACCTTGAAGTCAGGGAAACGGAAGCCACTATCTTTTTCTGCGACATCGTAGGATTCACCTCCTTTTGCGAGACGGCCACACCGGAACAGCTCCGGAAAATACTCAACCTGTTCTGCAAGACCGTGAACGAGATCGTTTTCAACGAGCAAGGTACTCTGGACAAGTTCATCGGAGATGCGGCCATGGCTATCTTCGGAGCGCCTCTCCTTCAGAAGGACCATCCTTCCAGGGCCATTCGATCCGCCATACGCATACGCGAGTCCCTCTCGGACGCCATGGTCTCGCTGCCTCCTGCATTGCGTTTCAAGGTGCGATACGGCATCAACACCGGCCAGGTGATCGTGGGTAACTTCGGTTCCGACGAGCGGATGGATTACACGGTGCTGGGCCACGCCGTGAACCTTGCCTCTCGGATCTGCCAGACTGCCGAGCCCGACGGCATTTTGATCGGTCTTGACACGTACAAGCAGATCGAAGGCTTAGGCGTTTTCGACGCCCGCAGAATCGGATCGAGATCCCTTAAAGGACTTCGACGCAGGAAGAAGCTCTACGAGATCCGAGGGTTTGTTCCCAGACAATGACTTGTCGTTCCCCGGCGGAAAAACGGCGATATATTGACGGAAACGGCCCATCCCCTGATTAACCTCTTGTGATCATACGCACATCATTGACCATATTCCCGGTCGCCCTTCGCGTACTATGAAGTCATATCTGCGATTTCCGGGTATCAGACATCTATTGTTATTTCTTTTGATCAAACGTTTCGGCCGTGATATGGTCGCACTCATTTGGTGGAGTGGTCGGGTATGAAGATGCGTTTACGTTACGGGATTTTTGTCGCCTACCTCGTGTACTTGTTGGTGCTCCTCCTTGAAGAAGTACTCAATGTCATCCCGGAAAAGGCGGTCTATGCTTTTGGTCGATTTGTCGGGAGAATCGTCTACGTATTCTTCTCGGATCGTCGTGCGGCGGCTCTCGAGAATCTGACCATTGCATTCGGCCGCGAGCGGTCCTCACAATGGGTCAGGCAAACTGCGCGAAAGAGCTTTGAGCATGTGGGGCTGCTCGCTGCGGAGTTCTTTCTCATCCGTCGCTGGAGCCAAAAGGACATGGCGGAAAGGATCGTCTTGGAGGGAAAGCTCCCCTACGATCTCGCAACGATGCCGGGCAACGACGGAATCCTCCTGCTCAATTCGCACTTCGGCTGCTTCGAGGTCACCGCCGCAACCACGAAGTTCCTTGGAATACGACTGAATTTGATAGCAACCCCGCTGAAGAATCCGTTTCTCTCGAGGTATTTCGAGAGCCGGGCCGGCGGGGAGGAAGCCACGGCGATCCGCTTCTTCCCACACAAAGGAAGCGCAGGAACTCTCATCGACCTTATGCGCCGGGGAAACCTGGTGGCGTGTCTGGGAGACCAACGGGGCGACGTGGAGCGTGGAATAATCGTGGATTTCTTCGGGACCAAGGCTCCGGCGAATGAGATTTTTGCCAAATTCGCCATTGACGGTCAAGCCCGCGTGCTCCCTCTTTGCACGATCCGGTTGGATGACGGCCGTTATAAGAGTATTTTTGGCGAGGTGATCCGCTTCAAGCCGACCGGGGATAACCGTCACGATCTTATAACCGTCAGTCAGCTGTTCCACAACCAGTTCGAACAATGGCTGCGCATGAAACCGGAACAAGGCTTCTGGCTGCAGCTGAAATGGCGCCGCAGACCTTCGCGCAGGCGACGGAACAGCCGTAAGAAGCGACATTGACCGTTCCGGGGTACCGGCAACGCCACGTCCGTGCTTTGAAGCGTTGCAGGGTGCCTGTCCGCCTCCCAAGCAATGCGGGCCGACCCTCGATTCCCCCACAACGGCCGGACATCACAGAGCGCGCGGAGGCATCTTAACCCGTCTCTTTTTCTCTCGGCTCTTCTCCCCCTTCTTGGACACAGCCGGGCGCTCCTTCTCTTTATCGGCGTCCTTGTTCAGTCCAATAATGGTCTTGGCCGGTTGGACACTCCCCCGGGGATCGCCGGCCGAGCGTATCCCGAACTGGCCGAGAACCGCCTTGATCTCCTGTGCCAGTCGTTCGGCTATGTACCCGAGCCTCGGCAGAATCAGGGCTTCCTTCAGATTGTTGAGGGTGTCGGGATATATTCCTCGAGCCGTCAGGGGCGAACATACACACTTTTCCTTACCTGCAACATCGTATCCCACTGCTCCGGCTGATTCCCATATGCTGCCGAGCGCAACAAAGGAAAGCACCGCAGCGACAACGAAGAATCGCATCTGCCTTCTCCCGCTTAATGATGGATTTATCGTATTATATCGAAATTATGAAAAAAAATCCAGCAATTCCTGATCAGGTTGTCCGCGGGCACGGTTCGTGGTACCTTATCCAAGTCCTCCTTCGTGCCTCTCCTTCAGAGACGGTGACCGCGATGCACCGGCGGGAAGAGAGATCGGAGGCCGATCCGGTCTGCAAGGCATATCTCCGGATCTCAGGCATTAACGGGCCTGTGGACATCTCACATGGAACGGACGAGGATCCTCCATGAGTGATGAATCTTATAAGGTGATCATTCAGGGAACCATCAGAGAAGGGCACGACCACCGCGAGGTCGTGGCCGCCCTCTCAAGAGCATTCAAGCAGGACGGGCATATTACCGAGAAACTCGTTTCCGGCGTCCCCAGGATTATCAAGAAAGGGCTCGATAAGGCTTCCGCCCTAAAATATCAAGAAATTCTCGAGGGAATGGGGGTTGTTTCATCCATTGAACCGGAACTCCCTCCGGTAAAAATCCAACCGGCGGAGTCCCCTCCTGCAGATTCCGCCGATGTCGTTGATCAGCCGAACCGTAGGTCCTGTCCCAGGTGCGGATACCATGCCAAATCGGACGACGACGTTCTGTTGGTTCGAGGAGACTGTCCGAAGTGCGGACTCATGGTGAACAACCCCATGGGCCGGGATCACCCCCCCGACGAAGACTTCGTCCGGCGGACTGCCGCCGTTGATCGTGCCGCCGTGG
Source organism: Pseudomonadota bacterium (assembly GCA_043806215.1). Lineage (GTDB taxonomy): Bacteria > Desulfobacterota > Desulfomonilia > Desulfomonilales > Desulfomonilaceae > JAVHLK01. The sequence goes on along the minus strand of JAZDHD010000201.1, from coordinate 41,478 downwards.
AAGACTACGCCGACCTGGAATACGCGCCGTTGAAGACTCGTGCTTTGGCCTCCATGTACACATTCGGCGTGTTTTCGCTGGTCTGTATTTGTTTGGTGATAGCGTTCATGATTTTCTTCTTTCCCTTAACAGAGATTCCCTATCACATTGCCAAGAACTTTCTGGTGACGGCATACGGCAATTTCCCCATGTTGTTGGCGGCAACGGGTATTTTCTTTGTGAACTTCCTGTTTCCCCTCATCGCCGAAGGGCAAACCTGGGGGCAACGGGAATTCGGCATTGGAATTCGCTACACCGCCGAAGCCGAGACCGGCGGCTTGCTCCTCACCCTGACCTTCCGGACCGCCGCAATAGGCCTGCTCACCTTTTCTCCCGGTTTACTCGCCATAAAGGCGGGCGGGATCCTGGGGTACGCCGATTCCCTGCAACCGTACATCAAACTCATCATGGTGCTCATGGCCGCGTCGGCCTGGGCGGTCTCATGGCTGTTCCTGATGCTCTCCCCGGCCAAGCGCGGAATCCTCGATATCGCTGCCGGGACAATCCAGATCGAGGAGCGGACACCGCAGGCGAACCCGCTGCTGAAGGCACTCGCCCCACTGGGATCGGCACTTGGGTTCGCCCTCGTCTTCGGGGTGCTCACTCCCCTCCTGTTCAGGTGACACCCGGCAATGAAACCGGACCCGCTCATTCCGCGGCGGACTGAAGGATCCGTCTCAGCACGTCGATGACCGACGAGACATCTTCCTCCGGAATGCCCATCAGGAATTCGTCCATCATTGATTGAGCCAAGTCGATCACGGGGTCCTGAAGCTTCTTGCCTTCCTCGGTGAGATGTATGCGTAAAGTCCTCCGGTCGTCCGCGTCGGGGGTCCTTATAACCAGACCGTCTCTCTCCATTCTGTCCAACAGTCCCGTCATTGTGGATGTCTCCAACGTCGTCTCCCTGGCGAGGTCCACCACCTTAAGGCCATCTGAGCGCCAAAGGCTCAACAATGCCCACAAATATGCGGGTTTCACCTGCCTAAATCCTGCCTCCACAAGAATCCTCTTGAACCTGGCGCTCATTAAGAGCGCGGTCCGGGACACAAGGTAGTAGGGGCAGTCCAATGGATCAATCCACGTCATTCCTGTCGTCTCCTCATCGTGAGAGCCGGGACTCGTCCGAAAACCCGCTGCTCTTAACTCGTACAGGCGCCCGGAAAGCGGCATAAAGTATGCCACAATTACCCGTTCAACTCGATTTGTCAAGGATCCGGGGGCTTTCATGCTCAGTTGTGATCGCCCCGATCATGGGGGGTTGCTTCTCGTTCCCAGGCTCCTGCCTGGGAATGCCTGTCCTCCGGGCTCTGCCCGGTCTTAGGCTCGGAGTCCCGGGGATTTCATGCGCAGTTGTGATCGCCCCGATCATGGGGGGTTACAGGATGTTGGAGAGATCCGCGATTTTTCTTCTTGACATAATTCATCGTATCCGAAATACTTGTATCCACGTATTCCGGATACCACGTATCCGAACGCCGGAAACGTTCCCCAACTCGTATGTCCCCGGGTAGTGAGTCGGAACTGAGATCAAAGGAGGACCAACCACCGTTCAGTCTCGATCATGCCGGAGCAGGCAGCGGATGAGTGCGGCCCATAGCCCCGGCAGACCTTCACCGGCTGAGAATCTGCCGCAGGATTGGCCCGGGAAGGGCAATTCTTCCCGTTCCCGGGAAAGTGCGAAGTCTTGATGATCTCTGCGGAGCAGAATCCCGCACATTCAAGGAGCAACGTTGCTTCCGTCCCTTTCAGTTCGCGTAAACGTGTGGGTTTTCTCAGCCGGCAGCCCCCAGAATAACCGTTCCCAATGGATGAGGAGAAGACACACATGCCGAACCATAATGCCGAGTATATCGGGTTCACGTGCGCATATACTCCTTTGGCATTGATCCACGCGGCCGGGTATACGCCATATCGCATCCTTCCGGTGGGCGATTCCCCGGAAAGGGCCGGCCAGGTGCTCAACGACAATCTCTGTGCACACGTCAAGCGGACGCTTGACCGGGCTTTCGACAATGATCTCCCGGAGCTTGCCGGTCTGGTTTTTGCCGGCAGTTGCGATGCCATGCGGCGGCTGGCGGACGCCTGGCCCAAGATCAGGCCCAAGGACCGCATTGCCCTGCTCGACCTTCCCGCGGCAGCCGACGATGCGTCGGTGACGTTCTTTGCCGACGAGCTCGCTCTATTCGCGGACACGCTCGTAAAGTGGGGCGGAAGACAGGCGACCGAATCGGATATCCAAAGGAGCGTAGGCGTTTACAACCAACTATCCCGGCTTTTCGAAATTGTTCGAACCAGGCACCATCATGGAACGTTGGATGGAGGCGCTGCAAAGCTTCAAGACTTGTACAACATCGCATCCACGATGCCTGTTGAAGACATCATCGGTTTGCTCGAGACCATCACTGGTCACCCGGAGATCTCGAATCCCCACAATAGTGCGGTACCCGTTTTCCTCTTCGGAAACGTACTTCCCGATCCGGGTTCACTGTCTCTTTTTGAGTCGTGCGGAGCCCGGATCGCGGGGGAGGACTTGTGCACGGGCTCCCGCGTCTTTCAGCCCTTGAAGGTTGAAGGTCTCGCCCCCCCGTATCGAGAGTTGGCAGCCGGAATCCTTGGCCGGGACCGTTGTGCCCGCACTCTCGACGCAAGCCGACCGGGGGCGATTGCAGAGGAGGTCGCGGCCCGGGCCAAAGAGTGCGGAGCCCGCGGTGTGATCGCCCACACCGTGAAATTCTGCGACCCCTACTTTGCCAGGCTGCCTCTGGTCCGGCAGGTGCTCGGAGAAGCGGAACTGCCATTGTTGATCATCGAAGGAGACTGCTCCATCGGCTCCTTCGGACAGCAGAAGACCCGGATAGAGGCCTTCGTGGAAATGCTGAGGTGATGTATGAGCATGTACGATTTCTTTGCGAACAGAGTGTCGGGAATCCAGGCGGCGATCGAGAACGCTCCGGATCGTCCCAACGCCAATAAGAGGTATGCCTTGGAACAGTCCCGATTGGGAAAGAATCTCTATTCCGGTTCAGGAAAAGTCGTGTGGAGTGGTATCTGTGTCCCCTTTGAAGTGCTCAACGCCATGGGGGTCACCGCCTGCTTCGTCGAATTCATGGGAGGTGCGGCGGCCTCGATGGGAACTGCGCAAATGATGATGGAAGAAGCCGAACATGCGGGTTACCCCGCGGAGATGTGCGGTTACCACCGAGCAGTCGTGGGTGCGGCGAGAAAGGGTCTCATGCCGGAGCCTGCATTCCTTATCGGAACAACGGCCTTCTGCACCGGCGGGCTTTCGGTCCTCGAAGTCCTGGCAAGGCACTACCGTAAGGACTTGTTTGTGCTCCATATTCCGCAGGACAATATACCTAAGAATGTTGATTACCTGGCCGATCAGATCAGAAACATGGCGGAGTTCGTCGGCGATCACACGGGAGAACCGCTCGAACACCGAAAGCTTGCCGAGGCCATCGAACTGTCCAACAGTGCAAGAGCCGTCATGCTGGACGTATACAAGCTGGGCCGTTCGGTTCCGACTCCCGTCAGGGCCAAGGATCTTCGCAATTTCGGTATTCTCATGCCCCTTTTCCTGGGAACTGAGGCGGCAATCGATATTGCCCGGGCTTTTAGGGACGAATTCATGAACAGACTGGAGGCGGGCGGCGGCGGAGTTCCCGAGGAACGGTTACGCCTCATGTGGCTTCAGACGCGAATCCAGTTCGATAATCCGGTAATCGACTGGCTCGAGAACCGGTTCGGAGTCGCCGTGGCGGTGGAGGAGCTAAATCACGTGCACTGGTCGCCCCTTGACCCTGACGACCCCTTTAGAAGCCTGGCCCGCCGGATCATCACACACGGTTTCAATGGACCTACCAGCCAACGGATCGATATCTTGAAGGATCTGGCCAAGAACTACCGTGTCGATGGAGCCATAAATCCCTGCCACTGGGGGTGCAGGCAAGGAACCGGATCAAGGGGACTCATTTACGAAGCACTCAAGGAAATCGGCGTGCCGGTCATTAATCTCGACACGGATTGCGTCGATTCAAGGAATTTCTCGGAAGGCCAATTGAAGACAAGGATCGAGGCCTTTGTGGAAGTTCTCGAATCCCGGCGTCAATCAGCCTGCCGATAGTGTGAAGGAGCTGAGACATGTACTACTTGGGAGTCGATTTGGGAAGCCTGTCCTGTGACGCCGTGCTCATCGACGAGAATGGGTCCGTGCTGGCGAGTTCGGTAGTCCCTACCGGCGCTCACAACCGGGAGGCGGTATCCAGGGCCGTGCAAATGGTGCTGTCTTCGGTCGGAATCTCGCAAGGGGACGTTCGCGCCACTGTGTCGACCGGGTACGGGAGAGACCGTGTTGAAGACCGGCTCGATGCCGTCACCGAAATCACCTGTCACGCCCGCGGCATTGAAGCGCTCGTAGGAGGCACGGAAGTTCTCATAGACATCGGAGGACAGGACAGTAAGGCGATACGTTTGAACGGCAAGGGAAAAGTTTTGGAGTTCGCAATGAACGACAAATGCGCGGCCGGGACGGGACGTTTTCTCGAGGCCATGGCCCGCGCACTGCAAGTGGACATCGAAGATATCGGCGATTTGGACAATGGTGCCACTGAGAACCTTACACTCAGCAGTATGTGTACGGTCTTCGCGGAAAGTGAGGTCGTGTCGCTTATTGCCAAAGGCACCCCGATCAACGAAATCGTGAGTGGACTCAACAAGGCAGTCGCCACACGAGTGGCAGGGCTGGTCAAACGTGTCGTTTCAGATGTCGGCGGTCTGTCCGTTGCCATGTCCGGCGGCGTGGCGCGTAATCGGGGGATGGCCCGCTCATTGGCTTCAGCCTTGAATGTGGAGGTGGCCGTGCCGGAAGAGCCGGACACCGTCGGGGCTCTGGGAGCCGCATTGATTGCTCGGGACCGGATTCGGCAAGAAATGCGGCCGGCCTGAGCGCTCTTTGGCATAAATCCTTGTGATTCTGGGATCACAACTTACCATGAAAGCCCCCGGGACTCCGAGCCGAAGACCGGGCAGAGCCCGGCGGATAGGCATTCCCAGGCAGGAGCCCTGACGATTACCCATATGTTGGGTCGCTGGACACCGTCTTCATGCCCTGAAAGGGCATACTGTGAATAGTCCCGCGGGACGCGGGATTTTAACCCATGGAAACGGTGCACAATAATAAACGGTCTTGGACCCTGGAGGGGTCCACCAACTCTGACATTGGTCGGCCCCTTCAGTGCCGGTTCAGGAAATTGGGTGGTTGTCCCTTTCCACGGGTTGAAACCCGCGGCTACTCACGGTGAGCCCCTTCGGGGCACTAGCTGGTTGGCAACCCCAATCGGTTTGCCTAACGTAAGCCGATTCGCACGGTGTCCAGCAAAAAGATATGGGACATGCTCAGTGCCTACCCTGGGCACCCACGGGGGGGTGCCCCTACGGCACCGACAGGCAAGCCTCGTAAACAACAGTCGACCTAAATTGCACCCTGAAGCCTCGAACCGCTTTCGCGGGCATCCCGCGTTCTGCGCGGGATGCCCGTCATCTTCAGAGCGACGGCCGCAGGTTGTCCAGCCTGTTCTTGACAATGACCCGAACCGCGGCGAGCACGTTCCTGAGGAAGTCCCCGAACGGCAACCGCCGGTATTGAACATACAGGTGGTCCACATATCCGAAGCCCTTTCTCGACGTTGGGACGAGCAGGAAGTCCCCGTCTTCGGACCGTTTTCTCGTTATGGGATTGCGACAGAAATCGGCAAGCGGTTCAATCACCCGGTCATATACCAAATGGTCGCGGACAAGTCTGCGGGCGTTTTCCGAGGCTCGACTCACCTCATGGGGATCGTCTTCAATCCGCTTGATGATTTCACAGAGTGCCCGACGGTCGGTAGGATTCACGAGCCATCCGGCGTCGTACTCTCTGATGAGATCACTGAGCTCGGCGTAATCATTGTAAATAACCGGCAGTCCCGCCCAAAGGAACTCCACCGTGCGGGTAGTGAATGCCATTTCCCGTTCGGCACACCGCGGCATAAGCTCAAAAGCGGCGTAGCCCTTACGGTATCTCTCGAGGACCTCTGCCCTGGACACGAACCCGTGAAAGGTCACGAACGGGTTTCGGGACATTTCTTCCCTGAATGCCTCGAACTCCTTTTTGTCTTCAGGATTGGTTTCGTGGCTTCCGCCGTAGATGTCGAGGCGCCCCTTACCGTTGTTGAGGAGTTCCTCGGCCAAAGCCTGTAACCCTGGGATGGGATTCAGCCAGGGATAGAATCCTCCCGAGAATATGATCGATTTCTGTTGGAGATCCGGTTGGTGATCCGGGAGATCCGGGGAAAGGGCCACGGGCATGTAGTGAACGTCCAGGTCCGATATGGGTATGCCGGCGAGCACGAGAAACGCCAAGAAATAGTACCGCTGTCTCTTCCCCGCGCAGGTGAAGAAATCGCCGTGGGAAATGTTCTGAAGTTTGCGTGTGGCCACGGTATAGCGGGCACTGGGAATATACACCGCGGCCATCTGCTCGAATTCTATGAGGTCGGGCCCGTGAAAGTCTATTGCAAGAGGAATCTCATGATCTTTGTTCCATTTCTTTGTGGCGGGTTTTACACAGACGATCACGTCGGGCTTTTCTCTCTCGATTATCTCGTCCTGATTGGAGTCGGTCCACAACCTCTGCCGCGCTTCCGGAGGGATGACATCCGAATACTTACGGCGCAGGAACCGGTTCCAGGGCATTGAATACACGACGTCAAGACCCTTCGACTCAAGTCCCCGGATGATCTGCCAGCTCCGCAACCCTCCGCCGGACGTCGCCAAGCCCTCGAGAGGTACGACATCGGAGCAGAAGACCAGTACTTTGTTCATGGAAAAACCACCCGTTGTTCCGGTTATGACAGGGAATCTCCCGGCCGAAATCACACTATTTCAGGTCTCTTCCGCCCTTCGTAGTAGTCCTTCAAGAACCGGTATGTCATCTTTGCCGTGGGCACAAACCCGTGCCTGCGAAAATACTGCAACCCCCTGTTGATTAAGCGGCGTTGCAGGTCTCTTGAAGGATAAGAGTAGAGATCCTCACCCGGGAAAAGGCGCACGCCCACGTTGAGCCTGCCGTTTCCGTGATAACTGTAGACCTGGTCCACGCACAGGCAGTTCTTGCAGGGAAGCATCCATTGGTCTCTTGGCTCGTCATACTTGCCGTACAAAAACTTCCGCACCTCCTGAACCATGGGAGTATTGTACAATTCCTTAAAGGACGCCTCCTTGAGATTGCCGAAAACAAACGTGGAACAGCTCCCGCAACTCTCCCATTTGATCCAGTCCTTGCCGTCAAACTCCGTCGTCGGAGGTTTGAAGAACGGTCGCGTGAAGAATTCGCATACCCCGACATGAGACCCGTCGTCCGCTTGGATGCTGGTGATTCTCATGTCGTTGCTCCAAACGTACCCTTCTTCCAACTGCTCCCTGTTGCCGAAGATGTCGCCCTGCCGCACCTCATCGGAATACCTCCCGTATCCGGTATTGTCGGCTTTGGGCTGGGTCTCCGCTATCTCCTTGGACCTCTCCACGGACGTCTGATCGATCCAGGTGCCGTTCTTCCTCGGCATTCTGGTGAATGCCAGGCGCAACCGGTACTTGTTCTTGACGCAATGATCCACCAGATCGTCCAACAACTGATTCACCTTTTCGGGTATGTCCCAATAGAACTCCTCCACCATCGGCTCATTGGAGTAGTTGAGGCACATGATCTCCATGTCGTCCACACCGATCTCCCCAAACACGAAATCCGCGTATTCCTTGAGGTGGAAGAGGTTGCTCCTGGTGAGGACCAGTCCCACCCGGAACCATGGATACGGGTCCATGCGGTCCCGGGACTTGGAAAAATTCTTCAGGTTTTTCACGACCGCATTGAAGTTCCTGTTCAGGTAAAGCCTTTCGTAAATCTCCTCGTTGTGTGCATCAAAACTGCATTTGAGCCAGTCGGTCACCCCGTCGATCAGGTCTATCTTCTCGTCCGTCAGAAGCGAACCATTGGTGGTAGGCCGGTAATAAACCCCATACTTGCGGTATAGTTCCATCAGCGGTTTGAACTGAGGGGAAAGAAAGGGCTCTCCCAACAGCGTGCTCTCGGTGTACCGCATGGTGGGAAACACCTCGTCCGCCAACCGCTCAACGTCTTTCCAGGGCCATTCGGGCAACTGCGCTGCCGAGAAGCCTTTTTCGCGGTCAAGCGAGGAATAGCTGCACTTCTTACAGGTGTAGTTGCACCTCCATGACAACTCAAAGGTGCAACGCGGGGGCAATGCCGTTAAAACGGGCTTCTTCGCCTTGATCTCGGCAATTAGAGTCCTTTCGTTGTCCTCTTTGAGTGAAAGAAAGGGCCTGGACATACGCGTCCTCCTTATCTTCTCCCGGCCGTCTTATTCCGACGAGCGGTTCAACGATGAATTACACCGACGTTCCGGGACCCGCGGCACCGATTTCCGCTCCGGAAAGAAGAAATGAGTGGGAATGTCGCCTTGTCGGCGGTTTCCGGGAATCCCGTCCAATCTCCCGATTACGCGGGATCTGCGCCGACGGCATCCGGAACTCAACCGGACACTCTTTCCTCCAATCCGTTTAGTATACTATACTCTGTGACACGGAAAAAGGTTCAAGACCTCGGCCTCCCTTCTTGGCCGCTGCGGAGACCTGCAATGAACGCCGTACACAGCGGCGACATCTGTCGATTCCTTCGCTGAATGAGATAGAGGGGCCGTAAAAAACGGACCTTCTCGATGTCCACGGCGGCCAAGAGCCCGTGTTCGATGTCTTCCTCCACGGCTGCCCGCGACAAGATCGAGACTCCGATCTTGGCCTTGATCCCTTGGCGGACCGATTCGGTGCTCCCCATTTCCGCGACGACCGGAATCTTGGAGAGTTCGAAACCGTTCTCCTCCAGTATGCGGCTCATCACCATTCTGGTTCCGGAGCCCTGCTCCCGGAAAATGAACGGCTCCCCCTCCAGGTCTTTCAGCTTTATCCGTGACTTGGACGTCCAAGGGTGTCCGGGGAACACGGCGAGAACGAGTTCGTCGTCGGCAATCTCCTCCATGAGAAGCCTACGGTCGCTCCACCGGGATCCCACGAGTCCCGCCTCCACATCGCCATTGAGTACGAGGGCCACTACCTGTGCCGTGTCGGCGATTCGCAAGGTGATCTGAATTGCCGGGTGAGCCGACTTGAATTCTCCCACTATCCCGGGCAACAGGTAGGTTCCCGGAATCGTACTTGCGCCCAGGACCAGTTTTCCGGCCAGGTTGCCCCTGAATTGCTCCAGCGATTGAAGGGCTTCGTCCCTCATCTGGACTATATTCCGGGCGTATTGATAGAAGACCCGTCCTGCCGGGGTGGCAAGCACCTCACGCCCGAGACGGTCGAGAAGTCTTTCATTCACTATCTCTTCCAACGTCCTGATGTGCTCGCTCACCGTTGGTTGGGACAGAGACATGGCCTTTGCCGCCAAGGTAAAACTCTTGAGTTCCACCACCTTACAGAATACTTCCAGCCGCCGCATGTCCATCGTTTCCGCCCTTCTCTCAAAGCCGGCCGTACCGGGTCTGCCCGGTTCGGGACCGCTGCAGGAAATAGAGCATACCGTACAATCCCGCCCCGAGAACATAAGAATAGTACGGGTGAGGAAGCCCCAACCACCATTCAGGCCAACCGGGGTTCAGCATGAGAACGGTAACCGCAAGAAGGACCGGTATCTCGTAGATGCGGTTCGCCGTCACAAACCATCCCTGAGTAGCCGATACGAAAGCCAACGCACCGATTATGGAGGCCGCCAGGATGAGTCCTCCCTGAAACACCCCGGTTACGCCGATGAGCAACAACTCGTGGTTGAAAATAAACATAAAGGGCAATATCGCGGTGCGGATGTGATAGACAAAACTCTGTATCCCCGTGGTAATCGGGTTGGAATGTGCCAAGGCCGCGGCAGTGTAGGAAGCGAGACCCACCGGCGGGGTATCGTCTGCAAGGATCCCGAAATAGAAGCAGAACAGGTGTGCCGCGATCAGAGGCACGACCAGTCCGTTCGCATCCCCGAGATCGACCAATGCCGGAACGGTCAGGGAGGCCATTACGATGTATGTCGCGGTGGTGGGAAGCCCCATGCCGATAATGAGGCACGCAAGAGCCGTAATGACCAACATGACGTACAAATTACCGCCGCTGAGTTGGTCGATGACTTCGGTCACCATCCCTCCCAGTCCCAGGGTAACCGTTCCCACGATGATCCCCGCGCACGCGGTCGCTATGGCCACCGGCACCATATTGCGTCCCCCCGCGGCCATACTCTCCACCAGGACGATCACCGCACGCTTAATGCCGGCAGCGATCGAGGAGCCTTCCCGGACCGACTCGATAGGGTATTGGATCATCATGACCAGCACGAGTGCGGCGATGGCGCGAAACACGGACATTTGAGGAGAGTGCCTGAAGTAAATGAGTTCAACGAGCAACACCGCCATGGGAATCAGGTACTGGAGACCGGTTGGGAAGACTTTCCGGAACCGGGGGACATCCTCCGGACTCATGCCTTCGATGCCCAGTTTGCATGCCTCCACATGGGTGATGTACAGCAAAGCCGCGTAGGACACTACGGCCGGTATAAGGGCCGCCTTGATTACCGCAACGTACGGCACATTCACATATTCGGCAATGATAAACGCCGCGGCCCCCATCACCGGAGGCATCAACTGGCCGTCGGTGCTTGCCGCAACCTCGATGGCCGCGGCCTTTTCCGGCGGGTACCCGACCTTCTTCATCAGGGGAATCGTGAATGTCCCGGTTGTGACGACATTGGCGATGCTCGATCCCGACACCATCCCCGTCAGGCCGCTCGCGAGAACCGCAGCTTTGGCGGGGCCTCCTCTGAAACGGCCCAAGAGAGACAGCGCCAGTTCAATGAAGTATTTGCCTGCGCCGGCCTTCTCCAGCATGGCGCCGAACAGGACAAAGAGAAAGACCACATTGGCGGAAACATCCAGCGGAATGCCGTAGACTCCTTCGGTGGACATGGTCATCTGACCGATGAGACGATCCGGAGACACCCCCTTGAATGCCAGAAAATCGGGCAAATGGTTGCCGAAAAGGGCATACAACAGGAAGACAATGGAAATGACGGGCAGGGCCGGCCCCACAACCCGTCGAGCCGCTTCCAGGAGCAGCACCAACAGGAGTATCCCCATGAGGATGTCCCGGGCCGCGGGACCGCCCTGCCGAAGACTCAACCCGTCGTAGTCGAGGAATATGTAGACCGCGGACAAGAAGGCAACACCGGCGACAAACGCGTCAAGGACATGAATACGCCCGGGGTCGGATAACCTGGAGAAGATTCCGCCCGGGGACCTTTTCAGCATGGGATACGCAAGAAACGCGAGGATCATGGCGAATCCCAGGTGGATCGCCCTGACCGCCACACTGTCAAGAACAAGAATGGTTGCCAGAGACACCTGAAATGCGGACCAGCACACTGCCGTCAACCCTATGACGCGCCGGCTCCACACCTTTGCCGCGGATGCGACCGCCGCGTCCGCGGGGGAAACGCCCGAGGCCGGGCGAGAAGCCCCGTCCCCCGAAACGTCGGTCCGGCGGGCGGCGCGTGTTTTACTTATCGGAGACATATTTGGCCAGTCCGGCCTCTTTGAAGTATTTCAGCGCGCCCGGATGTACGGGAATGGGAAGACCTTTGAGCATTGCTTCCTTGTCCAGTCCCTCCAGCGCGGGATGCAATTTGCGGAATGTGTCGAGATTCTCGAACATCTCCTTGGTCACTGCGTACACAATCTCGTCGGCCGTCTTGTCCGTGGTCACGAGACACGCCTTCACTCCGAACGTGGGGATATCTTCCTTGTTAACGGCGCCGTCATAGAGCCGGATGGGGATGACCGCCCCGCTGTAAAACGGGTGCTTCTTGAGCAGCCCGTCGAGATTCGTGATGGGAATGAAGCGCACCCGGGTTGCTCCCGAGACGGCTTCCTTGATCGACCCGTTGGGATGGCCCACCGTGTAGAAGTATGCGTCGAGACGGCCGTCCTGCAGAAGTCCCGCTGCTTCCGCCGGCTTTATTCCCTCGGCTTTTCCCAGATCGTCGAAGGTCAGCCCACAGGTTGAAAGAGCATCGAGGGAGTTGTCGCGAGTGCCGGACCCGGGATTGCCGACGGCTACGATCTTGCCTTTGAGGTCGGCACAGGTCTTGATACCACTGTCCTCGGATGCGATCAGGCATACGGTCTCGGTCTGGAGGGTGCAAATACCTCTCAGATCCTTTCGGGGTCCGCGTCCTTTCCAGTCCCGGGTACCTTCCCCGGCGTGTGCAACCTTATCGGACTGCGCAAAAGCGAAATCCATATCGCCCCGCCCCAGGGCGTTGATATTGAAAACCGAGCCGCCGGTGGCCTCTGCCGTTACCTTAAGCCCGTAGACCCCTTTCTTCTTGTTCATCAATTTGGCGATCGATCCGCCCACAGGAAAATATACGCCCGTGACCCCGCCCGTACCTATGGTCACAAATTTGGTACGCGCAGCGGACGGTTCCACCGGCACGAGCAGAAACGGAATGATCAGAAGAAGGACCGACAGCTTGTGCATGATTCCTCCGGGTTCCGGTTGATCAGGTTAACGCGCCGATAAGATTACCATAGGATCGGGCGAGTTGGTCAAGGAGGATCGAGGGGCATTCAGCAAGTGAACTCCGTAGCGAGTTTCCCGACATGAGAGTAAAGGATTACGCAAACTTGTCAAGATGCTCCTCGGTGTGCCCATCTATGGTATGCTCCCCAATGCCGTCCCTCTAAGGGTTCTGTGGCGTAAATACGGTCGCACAACACGAGCCGCGGAAGATGACGGGCAGGGACGCCCGTCCCACGGTGTACGACCGGCTTGGTCTCTGTTCTTCGTAGCCCGGGCCTCCGTGCCCGGATCTTGTTCTTGCCGGCACCCGAGCCGGCTGAGAGACGAAAATGTGCGACCGTACTTTTGCCATGGAGCACTAAGACATAGGAAATAGCGTATTCGCGCTTTGCGCCGCGGCCGTGCGCTGATGATGCCGTCTCCACAAGCGGAGGTTGATGTGCAGCCTATTGAAATCATGGAGGATCTATTCTTCATCCAAAGGGGTTATCTCAACGGAAACCATTTCGCCCTGCGTTCCGATGAACCGGTGCTCATCGACACCGGGTACGTTTCACATTTCCCGGCTACGGAACGCATACTGGCAGACCTGGGAATTGATCTGTCGCGGACTCGTCTCATTATCAATACCCATTGCCACTGCGATCACATTGGCGGAAACGCACTCATCCAAGCCCGCTCTCAATGTGCGACGGCCATGCATGAAATGGGAAAGCATTTCATCGACACCCGGAACGATTGGGCAACGTGGTGGAGATACTTCGACCAAGAGGCGGATTTCTTCGTTTGTTCCATCGGTCTGCATACCGGAGACCTTATCGAGGTCGGCTCTCACTGTTTTGAGGTGATCCACACTCCGGGCCACGCGTCGGACGGCATCGTATTGTACGACAAGGCATCCAAGGTGCTTATCTCTTCCGACACGCTTTGGGAAAACGATATGGCGGTCATGAACATCCGCGTTGAAGGCAGCGCGGCGTGTTTCCGCATGCTCGAGTCGCTCGATCTGTTGGAAGCCCTCGATGTTGAAATGGTATATCCCGGGCACGGCAGGCCCTTCGCCGATATGCCCCGGGCAATTGCCGAGACAAGAAAACGGATCGAGTCCTTCATCGGGGATGGAAGAAAGATGGGAAATGATCTCCTGAAAAAGATCATCGTGTACACGCTCATGATGAAACAAGAGGTTGATGAAGCATCTTTCTTTGAGTTTCTGAGAGAGACCTATTGGTTCAAGGAGACGGTGGATCTCTATTTTGACCGCGACTATAAAGGGAAATACGACGCAGTCATGAAGGGGCTTCTCGGCAGGGGCATTGTCAAGAGCCGGGGGAACAAATTGGTCACGACCGTGAAACCCTGATTTCTCTGTGGCGTAAATGCCGCACAAAGTGTATGTCCCAAAAACAACTGTTACAACCATGTCGGTCACCGAACGATCATGAGAATACTCGCTTGGCTTTTGACCCGGCACTGAAGTACCGGTCTACTCTCATACGGTCCCTCCGGGACGTGGATGATCGCTTGCCCCGACAGGGGCTGTTGAGAGTAGACCGGTCTTTCAAGGCCGGACTAGTAAGCCGGCTCGAGTGCCGGCAAGAACAAGATCCGGGCACGGAGGCCCGGGCTACGAAGGACTGTCATGAAACCTTAGACCTGTTTCGTGGGGTCCCGCGGAACGCGGGATGCCCGTCATCTTCAAGGCCGGGCGTCCCTGCCCGCCGTCTCCCCGGCGCAGGCCGGGGTCCAGGAAGAAGAGACTGGTTCCCGGCCTACGCCGGGAAGACGCCTCAGCTTGTGCGACCGTATTTGTGCCACAGAACACTTAGCGTCTGTCCCAAAACAGCTGTTACAACGATGGCGGTCACCGAACGATCGTAAGACTGCTCGCTTGGCTTTTGACCCGGCACTGAAGTACCGGGCTACTCTCAACAGCCCCTGTCGGGGCATGCGATCATGCACGTCCCGGAGGGACCGTATGAGAGTAGACCGGTCTTTCAAGGCCGGACTAGTAAGCCGGAACGATGAAAGATTTTCTCTGCGACAGTCCCTTAAGAGTTCGGTCTTGGATTTCCAATGTGGCCTGCCCCCACATCCGGGATCGGTTCTCTTGCCGCCTTGGCGTCACACGGCGGCCCATTTCTTTCTTCCCCCCTTCAATTGCTCTCTTGATCGAGGAGGAGAACGGGTATGCCCATCCACGTCACGACACGGAACAAACGAGATACTGTGACTTTTCTGTCTAATGTCGACGTTGACTTTGTTTCCCTGGTGGATCACGGCGCCAATTGGACCCCGTTCTCCTTGATCAAACACCATGCCGTAAGGCGGTTGGAACCGCCGGCTACCGGCGATTGCAAGCATAGGCGCTACGCACGACCCGGAGTTTCGCAAGAACCATCGTGCCACGCAGGGGACCCGGATGTTGATCCTGGTTCCCGGGCGCCTGGTGCAACCAGACCGCAATTCAGGAGTCAATTTCCCGAGAAATCTTCGCGGTACGACAAGAAAATTAGGATCAGTAATACAGGAGTATCCCTCATGCCGGGTCAAGTCATCCAGGCCATCATCATGCCGGTGCAACAGGACATTGTGGAGCTGAAACGCCTCTACGGAGAAGAATGGTTCGGCCGGGTCCGCACTGCAAAGCGGGAAGACCGTGCCGACGAGGTGGTTTACGTTCAACGTGAAGAATCGGATTTCGAGGAATACGACCGGAACGCCGCGTTTATTCTCCAGGATATTGCAGACACGGGCGGCCGTTTCGTTGTCGGCACGCTTAAGGCCGGCAAGAACGGTGAGCCGGCCCTGGAGATGCCGGCGCCATTGACCGCAGGCGACCACGAATCCGTTGAGACACTCCGCAGCCTCACTGATGACAAAGGAGATGAGAGCATGACTATCGATGAAGTAGCGAACCTTATTGCAGAATCCACGGCCGCTGTCGAGGCCCGGCTGATGGAGCGAGTGGAAAAGCGGCTCGCTCAGGCCGGACGGCCGCGGCCGAATGATGAACCGCTGCCGGGGACGGACCGGTCCGATAGCGACAATGCGGACACCGACGGGCCGGCCGGGAAATCCGATCCCCGCGACTCCATCGAGGGAATCATCCGGCAATTGGATGCACTGAGCGCCCGTGTAAAGCACACGGCCGAAAAGCAGGAGGCCCTGGAGCACGCGGCAATGGGGCGCCGTTCCTCTCCCGAGGATCCGTCAATGGGCCGCGGCCCGGCGAGCCCCTTTAGAGGCATGTTTGCCGGGTTGTAGGGCCGGACGGTTACCGCACTTACGTACCGCGCTTCGGGTGTTTGGACGTTCCCAAGCAAATCCCCCCTGCCGCGCATGCCCCTTTCAGCGATACGACTCGACCAGCGTGAGGAGGAACCTACCGATGCAGACGCCGAACAACAGGCAGATCGCTGCCAAAGGCGATTTGTCGTATACCGACCTGACCGTCATAAACGGCGGACTTATCGACAACCGGCGGCTCGACGCGTTCATCGAACTCATCAGAGCCCAACCTACCCTGATCGGCGACGTCCGCATCGAACGGACAACTCAGGCCAAGATGGATCTCGATTTCGCCGGATTCGCAGGCAGGATATCCTTCCCCGTCAACGAACACACCGCCCTCACCGAAGAGCAACGCTCCAGCCTGTCGTTCAACAAGGTCACCTTGGATTGTCAAGACTTTGCCGCTGCGGTATACCTGAGCGACAAGACCGTGCGGAACAACCTGATGAAGGATCGGCTCGAAGACTTTGTCATGGAGGAGATGGCCCGTCAGGTTGCGTATGACATTGAAGAAGCGGTGATGCTGTCGGAGGTGGGCTCGACGAAGCCGGGGCTTACCGCGTTCAACGGGCTTCTCAAGCAATGCGCGTCTCATGTGATCGACTACACGAGCGCTCCCGAAGAGGTCACCGACGAGATCTTCTACGAGGGCAAGGTTGCCCTTCCCTCAAAATACTGGCGCCAGATGAGCGATTTGCGGTTCTACGTGAGCCCCAGAACCGAGGCACGCTACGGGCATTATATCGCCACCAACCGCCAGACCACCGACGGCGACAAGGCGAGAACCGAAGACCCGTACACCCGGTACACGTACCAGGGTATCCCCGTCCGGGCCCTCGCGGTGATGCCCGATAATTCCTACCTCCTCACCAACCGGCTCAACATCGTGGTAGCCCTGGAAGAAGACGTTACGTACGAATTTGAACGCGATGGCGAGCGCCGACGCACCAAGTTCATACTCCACTACGCGATTGACGCGAAATTCGCGGTGGAGGACGCGGTCGTTCTGTTCAAGGGACTCGAGACCACATAGCGGCCTTGGGGCTTGGGCATTCATAGTTATTCAAATCCTCATTTGACGTCGCCTTTTCGATCGAGTATATAAGCATGTTACTTTCATGTCGAAGTCAGCAGATGAGGAGGGAAGATTACCGATGTTTAGTTGTGCGAAATTGCTGCCGGTTTTGATGACGGTTTTGGCACTGGTCTGCCCAGTGTCCGCGGCTGAAAACGACACCGAGGTCAAGGTCCGGGCATTGGTTGAGAACGCCGTCGAGATGTTCAAGAGTAAGGGGATGCAAGCTGCCCTGAAGGCCATAAACGACAGGAACGGGCCATTTGTTAAGGGTGATCTCTACGTGTTCGCCCTGACGATGGATAATACGCTGGTGGGACAGCCTCATGAGCATACCCTACGAAATATGAACCTCAACAACATAAAGGATAACAACGGGCTACTGCTGTTTCAGAAATTTACCGAGGTTGTCTCGGGCAAAGGCGAAGGATGGGTGGAATACCTGTGGGCCAAACCCGGCGCCAAGGTGGCCTCGCGCAAGAAATCATTCGTGAAAAAGATCCCCAATGAGGGCCTGTACGCAGGAGCGGGGTACTACCTGGACTGATAAGACCGCAGTCTCGATAGTGTGCGGAGCCTTCCCAAGAAACGTCCTCCGTCCGGAAAGGCGATGAATCGGGGCCGGTTGCCTTGAGCCCGGCCCTCGATAACCCGTTCGCCGTCGTTCACCACACACTTCACAACCACACTGCTTGGGGAGGATCGCCTTGGCTATAGTTACGACACCCGGAGGAAGCTCCAGCAACAGTTTCATCACCGTTGCCGAAGCGGATGACTACCTCGCCGCGGCCACCCTTTTCGACACATCGCCATGGAACGGTCTCAACGAAACGCAAAAGGAGCAACGCCTCATTCACGCGGCATTGCTCATGAAAACCAGGTTTTGCTGGATCGGCCGGCCCGTTTACAAGAAACAGGCCCTCCCCTTCCCTCGTTGGTCTCCCGATGAGCAGACTCTCGATGAAGACTCGGCCGTTATTCCCGAATCCATCAAGGAGGTGCAGGCGTACATTGCGTTGGACATCGTTCACCGCGGAACCGTAGGAGTACCGCCTGCGTCGGAAGGCACCCGCAAACCGGATCTCAAGCGCGTTTCCCTTTTCGGTTCACTCGACGTTACGCTCGGCGATGGTCTCCAAGCGCCGGCAGAACCTTCGTCCCTCAGTCTCTCGATTGCTTCACGCCATTGGGTGATCGAACGGATGCTCTCGCCGTACCTCACCACCGTGCAATTCATCACTGCCGCCTCAGCCGATGAATCACCGCGCCTTCTCGACGAGGTTTTATGATGACCACCTTTGTGGATGACCTCCAAGTTCCGGTCGCCGCGCTGTTGGACCGTTTCTTCGCACAAGACCACCTCGTCGTCACGATTACGTACCGGCTCTACAAAGGGCGGGATGCATTCGGAGAGGATTCGTTCAACGACTTCCCGCTCACCGTGATTCCTTCCAAGAAGCGCAGCCGGAATGCGTATGGAGCCCTCAGCCTTCCCATTCAAACCGCTCATCGCAGTTTCATCGTGAGAGACGTTGACCTGCCGGCGGCAGTGGCCATTGACGACCTTTCCACCAACGACAGGATCATACTTGCGGACGGGCCCGAAGAATTGGTTGTCGCGGAAATCGACAAGACTCTGGGTTTTGTCGCCGAGGTGATTGCCGAAGGGGCGTGAGACGGGTCATCCGAGCCCGTAATCGGCATTCCCCGGCGGTCATGCCGCGCTCCCCGCGGGATGCTCCGCAAATTTCCGGAGAAAGTACCGGAAAGTGTCCGGACCCCGCTAAATCGCTTGACACAGAGCAAGGGAATGAGTACGATTGATAATCGAGGCAGGAGTTTGTATACCCCGAAGGTTTCCCACCGGGAATGCGGGCGCGATGCAAAGATGTGACTCTAACCCAGGACGAAGGCGCCCGTGCCGAGGATAACGCAACAGACTAAAAAGTTTGGTCGATCTCGGAGGATGGTGAGTGGCCGTGTCCCCAGCCGCACACTCGGAGCGCGAAAGTGTGCCATGTCGGAAAGGATTTGACCAAATGAGTATTAACATCTATGTCGGAAACCTGTCTTTTGATACCCAGCAGGATGAGCTGAAAGACCTGTTTGCCGTCTACGGTGAAGTGGAGTCGGCAAAGATCATCTCCGACCAGTTCACTGGCCGTTCCCGCGGGTTTGGGTTCGTCGAGATGGCCGACCGCGAAGAGGGAATGAATGCGATCCGCGAACTCGATTCCAAGGAGTTCGGCGGCCGCAGCCTTAAGGTGAACGAGGCAAAACCCCGCGGCAACCGTGGCGGCGGCCCCGGTGGTGGTAGCGGCGGCGGCGGCGGTGGCGGTGGAAGGGATCGGGGAGACCGGGGTGATCGGGGCGGGGGCCGTTCCCGCTGGTAGATCCCCATTCGCGGGGTGACATCTCTTGCTCACCCGGAATGATCGGTATTTCGGTTTCTCATAGCCATTGAGAATATCTGTGGCCACGTTCGGCTCATGAGGCCGCGTGGCCGCAGATTTCAATTCCAGGGGTGGGGGAGTTTAGTCGCGCGGCCCATCGGCCCAAGAGCAGCCCTTTGCAACGCGGACCTGCCCCGATCTCCCCCGACGCCTGAAAATCCGTCGTGACACTAACCTGCCGGCTCTCGAGCCTCTCATCCACGGGTTGAAACTCATGCCTGCGCTGAATCGGTTCCTCCAGGGCGCGAAATCCCGCCGTCCTGGGGGGACGGACTGTGCCTCCCTGCCGGCAACCTTAAGCGGACTACCCGTCCCAATAATCTTTGCATTTGAACGGGGTGGAACACTGCTTCCGTCGCGCGCATTACGCGCTCCCGGAACCGGAGGCGGACATCACCGCGGTCATCCGGATACGGACCGGGCGCCCGACCGGTAAACGATCCACGTATCAGATTCCATGGGGCATCCGTAAACCGGAACCATTCCGCGCCGAAACTCCACTAAGAAACCGAATGGAATGAACAATGCCTGCATATGTCGGAAATGTGGTGTTCCCCCAACCTCTCAGATGGCTCGACAAGAATAGGCCCCGGGTCATGGGCAGCGATACGGTCACCAGATCGGGCAATCTTGTGATGTTGCGGAGCGAGGATATCTGCCAGGGTTACCTTCCTGCCCGGGTTCTCTTCGACTGGATCCCGTTGGCCTCCGTGCAGACGCTCTATGCGTACTGGAAATCCGGTGGAGAGTTCACCGCGGACCTCGAAGACACCGGAGTGATCCGCACCGTGCGTTTTGCGGCCAAGGACGGTGTTGCCCGGGTGATACATCAGACCGGAAAAGATGTTGTGCACGCCCACTGGGAGGGATCGGAAAACGATGTCTATTCCGGGGAGATGAATCTGATCATTGTCGGGACTTAGGGTCTGTCACAAAATAAGCCTGTCATCACTCGGGCCTCTCTTCAATGGTATGGTCATAGGGGCCGGCGGCAATCGGGGACATGATCCGATTTTGCGAACAGCGCCATGCGACCTCGCAAAACTCGGAATCGTGTCCCCGGATTGCCAACTTGCAAGGTTTGTTTTGGGACAGACACTTAGTGCTGCGTTTCCCAAACCCCCATGATTCGGGGATCACAACTGACCATGAAAGCCCCCGGGACTCCGAGCCGAAGACCGGGCAGAGCCCGGCGGATAGGCATTCCCAGGCAGGAGCCTGGGAACGAGAAGGAAAGCAATCTCTATGCCTCATGAAAGGCTGAGATTGCCACGCCCTCCCAAAGCCTCGGGCTCGCAATGACAAACGTGAAGGCGTCCGCAGTATTCAAGGAGCGACACTTAGTGACTGTCCGGAAATAAGCAGTGCACTTGGGTGGGCTTTCAGCCTCGTAGGGGCACAGCGTGCTGTGCCCGCAGAAAGAGAAGGTTCCGCGAGATTGAACCGATTATTCTGAGACGAACCCTTAGTGCTCCGTTTCCCCAATACGGTCCCACTCACCGGCATGGGGAGAAGAATTCCCCATCCCCTTGCGGTGAATCATGGCAATCGTTCCAGGTTACAAGATAACGGTGTTGCGTAACGGATCACCCGTTAACGCCAAATCCGGGAGTGTCGCCAGAAAAGCCGGCGCACTCGGCCCGTCATGGGAAATCTCGCTGGACGAACCCGTGGAGATCGACCGGGAAGACACATGGACCATCAAACGCAAGGTCGCCGGCCGCGAGGAAACACTGATCAGAGATGCCAAGGCCGGCGGAGTTGTTGGGCGGGACGATGCGGCATCGTCGTCAAGGCGGGTTTGGGGAGTCCATGGAGATTGTGCCGCTAATCTGCTGGAATACTGTGTGCCGACAACCCTGGTGTTCGTGAGGTGGTCGTGGATTCAGAGTATCGTTCCCGATGCGATGATCATGAACGGAATGTTGGTCTACGGGAGCGCCTATTCCCGCGGAGTGCGCATCTTCCATCCGCGGCTTCCGGGCAAGCAGATGAAGGAAGGCGAGTTCCAGTGTATTGCAGGATGCGACACCCACCACGCATGCGCACGATACCTCGCCAATCTCGTGGGATTCACCATCGAGATCAACACCCCGGACATCGAACTCGTCGACACCTTTACCGTCCCATCTGGAAGCACGTGGCGGGATGCAATCGAACGCAACCTGAAACTGTGGTTTCCGTTGATCGAGGTTATGGACAATACGATATTCGTGTCCGACGCGTACTCCGGTGATCCCCATCCAATCCAAGTGGTCGCCCTCACCAACGACGCGATCTCGTCCGCGTCCCTCACTGCCCGAGGCAGCCTGGACACCTTTGACCACCTGATCATCACCGGCAGGAGGACGGCCGACTCGGAGCCGCTCCTCGGCGACGAGCCGGACATGACCCCGACGAAGCTTGCCGCCATCCCTCTGGAACCGGACCGTACCGTCGAGACATCCCACGACTTTTCCGTTGCGACGGATCACAAGACCATGAGCGACTATTCCGGAGAATTCGGTCTGCCGGGAGAAGAAATCACGCCGAGGAACCTCCAATACCAGGTGCAACAGACCGCGTATTACACTGATGAGAGCTCGGGACGCACGCGTTATGTTCCCACGAACGAGACCATCCGCACCTTTGATTCCGACGGCGCGGAAGTCGCCAAAACGGTCGTAACGTACACGTACGCCCGCGGATTCAAGCCCGTCAAGACCGTTGAAGAGGAGCACGTCCGATGCCGCATGCCGGGCACGGAGCAGAAGCAACTCCACAAGGTGCGCTCGAAAATCACGCTTCAGGATCAGTTCATCAAGCCGTTGAACCTCGCCTTGACCACGGAAATCGTGGAGGGGGTGGTGCTTTACGAGGAAGTGTTACACCAGGGCGAGGTATACAAGGTCGATCCCCGGGTCTTCGCGGATGTGGTCCGCAACGACACGTCGGGGGATGCCGTTGAATCGGATCCGGACACCCCTCAGAAGACTCTGGAGATGACGATCAACGAGCGCGCCACATTCATAAGCCGCACGCACGACAACATTCTGATTAAGCGGGATCAGGACTACAACAAGCTCACCGGTCATGTGAAGACCCAATCCCAGATTCTCGAGAATCCTCTGAGGGACAAGGGAAGCATCCGGTATGAAAATCAGTTCCGTAAGGAATACCATCCCGAGGGCTCGGGGGTGCTCGTCAACGGCATGGAGTGCTACCATGCCCCGGAGAAGATCCATCACGACGACATCACCACGGAACGGATCGCGGACGGCATTGCCCTCCGGGCATTCATCAGCAAGGGCGTGGAAAGAAACGATGAATGGACTCTCCGGATTCCCGTGCCGTTTCTTCCGCGGATACCGGCCGTCGCGGTGCGCTTGCCGGATTTCACGGTCCGCGTTAACGGAACATCGGTCACGGTTCCCGGGGGGGACTACATTCTCGGAAAGGCAACCGAACGCTTCAGCTTCAGCGGCGAAGACGCGCAGGTCCTGATGGAAGCCGAGACCGTCCTGGAAGTGAGGGCTATGCCGTAATGAGCGGTTGGCGGATTCTTCATTATCACGGTGGAGACGAACGGGACATCCTCGGGTACCGGCGTAATGTCAAAGGCACGCCGGTCTGCTCCGCCCGGAAGATCCCCGAAGGTTCGCCGGGCTATGCCGTTCCCATGGCAGGCGTGTACCGGTACGTCTTCGAGACGTCCACCGAGGTCTCCTGCGCCGGCGTCGGCAGGATGGACTACGCAAACCCGCTCGTGTATCCCGGCGTACGTTCCGTCATCGCGGACGGGGTCTTCGAAAACCTGAATCTCCTCCCCGGTTGGGCCATAGTTGCGGCTGCGGACACGAGTCCCGGCGACATCTTTGAGATAGGGACCGGTTGCCTGCTTGAAGACGATATGACGACATGGCATCGGGTCTTGAGTTTCGGTCCGCGGTTGGCGGGATATCCATCCGCCGGCGTAAGGCTTGTCGCCAAAAATGCTTCCGGGGTTCCCTTGTCGGGCTGCATGGTGACTGCGACCAATGCGATCAGAATTCAAAACCAAAGCAGTCCCACATCGCCTTTTCTCATGTTTTGGCAATCCGGGCCACTCAACCCGTTTGCAGACGACGATCCCAACGGGGTCCCGGTATCGTTCGGCCAATACTCCATTCTCGGCCATTCACACAAGTATGCCTACATCCTCGTAAACGGAGAGCCGGTCGACATCCATGACGTTGCAGGGGAAAAGCTTATTCCCGGCGGCGGGAAGCTCGTGTGCGACGGGACCACCGTGTATCGCTTCGCCGACGGCTCCAAGCATCAGAGCGGCACGTTTGTATTGGCCGGACAAATGGCGTCGGCCCTCACGGCTACGCTCCACGTTTCCGACGCCGCGGAGTCCGTCCGTATCGGCCATGGGACCGGGAGTGTTGTTTCCGGTGCGGCCGGCCTGATCTTGCCCCAGGACGGCGAAGAAGCGGGACGCATTGCAGCCGGCGGATCCGCGGCGTTCGAGGTGTCGATCAACCCCACGGAACGGCCGGCTGCGGACCTCGATGCCCGCAGCTTCAGTCTCCGCTTGTCGGGAATGGACGGAGACCGGCCGGTATGCTTCGATTGTCAGGGATCATTCATCCCCATTTCAGGAACCGCGGAACTGAATCTCCGGATCGATGCCGTCGCCAAGGTCTATGCACGGCCTCACTACTCGAAGGATCCGGGGGATCCCGGCAACTACATCCCCGATGAGGAAGGCCTTTTCGTGGAAGACGAGCAGAACCCCGGCACATTCATCCTTGCCGCGGCGGCCCCCGACGGCGGGTATTACGGAAACTACGCGGATTACCTCTCAACGAACGGGATACGTTTCATCAATGCCTGACACAAGAGTTTACGTGTGGAATGAACCGGAATTGGAGGACTATCGCGAGACGGACCCCGACCTCGTATGGCCCACCATGATCCCGGACGACGAACCATTCACCAGAGGGCTCAAGATCGAGTTCTTCCGCGGGGACACCATGCCCGACGGACAAGGCTGGAAAATCATCCCGGAATGGTGTGGGGAACCCCGGACGAAGGGGAGCGCATCGTTTGCCGAATCGGAGATGGGCGTCTATCGCTTCAAACAAGTCGATATCACGTGGGTTTACCGGGGAAACAGTTTTCTCGTGGCCCCGTCGGTGATCGAGTCCGAGTACGGCCCCGGAAACCCCAACCGGTGGAACCGCATGCCGTTGACCGGCGTCGATCCGGGCACTTCCGGGGGGGCCTCCGATAGAGACTCCCATAAGCGGTGGAAGTTCACGGACGACATGGACTCTCCGTACTCATCGGTGAACCTGCGGTGCACGCTCAAACGCGAAGCCGACGAAGTCGCTCACAAGTTCGACTCAAGCCCCGATCTGCACCTCGACGGCGACGAGAAGGGACGCTGGCGGATCCGGCCGGACGCCCTGCAATATA
The DNA here is from genome assembly GCA_043806215.1 of Pseudomonadota bacterium. GTDB lineage: Bacteria > Desulfobacterota > Desulfomonilia > Desulfomonilales > Desulfomonilaceae > JAVHLK01. Next base: position 16,497 of record JAZDHD010000201.1, on the reverse strand, counting down.
GGACGAATCCCTCGTCCGGAGGGCGGTTCGGGATTCAGGTCCGGGAAATCGGCACCAAGACGTTCTGTCACTACGTCCACCAGGAGGATTTCGTAAACGGAGGTCCGCTGGGCTATACCGCGGAATGGTTGGAACCGGAGGGCATCTTTTACCCGCCTTTTGACACCTCGGATTCGGAAAACTTCAAAGTTACGCGGGAGCCGCGGTTCGCCGCGGATGCAGTCTCAGGACGGTTTGCCGACCTAACGCGGCCAACGAACGTGGACATCTACCTGATGCCTCGGCGGTGGGCCTTTTACACGTATCACGGCACGGAACGGACCACTACCGATTTGGGCCGGGTCCTGGTTGTGGAGAACTGCACGGCGCACCTCGACGCCATGTGGACCGAATGTCTCTGCCCGGCGGATCCCTACACTGCACACAATGAGTGTTCATGGAGGCGGAACTGCAATTTCGTCGATTTCAGGACTTGGGGCGGCGTTCTCGTGGATTGCACGGGAGAGTGCTCGGCCGCGGGGACATACTGGTCTCTGAACGATTGGTGTTGCCGGACCTATGAAGAAAACAACACATTCCATTTCGACCAGGCCGACGGCTGCGGGTATGACGGCAACCTGGTGCTGGGAAATTGCCAGGCCGACGGAGGAATCTGCATTAATCCGCAGTGCCTGCCCTGCACGTGCACGCGGGAAGTTGCGTCGCAGCGGACCATTGCGTTCGACGCGGAACGTTGTGAGGAGACGGTCAACGTATGTCTCTGGTGGGATTCCCCTCCGTTGGATTTCAAGGTCCGGGGCCCGAAGGAAACGACCGTGCCTGTGTCGATCTACCATTGGACCGGTGAGGATTACACTCCTACGGATCTCACTTTTGTCGGCGATGAAAGCCTCGAGGATGCGGTTGCCGACGCGGACGGTGCCGGAGCGGATCCTGATTCAATCGTCGGCGGATATAACTCGATTCACACCATGGGATCGTCGTGGTGGACGCAGATCCGGGCGACCATGCAATCGCCGGGATACTATTGGCAGCGATGGAACTTCCTGTACAACGCGCCTGATTTCCAGCCCTTTCAGTGGGATACATCGACGAAGGTTTATCATGGAATCTTCGATTGGGACGCGAATCAACGGATATGGGTGCCGGGGGCCGAGGATTGCATGCAGCAGATTTGGCTTCACATGGAAAGGTCGGTCTTCTTTCAATCGGAGTTTCCCGGCGGCTCTCATGGGGAAATCGGCGTTGGGATAAGCCCCAACAAGGCCGGCACGCTTTGCGCGGTGGTCAGGATCGGCGGAAAGGCCTTCTTTGTGTGGCGCAAGACCGATGAGGAGTTCATCGCCAGGGATCTTCATGTTTCCGGACCGGCCTTTGCCAAACCGCTGGTCCCTTTCGTGCCGAGGTTCCCCTCGGCCGGGCATTCTTCCGGGTTTGACTATTGGCAACATTTTCACGGTGAAGGCCGGAAGCTGACTCATATCTTGAGCAACAAACACGTGGAGTGTGCACGGGAGAGCGACTATGGGATAGACCGCACCAACGCTCCGGGAGAGGGAAACGTTACGACATTCATCACCAACGATCGGGAATTTGGCGGTGCCGTCGCCCTGGAGATGCCCGTGTATCTCATCGCGGCAAAGGACCGGGCACCCGAGGATCAGCAATACGCATACACGGTTCTCATGCAAAGTCTGCCCGGCGGTGCCGCAATATCCCGCACGGTTGCCAATCAATACTGAGGAGGCTCCGGTGAATCGGAACACACCTGCATTGACCGATGAACAGCGAGAAGAACTGAAGTCGGTCAAAGACGGAATCCGCGCGGAAGCAATCGAGAAGCTCCGGGAATCCGGACTGATACTCGTGGCCCAGGCCAGTGAGATCAAGATCCATGTGATCGCCGACCGCATCGAGTGGAGCTATATCGACGGAAAACTGACCTACAAGATCGACGGATTGGACATCTCCGACGCGGTGCGCGGCATCAACGCACACATACGGCCAGGCGACTTTCCGACGGACACGCTCATACTGCAGCAGAAGCCGGTCTTTGTCGGCGCGCTCAAGAGCGGTGCGGAGTAAGGCATCGTGTACTGGAAGCTTTCAGGCGGACGCATAGGGGTCTTGACCATTCCCCTCTATACCATGGGCGATGAACAGGTATTCTCCATCACGCTGACGACGGAGAGCGGCGAGGAAGAGCAATCCGCGTACCTGTTCACGACTCAGTCTTCCTGCGTGGGCCTGCTCCAGGCCAAACGGGCATCGGACACGGCGTACATGGCGATTATGGGACCGTTTGACGCGAATTGCTTCCTGGGTCATATACCGTCCGAGTCCGAGGTGGAGCTTGATTTTCTCGTACACCTCCCGGAAGGATCGGCAGAAGGATACGCCATCATCCGGGTCATGGTCGGTGACGGCGCCGTGGCCCGGCTGCCGAACCCGTACTTCGCGACGGATTGGCCGGAACTCTGGCATGAAGAATGGCTTGATTTGTGGCACGGGGATCACTGAGGGTTCGATTCCACGGGTTACTGTTGAATGCGGCAGGAGGACCGGCAGAATGCCGGTCGTCTTCAGACCGTCTTCCCGGCGTAGGCCGGGAACCAGTCTTGTTCCTTCTCGTTCCCGTAGGGGTAGGCCCCCGTGCCCGCCATTGACCGCAGGCAGGGATCCCGCGTTCCGCGGGACGCCACGGGAACCAACCGCCACTTATCTGCAGCGGTTTTTAGCGGACGGACGCTTAGTGCTCGGTGGCGTAAACCCTCATGATCGGGGCGATCACAACTGAGCATGAAAATCCCTCGTTATTCCGGGCCGAAGACCGGGCAGAGCCCGGCGGATAGTCATTCCCAGGCAGGAGCCTGGGAACGAGGGGATAGCGTCCCGGCGTCTCTGCCGGGCGTTCGGGGAAAAGAATACCGGCACGGAGGCCGGCGCTACCAAAGCAGGTTTTCTTGCCTTGGATGCGAGACCTCATTTAGGAAACCGCGCACTTAGGATCGAGAAGAACCGTACCGCACTGGTTTCGATGCGCTGCGGGTTTCGGGACATTCTCAAGAATACGCAGCTACGACTGGTAGGCATACACATGGCAATATCCGCGACCTATAATTCAGCCGTGCAGTTCACCGTATCGGGAAACAGGACCCCCAACCTGCCGCGGACCCTAAGGATTCTGTTCCTGATGGGAATTGACGGAACTGCCGAAGGGACGGTGAGCGGGGCATCCTACGATGCCGGTACGGATACGACCACCGTGACCGTGACGGAATCCGTGCTCACCGAAAACCTGACCCACATCAAGGTCGGATCAACCTATGCCGACGAGGTGAATGCTTCGTCGAACTTGCCTCCCCACAGTCACACGAGCACCACGGGCGGCGGAAGCATCCCGGCGGCGGCCTTGTCCCGGGCGAAAATCGACGTGCTTCAATCCCTTCCCGCCCCGACCACGGAGGACGGCAAGAAGTTTCTCCGGGTCAATGATGCCGGGGCCGGCCACGAACTGGTCGATCTGATGGCGACAGAGACGCAATCCGGGGAATATGTGCGTACGCCCAACGGCGTGGTCGCCGTGAACGGCAATGCGGATGACCTTGGGGCAAAACGCCTATCGGGGACCGCCAATCAGGTGACGGTGGTCCACACCGACAGTGAAATCACGCTCGGTGCGCCCCAGGATATCAACACCGCCGGCGCCCCTGAATTTGCGGGCATCACCCTGTCGGGCCTCACGGGCATCCTCCAAGGTAACGGTTCTTCGGCCGTGGGCGCGGTGGCGGCTTCCGGGGCGTTTCAGGTCCTGCGGAGGAATGCCGGCGACACGGGATACGAATTTGCCGAGCTTCTCCTGAAGGATTTGGGCGGTGTCGACGATGCCGTTACCGATTCCGCCGCGCAGGGCGACTTGATCTACTTTGACGGTACGAAATGGAGCCGGTTGGCTCGAGGCGCGGATGGTGCGTGTCTGCGACAGTCGAGCGGACTTCCGGCATGGGTTGCCTTGCACCTGAAGGATCTTGCGGATGTGGAATCCGGTGTTTCCGACGGCATGACCGCCGGCGACCTGCTTGTGGTGAACGCCGCACCCGCCCTGGACCGTCTGGCAATTGGAACGAACCCGGACGGGCATACGCTGCAAATTTCGTCGGGCGTTCCCGCGTGGGAAGAAATCGACGGCGACAAGCTCGATATTGACTGGAATCCGACAAATTATGTACCTGACGCCTCCATAGCCGAAGCCGACGATGAAAACGACCTGGCGGCACATCTCAAGGGCATCGATGCGGCCATCAGCGGATACGTGGGCGGCGGAGAGGCGAATACCGCCAGTAATCGCGGCGGGGGCGTCGGGGTATTCAAACGGAAGTCGGGCGTGGACCTTGAATTGAGGACGTTCAACAACGGCCAATTCACCGAGGAAGACGATGTCGTATCCGTTTCCGCGACGATGGTAAGCCCGGACTACACGCCGCCGGCGATCAAGTATAGGGACACGGGCTCGATCACCGTACCCGCAGGCCGGTACTATCGAGCCGGCTGGAGACTCGACGGGCAGTATCGGGATGTGCACAACATGGCGTCGTACTGGGATGTGGAAACGGCATTCGAGGCGGATGTAGATGATGCCGCAACCATGATCGGCGGAGTCGCTCCAAGCTCTTGGTATTCCGTATTCATGACCGCGGCGGCCGGCATACTCGTCATCCCGTTCATCCGTGCGGTCTCGGCGGTTTACGACGGTTCGGCATACACCGGGATCCGCCCGGCCGAGCACAATGACGGCGTGACGGACAATTCCACGTTCGTCGATGCGGACGATTGTTTCAACGGCTATCGACTTATGCTGCTCACTCTCGGGACCCATCACGGCAACATCTACACCATAGCCGACACGGCAAACGGGACGCCGGACTCGATTTCAATAGCCGGTAACGTGAGCAGTGAGATCCAAGCCGGGGAATGGTTGCAGATGATTCCACCTGACGGGATGGATTGTCTGTATTTGGGGTGTATCCGTCTGGAGAGCGACGGTACGGTAAAACGTTTTCACAAAACAAACTGGCTCTACCAGTACGACCCGTATATAGAGGTCGCGGGAAACGCCGATGTTTCACTGGGCAATACGGAGATTGGCGGTGCCGTTCCACCCACGGCCTCCACAATGGCCTTCAGCTTTTTCGCGGGGCAAGACGGGGGCAATGCCGTAGCATCGGTGGACCTGCAAATTGCGTACGGCCTCGACGGAAACAAGACGCCGACCGGCAAGGGATACTTCAACATCAACACTTGGGATTCGTACAAACGGTGCACGGTAACCTTCCCTGGATTGCCGGTAACCGCGGTGTCCAGGCTGAGGAATTGCGCCTGCGGATGGTCCAACGTTCCTAATCCGGATTCCTGGGTTGCGTGCGATTTTGCCCGGTTGTTCTTCTGGGGCTTTGGAGAGTAGCCATGTCGCCGTCGAACTTGAAGGACATACTCGAAGTCGTCCGGGCGTACGGCCTCTTTGTCGCCTTCGTGGTCTTACCGGGTCTTGCGCTGGCCACATTTCTCGCGTTCAAGTACGTCAAGTCATGGGCACTCCGGATCTACGATCTTCTCGAGAAAATGGAAAACCATGCATCCCAATTCCCGATGATGCTTGCTGAAGTCCGGGAGGCCGTTGCGCGGTTCAACGGAGTCTTCATCAAACACGTGGAAGATACCGAAAGACTCGGCAACGAAGATCATTGGAAAAGCTGCGAGATGGACAAGTGCCCCTATCTGCAAAAGTTTTTCAACAGGCTGGATAATGTGGCCGATGAAACGAGGGATTTCGCCGAGGCCGCAAAACTCTCCCGGGAACAGACCAGGGAGTTGATACGCGTCCTCATGCGGCGTCTGGATGACCTTTTTGTGCAGCAGATCGCAGTGCTGCGCCGCAATGGATGCGGGAAACGAGGTGCCGATGAGTACGGGGAGGATAAGGGACGAGTCGTGTCCCATCAGGGTTGCCGATGGGACGCGACGTGAGATCCTCGAGGAACACGAGCAAGTGAAGAAGCGGATCCGGGAGGAGACGGGATGCAACGCGTTCGATGCACACGTGCGGGCATGGGCATACCTGTTTTCGGTTGAGTTAGAAGGGGATACGGCCATTCCGTAGTGCTTCATTTCATAAGTTCGGTCACACATTGTCGTCTCGTAGGAATGTTGGGAGCCTGCGAGAAGAATTTCCGGGCACGGAGGCCCGGGCTGCGAAGAACAGAGACCAAGCCGGTCGTACAAATGAATCGAGGCATGCCCACCGTCTTAGGTGTTGAGATGCAGCGATCTTAATGTGCCGAAGGCACTTAGGAATTTAGCCGGGAGGATTCATCCCCCGGGAGAACGGGATAAGCTCGATTTCCGGGCCTTGAAAGGCCCGGCTAACATCTCAGGTCCCTTCGGGACGTTATGAGAATGAACCCAAGTCCAAGCCGACCAACAGGCTCAAGTTAACGCCCGGAAAGCAATAAGGAGGCCACATGTCCGGACGGGAACGGATTCTCCAAGCAATCAAGGCCGGCCTGAGAGACTTGCCGGGGCCGCCGGTCATCTCAAGAAGCCTGCGCAAGGCGGCATCCGTCGGCGAGATGCCTTCGGTGACGCTGATCGACCTTGGCGACGACGTTGACGACCGGTCCATAGGCCCGGTTGTCACAAGAACGGCCCACGTAGGACTCTCAGTCACGTATCACGGTACTTCGGAAGAAAAGGCCCCGGAGGAGCTCGCAAGCTTTGAGGACGAAATCCGTCGAACGATGCTGGGCGAAGAGCTTAGGCAAGCCATCGGGACGGACCTTAGCGCGTGTTTGTACGAAACCAAGGTCTCCGGGCTTTCCTATCCCCGTGAGACCTCGGGCAGGATCGTCCGCCGTGAAATCTACTTTGACGTGATGTATGCACATGATGTCCGCACGTACTGAGGAACCTGACACATTTAACGAAATCGGGATGTTGTGGGCCGACTCCCCTTCCGGGACCGCGGGATCTCCCCATCGGGCTCTTTACCCGAACGGAGGAAGGGAATATTGTAATCCGGGATGGGCAGACGCGCCGCTGCAAACCGTGATGGGGCGGATCTTCTCGAATGAGAACCGCACGATTGGAGTGAACCATGAAAATCATCTCTGTTCAGTCACTAGCCTTACCGGAAATAAAGGTTATCACCTTCGGCAGGTTTCATGATCATCGGGGCTATTTCACCGAGACATTCAGGCAATCCGATTTCCGGGATCACCCCGAGATCCCTTGCCTGGAAGGTCGCGATTTTGTCCAAAGCAATGAGAGCTTTTCCAAGATCGGCACCGTCCGCGGCCTGCATTTCCAATGGGATCCGCCTCAGGGCAAATTGGTACGGACCGTTCACGGCCGGATGATCGATTTGGCGCTGGACATCCGGAAGGATTCGCCCGCTTTCGGCAAGATCGTTGCCCACGATATGCCGGCCAGGCCCGGCTATACGACATCCGAATGGATTTGGGTGCCGCCGGGCTTTGCACACGGTAACCTCTTCCTGGAGGAAACCGTCATCGAATATTTCTGCACTGCGCAGTACAACCCCGACGGAGAAGCCGGAATCACACCGTATGCACCCGACATCGATTGGTCGCTCTGTAAACCAGCACTGAGAGAGACCTTTCGAGAAATCGCAGCCACAAGCACCCTGGTCACGGAAAAAGACAGGAACGGATTCACCGTGGCCGAATGGCAAAAGGATAGTCGATCCTCCCGTTTCGTTTATCCTGCACCATAAGTACCCGGTTTCGTACATTCGGCTGCGTATCGAGTTCCGTCTCCCCGGCGCAGGCCGGAACCGGTCTCTTTCCCCTGGACCCCAGCCCGCTGGGACAGCCCCGCGCCCCGCGGGACTGTCAATGACGGGCAAGATGCCCGTCCCACCAAGATGACGTGCCCGGATATTCTTCTTTGAGGCACCCTGCCCTGCAACGAGACGAAAATGCTTGACCGAACCTGTGGAATGCAGCACTTGGATTGAAGCATCGTCGCAAGGTTTATGCCCGTCCGTTCAGCAATACCGTATCACCTCAATCCAACCTCCATCCTCATCATCGATCCTCGAAAGGAATTCAATGATCACGAGAAACACCGAAAGGCTGTTCTGGGTATCCTTCCTCGGTTGGCTCATCCTCTATGCCGCATGGTATCTCTGGTCGGGCGCGGAAATGGGCGAGTTTCAGCGGCACCTTGCACTCAGAGGAGCGAAGCTCCTCACCATGGTCCCTGCGCTCATTTTCTCCGCATTCTTGTTCGATCTGTTGACGCCGGGCAATTGGATGGAAAAGGTAGGTGAAAGTACCGATGCATGTGCGAAGGTTACCATTGCTCTCATTGTTGCTGTGGCTTACTGTGTCCGGTAGCTCTCCGGCGGTATCATTCAAGACCGACTGTGAATGTCTCCAACATGTTGCCGCGGAATATGAAGTACTGGGTTATGCGTATCAATGGGGCGACTGGGACTGCTCCAAGTTCGTGGAACAGATCCTCACCGATTGCGGCATTGAGGTGGAACGGTGCCGCAGCATCGATTACGCTCAGGGACTATGCGGTTTCCGTTCCGTGATCGTCCCGAAGAGCATCCGGGGGCCTTGTGATTTCGCATTCTGGACCTGGCCCGATTCCGATAGGCCGTTCGGGCACACGGGAATGTTCGAGCATCCGGGAAGTGTGTATCACAATTCCGCCAAGGCCGGCCGGGTCATCAAGGCGCCGGTGCAAACGGGCAATTACCTCCACCGCAATTTGAAGCGGGTCAGACGTCTGACGGTAGGGGACTGAGTGCTCCGTTTCCTCAGTACGGTGTCGTATTGTTGAGAACGCGCGGTAGCGACCCGTCCCGCGTTCTGCGCGGGATGCCGGGCGCATGATCAAAGAGTACCGGCACGGAGGCCGGCGCTACCAAAGCAGGCGGGCGTTGGCTGCTTCCCGGGATTCAGTAGCGTCCCGGCGTCCCTGCCGGGCGTTCAAGGAAAAGAATAACCGACACAGGCCGGACGCCTGCCTTGTATGGGGTTTTCACCGAATCTCCGGGGATCCTGCTTTAGTGCTTGTCCCAAAATAAACCTATCACATCGAGGGCTTCTCGGGCGAATGGTGTAGTCATGGGGGCTTCCGGCAATCGGGGGACATGATCCGATTTCGCTAGTGGAGCCATGCTACCTAGCGAAACTCGGAATCGTGTCCCCCGATTGCCAACTTGCAAGATTTGTCTTGGGACACACGCTTAGCAAAACAGGATCAGCCGCCGATTATGCTTCGTCCAGCCAGGCTTGCGCTTCTTCCATGGCGGCAAACCGCTTGACGGGAAACCCGCTGGTCTGAGCAATCTCTTCGGCCTGCAGCTTGAAGAAGCTCTCCCGTTCATAGACCGAGGCCACCCTCTTGATCCCCTTTGCCACGGCAGCCTTCTGGGCATCCACGAACAGGTCCGGAAGAGAAGTCCCCTGCATCCCGCGGGCATCCACGAGGATTGTCAGATTCGGTTGCAGCTCGGCCAGCGCGGCCTGCACATCAGGAACGAGATTCTTGACCTCGCCTTCCTTGACCCACATGCCGGAAGCGGACAAGAAGAGGCGATTCTTCAGTCCGTCCACCGACACCGTGTAGTAGTCATTGGATGCTATGGTTTTCATAAGCTGTCTTCCCTTTCTCGGCCCCATTGTCGAACACTTTGCCGCGTAATTCCACGGCACGCCGACGGCCCATAACCGGCTCAATGGGTATTTAAAACCCGCTGTTGCATCATGCCGGCAGACGATGCCCCCAGTCAAACAGAAAGTGCATTGCCTGCCGGGCATTGCTTTGTGATCCGACCGATTGCGTCTGCTGCCGAAGTTCGAGAAACCCAATCCACACCGCATGCCTGATGTGGTTCGCCGCTCACCATCGGAGGTCCGCCATGCCCCACGACAAACCCACGAAAGCACAGTTGACGAGAATCATTAATGATCTCATCCGAGAGAAAAACAGCGGCCGTCGTCCCATGCACCACAATCCCGCGCCGGTGAGGAGCAACCTTGCAGCCAAGTCCGATTCCGTGGTGCACCGGCGGGGAACCGAAGAAGACGAGGACCGTTTCGCGAAGCTCTACCGCAACCGCGGCATTCTGGAACCACCCTACTCCTTCGCGGATCTCTGGCGGATCTACGAGCAGTGTGACGTCTTGTGGTCCTGCATCGAGTCGGTGGTGAGCAATTGTGAGCGCCGGCACGATTTCGAGTTCACCGGGGACGACAAGACACAGAAGGACACCGCTTCGTCTCGAGCGGACAAGGACAGAATCCAAGACTTTTTTAGCCGGGTGAACGAAAAGCATTCCTTTCAAGCGCTTCGAAAGAAGATCCGTCTCGACAGGGAGGTTACGGGCAATGCGTTTGTCGAAGCGCTCCGCAATCTTCACGGCGAGGTGGAACGGCTCTACTACCTGCCGAGCACCCGGGTGAGGGCAACTGAACTGGACGAGGAGGAGATTCCCGTCAACGTGAAGATTCCCAGGTCGGGAAACCTCGTGGATCTAACCGTTTACCGTCGGTTTCGGCGCTTTGCCCGTCTGATCTCGCCCACGGGAAACACGCTGCGTTGGTTCAAGGAATTCGGGGATCCCCGGGTGTTGGACGCGGATACCGGGGAGTTCATCAGGGACCGGGTCACCCACGAGTATATCCGGGAGCCGAACGATTATCCCAACAAGGCCACCGAGGTCTGGTGGTTCCGCGACAACTTCGCGGGAAATGTCTACGGGATCCCCCGATGGGTGTCGGTGCTGGTGGATGCGAAGGCGAGGTGGGTTGCCCGTTGGCTCAACTACGATCTGCTCGACCAGGGTGCGGTTCCCAAGGGCATCCTTCTCTTTCAGAACGGGACCATCTCCGAGGGTACCCGGAAGCACCTGGAACGGACTCTGCAAGAATGGCGCGATCCCCGCAAATACAACCAATGGGTGGTGCTCAATGTGGAACCGGACACCTTCGGCTTCGATCTCAACACGGGGGCTTCCAAAGGCGGTTCCAAGCCTGAGTTCATCAATCTGGACCGCAACGAGGACTACATGTTTGCCAACTTCTTGACGCACGTCGAGCAAACCATCCGGAAAGTCTACCGTCTGCCGCCGATCTTCACGGGGGCATCCACCGACTACACCCATGCCACGGCGTACGCATCATTGGAGGTGGCCGAGACGCAGGTGTTTGAGCCCATCCGCAGCGCATTCGACGAAAAGGTCACCACGGAATTGATCCAGAACGAATTCGGGATCCATCAGTGGCGCCTGAAGACGCACAGTGCACGGATCAGCGACAAGGAAACCTTTTACAAGGCTGCGGCCATGTGGGCAAAGGCGGGCGGTTTGTCCACCAACCATCTCATTCAGATCGGCAACGAGATGCTGGGCACCAATGTGAGCGAATACGAAGGCGACCTGTACAACGAGCCCGTGGCATGGGTCACGGCCATGATCGAGAACGGCACGATTGCGTATGATGCCGACGGCAAGCTCGTGGTAGGCAGCTGACGGGGTTCCACGATTCGGCAGCGGGAGCGGCCGCGTGCCGCACCGAAGTTGTGGCGGCGGCAGCGGCCGGCAACGGTCGGCTTCAGCCGGACTCACTTCACTTTCTTCATCCACTCGGGAAGCTTTATTGGGCCTTCCGAGATCGATGCAGGAAACACTATGAGGCGCTTACCGTCATCCGTCCATTGAAATGTGCAACTGGACGCGGTTTTCTGAGGATCGTCCCCGTAAATGGCCTGATTTGCGTCGTCGAATTTGATCCTGCCGATAACGCCGACCCGGTCGGTTTTCTTTATTTCCGCCGCGAGCTTCTCAGGATCCAACGTGCCGGCTCGTTCGATAGCCTCCGCCAGAATATAAACCGAGTCGTACGACGGGGCGGGACCGTGACACGATTGAACGGGCACGCCGTATTTCTTCGCGTAAGCGTCGTAGAACTTCTTGGATGGAGGGTACTTGTCGCTGGCCATGGCGTTGCCCAGTTCGTAGACCACATTCAGCATACCGCCGATCTTGCCGTTGAAGGAATTCCAGGTCTCGGTGCCGGCCATAGGAGCCATGGATCCGGCGATCAGAGCAGGAATCTTCATTGCGATGGCCTGCTTGACCAGGATCCCGCCCTCGGGCATATCGAAGAATACGAGTATGATCTGAGCCCCTTTGCTTTTCGCCTTGGAAAGGCCGGCTGAAAAATCCGATGCCCCCGTAGGATACGCTTCGTTTCCCACGCGTTCAAAGCCGAACTTGGCTGCCGACACTTCGGCCGTCTTGTCTGCGCTGGCCCTGGCCCAGAGCACGTCCTGATGCATGGTGAAGATTTTTGTGAATCCGAACTGGTCCTTCATGTATCCAAGAGCGCTCGACACGTCCTTCACCATGTACATGGCATTATATGATACCCGAAAGATGTACTTGAACTTTTCAGGTTCCTGCTTGATCAGATCCCCCGACTTGGGCGACATGGCGATGGTTCCGAGCAGGGGCATCTTGTATTTCGCCATTATGTGCATGCTTGCAAGCAAAGCCTCGGACCTGAACGGCCCAACCACCAGAGCGGTGGGCTTCTTTTCCGTGATGAGCTTCTCCACCCCGAGGAGGGCTTCAGTCACGGGAACCCCGGGTGAGGAATCCCTCAAATCAATGGCTTCAACCTTCAGCGGTCTCTTCACGCTTCCAACCTTGACGCCGCCTTTCGCGTTGATCTCCTCAACCGCCATTTCCACACTTCTGAGCGACTCTTTTCCTTCCAGAGCCGTCAGAGAGGTGGGAATTCCTATGATAATGGGTTCTTCTCCCAATACCGGTCTTGCAGTCAGACCGGCACACAAGACGACAACTGCCGCTAGTGCAAAGAGCTTGTTCACAGGATCCTCCTTTGCGAATTAAGGTTAAGAAGTTAGTGGCTTGGCCGTTTCCAGTATATGGTTATCCTGTCGTCGTGACAGCGAGATCCGGTTGTCGTGCGGCCATCCTTGGATACTTCGGACACCTTCACGCTTGTCGTTGCTCAAATCCCTATCTCCCTGGCCACCACTACACGCATAATGTCGGGTGTCCCCCCGCCGATAAGAGGGAAGTAGGAATCGCGGAGGAACCGCTCCACGGGGTACTCGGTCATCAATCCATAACCGCCGAAGATGGAGAGCGCCATCGAGCAGATCTTGTTCGCCGCTTCGCATACGATTATCTTTGTGAGGGCCGCCTCTTTGGATACCTTTTCTCCTCGATCCGCCTTTGCCGCCGCGTAGTAGAGGTAGAGTTCCGAGCTCTCCAGCAAAGCCAGCATCTCCGCAAGTCGGAAACGCACCGCCTGGAACTTGGAAATAGGTCTTCCGAACTGTTCCCGCTCTTTTGAATACTGGAGTGCCGCTTCGTATGCAGCTTTGGCCAATCCCAGGGAAGTCGCCCCGGTCATGATCCGGTCCGCCTCCAGGTGCGGCATGATGCCGAGCAAACCGGTATTCTCTTCTCCCAGCAGATGGTCTTTGGGAACCACGAGGTCCTCAAAAACGAGTTCCGCGGTATCCGAACAATGCGTCGTGAACTTACTCAGTCTCTTGCCCACGCGGAACCCTTTCATGGCGGTATCCACCAGGAAGATGGACATCCCCTTCTTTCCCGTGTCGGATTCCGTTTTCGCAACAACCGTAATGAAGTCCGCTATGGTGCCGTTGGAGATAAAGATCTTCGTTCCGTTGAGAACATATGAATCGCCGTCCCGCACCGCCCGGGTGCGTACTGCCGCAGCGTCGGAACCGGCCCCCGGCTCGGTCAAGGCAAATGCTGCGATCTTTTCACCCCGCAGGGCGGGTACCAGATACTTCTGCTTCAGATCTTCGGAACCGAAGTGATAGACGGACAGAAGCGGAACAGACGTGGTCATTGCAACCGTTGCGGAAAACCCGGCCGACACTTTGGCCAACTCCTCCACCAGGATGCAGTGATAGGTGTTGGGTTGATCCACCCCCGCCCCGCCGTACTCCTCAGGGAACTTTACCCCTAGAAAACCCAGTCCTCCCATTTCCCGGACGAGATCCAGCGGCGGTTCTCCGGTCTTGTCCAGATCTTCGGCAATCGGCGCAAGCCGTTCCTGCACGAATCTGGCAACGTGCCGCCGAAATTCCTCTGCTTCCCACGATAACCCGAGATCCATTTCTTGCTCCTTCTTCCTGCGCCGGCCTTGAACCTGGAAATCGCGGAGACTCCCGGCGAACACAGGCATCCCGCGTCCATTCATCGGCTTTTTTTCGGCCGTTTCGTCAAATTCGTTATTCTTCCGACAAGGGGATCGATTCGACCTTCCCTCATCGGGTATACCTATATATACACGTATGTATATTGGAAAACGCCGAATCCGCCCCCCGCATCTTCACCTTATGAACGGGTCCGGTCGTAACCTCCCATATCAGGGGTCGTCAGGTTGCGGTTCTAACCGCCCTGTGATTGCTCACTCCGGTGGTGAGCGACGTCGTCAACCTCTCGGCAGTGAGCATGCCGTGAAATCCCGGGCTTCAAAACCCCGTAGAAGAAGATCTCTTCCATGGTTTCCACCAGGCTCTCGAGACTTTCCGGTCTGGAGTGATCGAACCACGTGTAAGGCCATGAAACCATGCCGATGAGGCTGAACGCCGTGAACAGATCGGGCAACTCTTTGATCTTGCCCTCATCCTTCAGTTCACGAATCGCTTCACGGACCGACCGGAAAACATCGGACCATTTACCTCGCACCCATGCTTCGTGCTCGGGTGCAAGGTAGGGAGTCTCATTGATTAACACCTTCGGGTGGGGACACAAACACATGGTACGAGCGTACATACGAATGAACACATGTAACCTGACAAGCGGATCCTTTGTTTCCTGCATTCGGGCCGTTATGGGCTGAATATGCTTTTCGATGGTGTCTTTGTGGATCGAGAAGAGAATATCTTCCTTGTCTTGAAAATACCAGTAAAGCGTTGGCCTCGATATGCCGATGGCTTCGCACAATTCCGTGGTGGACGTGCCGTGGTATCCCTTACGCAGGAACAGATCCATAGCCTTTTCCTGAATCTCCTCCTTGCTTGTCCTGACGGGAGTCCTCCATTTCGTATCCGTCTTTTTCTTACGCTTCGTACGAGTCATGGAATGCGCACTCTCACCCCGGAACAAGGTGTGCCCTGTTTCGGGCCGTTGCCGCGCTCCGTTTCCCGGTCCGAGTCCACCTTGCGGACCTATTCCGGCGAACGCTCTGCCCCGTTCTTATATACATACGTGTATATACATTAAACTCTGCGGTCGCTCTCGTGTCAAGTCTTTTTTGTGCACCCTGCCGATTTTCTCGGATTCCATGCGGTCGTCCCTCATGGGCCCCGGCCTACCTCGCAACCGCCGCATTGTCGCCTTGGTTATGACGTGAGACCGATTCAACCTGATAATCAGCGATGAGAAAATCTGCCGGCACTCTCAGTAGGGCCGAGAGTTTTCGAATCATTGGAAGCGTCAGGGCGCGTTTCCGGTTCAGGATTTCAGACACTCGGGCTCGTGTTCCAATGCATGGTTCCAAGTCCTTCCGTGTCAGGTCCAAATCATCCATTCTGATCAGAATCGTCTCGATCGGATCCAGGTCCCCCGTAGGGAATTGTTCATCTTCGTAAGCATCAACCAGAGTCGCGAGCACATCCGCTTCTTCATACTCCGGAGTTCCGGGTTTGGCGTTCCAAAGCTGCTCGATACGAGCCAGAGCAGCTTTATGATCTATCTCATTTCGTATGGATTTAATATACATACATTCACCATATGCACTGTCTTATATGTCTTCTTGCCTATATGACGTGGCGACGGGGTTAAACCGTCGCAACGTCGATTTTATTGATCTCCTTCTTATTACCGACCCATCTGGTGAAGACTTTCTCCTGAGCGTAAGAGATCATAACTATAAGCCTTAACGGACCAAGGCGGAAGTAGATCCGGTCTTCACCGATCGGACTCGCCTTGGGATAGTCGTCAATAACATCCTGTGCTTTTCTCCAGTGGGCACGCTTGGTCTTTTTCTCCCAAGTCTTCAGCCTACGCTCGGCGTCTGGGTGCTTACTCCAGTAATCCCGGAGCATTGCACGTGAAATGACCCTCATATCAATTTCTCCTCAAATTTTCAGCCGCCCAATCGTCTCCACATTGCTCCCTCCTGATGGAAGAGGTGTCGTTTAGTAATTTGGACACTCAAGAGTATATTATGATCCCGCAGTGGGATCAAGCCTTTTCTTGGCGAGACTTGAACCTGAGACGCGGCCACGGGAATTCCAGAGGGGTAGTGAGTAACTTCTCAATAAGTCCGGGCCATTTCCCCCCTCTTATCCCCCCGCAAGCGGGGGGAAGCGCTCCCTCCCTGCTTGCGGGGAGGGTCGGGGAGGGGAATTCTTGGAATTCGCCCGGGGTTTTTGAGAGGTTACGGTAGT